>CAJFQI010000021.1:0-2296 GCA_904419005.1 Candidatus Avimonas faecium | reverse complement strand
ATCGTATTCCGATCTCTTATTGGCTGAAATGCTGGGATTGTGCATTGTTGGAATGCGGCATATCCTATAGCTGAAGCGGGATTTCGTGCCATCCTTACCGGTCCATGGACTGGCGCCAGGGGAATTCCCGTTTTTTCCATAAGCCGGAATCATTGCAGATTTTGAGTATATTCAGGGCTGTCCATATGCCTTTTCGATTTTCTGATTTCCGGTTGACCAAACGTGCTGTGCCTTTGCTGCTGCCGGCGTGTTCTGCGCCATAACGCCAACCAGCCTGTGGGGAACATAGGGCTCTTCGAGATAGGCAATTTCCTCCGGCGTCAGCACAAGCTCCACCGCCTTGGCCGCTCCCTCAATATGATGCCGCTTGGTAGCGCCTACTACTGGGGCCGCCACCTTGGTGAGCAGCCAGGCCAGGGAGATCTCGGTCATGGACACGCCCCGCTTGTCTGCAAGCTCTGCTACACGGTTTATGATAGCTGCGTCCTGCTTGGCGGTAGCATCATACTTGAATTTGGCGTAACTGTCCTCTTCCAGCCGCTTGGAGGTTTCGCCCGGGTGCTTTGAGAGCCGGCCGCCCGCCAGGGCGCTGTAGGGGGTCATGGCGATGTTGTCTTCCGCGCAGAGCTTGGCCATCTCCCGCTCTTCCTCTCGGAAGATCAGGTTGTAATGCCCCTGAATGGAGACAAACTTCGGGAAGCCTTCCCGCTCTGCCAGAGCGTTTGCCTTGGCCAACTGGTAGGCAAAGCAGTTGGAGATGCCGATATACCGGACCTTTCCCGCTTTCACAATGCGGTCGAGCCCGTCCATGATGTCGTGGAGAGGGGTCTCATAGTCCCACATGTGATAGATGTAAAGATCAACATACTCCAGCCCCAGATTGCGCAGGCTGGTGTCGATCATATTTTGAATATGCTGCTGGCCGGTGATGCCCGCAGCGATTTCCTCCTGGGTGCGAGGCAGGAACTTAGTAGCCACCACCACATCCTCTCTCTTTGTGAAATCCCGAATGGCCCGGCCCACATACTGCTCGCTGGTGCCGCTTTGGTAGCCGATAGCGGTGTCGAAAAAGTTAACGCCCAGCTCCAGCCCGCGCCGGAGGATCTCCCGGGAATGCTCTTCATCCAGCGTCCAGCTGTGCTGGCCGTTATGCGGATCGCCAAAGCCCATGCATCCCATGCAGATGCGGGACACCTTCAAATCTGAGTTCCCCAGTTTCGTGTATTGCATAGGGCGTCCTCCTTATTCCAGGCCGTTGTACGTTCCGTCATCCACCGGCTCACACCACTCGTTGGCGGTTTCCTCGCCGGGGACCTCTACGGCAATGTGGGAAAACCAGCTGTTCTTTTTGGCCCCGTGCCAGTGCTTCACATTGGCGGGGATGGTAATGACCGTGCCGGGTGTCAGGCTGACGGCTTCCTTGCCTTCTTCCTGATACCAGCCTTCGCCGGCCGTGCAGATGAGCAGCTGGCCGCCGCCGCTCTTGGCGTGGTGGATGTGCCAGTTGTTCCGGCAGCCGGGCTCAAAGGTGACGTTGGCCAGAAATACCGGGCACTTGCCCGCTTCGGTCAGCGGGTTCAGGTAGGAATTACCGATAAAATACTGGGCGTAAGCGGTGTTGGCATTGCCCAGGCCGAAAATATTTTCCTTGTCAAAGGTGGCTTTGTCGTTGATACGCATAAATAACACTCCTTAAATAAATAGATTATTCATTTGGGGGATGACGATGCCCGATTCATCCGGTATGAACAATCGGATCATCCGCTATACCGGTTCTGATCAACCATTTTTGAAGCATCTTCATTAGGTTATCGCCTCCATCGCCTATTACGCTGAGGGCTTCCCGCACATCGGCTTTTGGGCACAGTTTGGCGATGTCTCCCCGGAGGTCTCCCGAAACCCCTCCGCAATGGGAGCAAAACGGAAGAATGATCCTGCCGGCGAGGTCGTTTTTATAAAGCCATGAGGCCAGCGGCGGAGCAATTGTCCCACACCAGTTGGGCGAACCCACAAAAATAACCGGATAAGGGCGCGGTGAGCAGGTGAGAGGAAGAAGCCGGGGATGGTATCCGGACTGGACCTCCCGTTTCACCTGTTCCAGCAGCTCCGGGAACGCCATCGGATAGGGCTGCCAAGGATGAATCTCACACCAGTCGCCGCCGGTCATCGCTTGCAATCCCTGCGCAATCTGATGGGTATTGCCGGAATAGGAGTAGGAAACGATTAACGGACGGCCTATTGAGGTCGTTTCATGGTTTTGTATGGTTTCTTTGCTCATCCGTTTCACCGTCCTGCC
>CAJFQI010000020.1 GCA_904419005.1 Candidatus Avimonas faecium | reverse complement strand
TTTATATTCGTCGTAGGTATGGAAGTCCTTTTTGAAATAGATAAAGTTCTGCAGATCTCCCGTGCGCTCGCTATAATATGTCATGCGGCTGTTGCCCGTATACTCATCCGTAGCGGGATCTTCCACATACGCCGTTTTATTCAGCTGCGCTTTGAAGTCAAAGGAAATTTCATATGTTTTGCTGTGATCTGCAATGTCTGCGATCTTCACTGTCCCGGCGTTCGCCGTCGTTTTGCGCATAACATACTGCGGAATGTCTATGTCGGTATATTCCATCGTACCGCCCTCTTTCAAGGTATAATTATCCTTGTCCGTTCCGCGCAGTTCGTTCGTATATGTGACGATGACTTTCGTCGGGTTGTTTTCGTTATCCAAAGAGATATTCGGCGTAATATCTACATTGTCGCTGGCGACGGCACCGTTCAGATCGTAATGTACGCCTTTGCTTACGGTGATCGTCTCTCCCGGCATGCGCGATATTTCCACATCTTTCTTCGCAACGGTCAGCTCTTTCGGAGTAATGGTGATCGTCGCGCTCCCTTCAAAAGAGCTTCCGCCCCTTTCCACTTTATACCAAACGGTATATTCTCCCACATCCGTATACTTGACATTGGCTGCCTTATATACGCCGTTTTCGCTGTTCTTATACTGTACCTTATCTCCGCTCTCCGTGCCTTCTACCGTGATAGACGCCTCTTCGCCGTCATACACTTTCGTCACGTTTTGAGCAGAAATGCCCGTAAGCGCCTCTCCGCCGCTGCAGGCGACCAAAGCAGCCGCACAGCATCCGACCATCAGCACCAAGCAAAAAACCAACAAAATTCGCCTAAGATCCTTCATTTTTTCCTCCCGAAAAAATAAATTTATTTATTTAACAACAGCGTATGTGTTGATAAATATTCGAATGCCTGATCGATCTTGACCTCCGCACCCTGCCTGCTGAACTTCGCTTTTTCAGCGCGCCCCGTCCTTCTGTCGAGCAAAGATATCCCCGTAAAATCGACGCCCTTTACTTTAAAACGGATATCTGCAAATGAATCCACCGTCGCATTGACCAAAATCAGTACATACTGGCCATCCGTTTCAAACAGGTAGGGAAAAACGCCTTCCTCCGCGGAAATCACCTGTATCTTTTCACATGCAAACAGGATATCCGACAGCACAGCGCGGCGCATGAGATTGTATTGCTCGTATTGCTGTCCGTGCAGAACGTACGGCCAAACGGCGAATGTTTTCCCGGCGACCACTCCCTTGCCCACATACTCCTCGCAATGATCATACAAACGGGTATATACTTTTAAATTTTCAGAATTTTCATATTCTATGCGAACATAATCCCCGGCTTTTGCCTGGGCGCTCGCACGCCATCCATTTATCGCGCATCCCTGCATGATCTCGACATCCAGCTGCTCATACGATTGTCTGCCCGTATCGCTTTTCAGCATTTCCGCTTGCCTCGCCCCGATCAAGCGAAGCAGCCCCCGTTCTTGCAGCAAAAGCACCGTTTTTCCGTCGGCAAAAACAAAATTTTCCGCAAAGAGTCTTGCAAGCTCTTCATCGTCAAAGGCAGACGATGCGTCGCCCGTCAAGGCGACAAATGCGTCTTTTATCCCTTTGTCGGCGCGCAGGCAGTAATTCAATCCCAATCCGCCGACCAATCCCGCAAAATCGAACTCGTCGGGATGCAGTTCCTGCCATGTACGGACATCTTCTTTGTAATAGCAAGCTTTTTCGCTGACGGGCAGAACCATGCCGCGCATCCGTGAAAATTGCAGTCCCAACTTCTGCACCGCTCTCATATACGGATACAAATTTCTGATTTCCTGCCCATATCCAAAGGCCTCTATCGGCCCGTTGCCGGTAAAATCAAAAATATCGTAAGTCATGCCGCTGATGACCAGCGGTATCGACGATTCAAGCTGAAAGCGCAGAAACCGCGGACTCTTGCAAAAGGGAGAAAAGGCGGCGTTTTCCAATTCCGGATAGACCAAAACATCATCCTCTAAAAAGGCCCTGACGATCATGCTGGTAGAATTGAACTGCGTATAATATTCCTTTCCGCCGCACTCGATATAGCATGGCAAATGGATCCTGTCGATTTTGATCCCCGTACCGCTGAGCCCTTTATGTACGGCGCGCCAATCTCTTCCTTCCGAGCAATGCTTAGCTGCCGTGGAAGACATCAGTCCCACTTTAGTATTCGGGCTTGCCTCGCGCACGATCTCTCCGAAAAAACCGGCCGTTTTATTCATGGACTCTCTCTGCGTGTCCAACCAACAGATCCTTTCTTTTGACGCTTTCCCTTGTGCAAAAACTTTTTCCACAAATTCTTCGCGGGTATAATCCGTACCCAGCCTGCCGTTGTATTCGCGCATATGAATAGGGCAGAAGCAGCCGCCGTACTCTAAATCTCCGTGATTATGAAAACGAAAATCGTCTTCGATCCACACGATCTCCGGTTCGATCTCTTTCAGCAGATATGTATAAAATTCCCGAAAATATCCCTGCCAATTTGGATCCAGCGGACAAGCGACCATCGAGGCGGCCTTCCCGTTTAAATCGACCATCGTCTGAAAATCCTGGCCTTCCTTTAAGGTACGGCCGCGATCGAGATGCCCTATCTCCATCCAAGGATTCAGACTGACGGAAATACCGTTCTCCTCCAATGCACTCTTGGCCCTTTTTATACATGCGACCCACGGGCGGGCTTCTTCTGCAGTCATGTGCCCTCGGTTATATTCTTCGGCATTGATAAACAGCATTACGTTTGAAAAGTTATATTTCTTACAAAAACCGATCGTCGCATCGATGCGCTGTTGTTCGTAATGCCCCGGAACGATGGCAATACGCAAGCAATTCACAAAATCGCCGAAGTTGAAATGTACGTCTTTTCTGCGCATATTCTCCCGCCTTACGTTTTCCTTCTTGCGTCCATTATATACGACTAAACTGGCAAAATCTATAATGATTGTGCACACTTTTATTATTTTTCTGCTGTATTCTGCAAAAATATTGACAAAGCGCGGCCGATTCGGCTATAATAGAATCGCTTTAGGAGGAAGGCCGCATGCACCATCGAATCGCTGTAAACAAAAATCAATTCGACGTGATCCCCCATATCATTTCCGTTTCCTATACAAAATATGAGGATGATTTTTCCTCTTATATGCACTCCCATACGGCGTCGGAAATTATCTATGTCGTCAACGGATACGGTTCATTGGATACGCTGCAAGGCTCCTATCCGATGACGCGGGGAACGATCCTTTTGATCAACGGAAATATTCTGCACACCGAAAAACAACTTAGCGGAAAAAAGCCCGTGGAATATTATGTCGTAATGCTTGAAAACATCTTTTTTTCAAATGCAAATACCTTTTCCGACCGCGAAGAAAACAGGTCGGATCAAGTGTTCCGCATCGATTTTTTGGAAGAACACTTTAACAGAATATCCGAACTTTTCAATAAAATGTACGGAGAGATGAACGCTTCGACGAGCCAATGCGAAAAATTCACGTTTGCCTATCTGATGAATTTTTTGGCGATCCTCGTCCGCTATACGGAAATCAATCTGCAGCCCTCCCCCAAAGAAAACAACCAGTATTCCTCCATCGTGGGCTATGCCAAAAAATATATAGATTGCTATTATAATACTGCATTCAAAATCACGGATCTTGCCGAAAAAATTTCGGTATCGTACAGCCATCTTTGCCATAAATTTAAACAAGAACTGGGGCTGACGCCTGTCGAATATAAACTCGCCGTACAATTAGACGAGGCTAAAGCGATGCTGAAAAATTCCGATTTCCGCATCGGCCAAAGCCTTCGCCGCGGCGGCAAACCCGCCCGGCCGGTCGGGGATGCCGATGGCGATCACGCTGGTCAGGGAAACGGTCAGGCCGGCGGCCTTCAGCGCGGCCTCCGCCTCATCCGGCTTGTCAACGATCAGCCGGAGGATGCCGAAATTGGTGGTGTCGGCTACCGAAAGGGCGCGGATGTCGATCCCCGCCTTGGCGATAATCGCGGTGATTTCCGCCAGACGGCCGGATTTGTTTTCTACGAAGATCGAAAGCTGTTTGATGAACATACCGGAGTCCCCCTTATCGCTGTTTTCAGCGGAGCGGCGCGCGTCCCGCCCTTCCCGGCAGGGCGCCGGCTTCCGCCCTTTTCTACCGCCATTATACCATGCGCCCGTCCGCCGGGCAAGAGGCAAATCCCGCTCCGCCGGGGGGAGGGGCGGCTCCCCCGGCGCTACCGGACGAAGAGGGCGGTGTACAGCGCCGCCGCGTCGTCGGGGGTGAAGCCGCCCGGGGTGCGGTCGAAATTTTTCAGCCCCTGCCACCGGGCGCGGTAGCCGTCCACCTGCTCCGCCGTCATCGCGGCGTCCGGCCGGGGGGTGAGGGCCTCCAGCAGCGCGAACACCCGTTCCCTCCCGCCGCAGAGCCGGTAAAGCTGCTCGGCGCGGGCGGGGGCGTATTCCTCCGCCCGGCGCAGAAAGGCGGGCAGGAAGACGGCGCAGGCCGCGCCGTGGGGCAGGCCGTACTCCTCGGTCAGGATGTAGCCCAAGGGGTGGGGGAAGGCCGTGCCGCAGGCGTTGAGCACCATCCCCGCCCAAAGGGAGCCGTAATAGAGCTGTTCCCGCATCCCGGCGTCGGGCAGGCCGGGATGCTCCGCCAGCCAGCCCAGCCCGCCGGATACCATGGCCAGCGCCCGCTCCCCAAAGGCGGTGATCACGTTGCCGCAGCCGGGGGCGAACCAGCCCTCCGCCGCGTGGGAGAAGGCGTCGAGCGCCGTGCAAACCGTCGTTTCCCGGTTGGAGCTGTGGGTGTAGCGGGGGTCGGCAAAGACATACCGGGCGTAGCACTGGGGGGCGGTAACGCTTTTTTTCCGCCGCTCCCGGTCAAGGGTGAGGACGGCGGTGGCGCTCACTTCGCTGCCGGTGCCGGCGGTGGTGCCGACCAGCGCCAGCGGCAGGGGAGGCTGGCGCAGCCTGCCGGCCATCAGCTCGGCCCCCTGGGTGGAGCCGTTGGGCGCCAGCCAGGCGGCGGCTTTGGCCGCGTCCATGACCGAGCCGCCCCCGATGCCGAGCAGGAAATCCGCCCGGCAGGTTTCTGCCGTATAGGCGGCGGCCTGGCATTGGGAGAGCAGGGGGTTCGGGCCGATGCCGGGGAACACCGTCGCCTCAATCCCGGCCCTGGCCAGCGCTTCCAGGGCATCGTCCAGCGCGCCGCTGGCCTTGGCCGCGCGGGCGCCGGTGACAATCACGCAGCGGCGGCCGAGGGCCCGCAGCCGCACCCCTTCCGCCTTTAGGCAGCCTTCGCCGCTGAATACCTGTACGGGCATGTAAAACGTAAAATCCATCCGGGGTTCCTTCCTTTCTGAATTGATCCGGCGTATGAATTGGTTCTTGTTTTTTTGGGAAAAATAGTCTATGATGGGGACATATCCGACCTTACGCGCCGCCGCGTCCGGCGGATGGAAGCGGCGGGCGATGCCGGCGGCTTCTGTGGACAGTATACCAAACCGGAGGAAGAAATACCAGTGCAAAAGAGCGCGGCACAACCGGAAGACGTCCCGAAGCGGCCGCTGCGGCTGCGCCGGGGGGACCTGCTCCTATTGGGCGGCCTGCTGCTGGCGGCCCTGGCCCTGCTTGGCGGGGCGGCCCTTTTTTCCAAGGAGGGCGGGCAGGCGCTGCTGACCACCCCGCAGGGGGAACGGGAGCTTTCCCTTTCCCGGGACGAAGTGGTCGAAATAGACGGCAGCGGCGGCATCCATGTGGTAATCCGGGTGCAGGACGGGGCCGTCTGGTTTGAAAGCAGCGGCTGTCCCGATCAAATCTGCGTACACAGCGGCCGGCTGAGCCGCACGGGGGACACCGCCGCCTGCCTGCCGGCCGGGGTGGTGCTGCTGGTCACGCAGGAGGCCGCGGGGCGGGAGGGCTCCCCGCCTGCGGACGCCGTGGCAGGCTGAGACGAGGCAAGGACGGGAGGATGCGGAGTGGAACCGACGAAGCGCCCGGCGCAGCGCGCCGCCCTGCTGGGGATCCTCGGCGCGCTGGCGATCGCGCTCTCCTTTCTGGAAGGCTTCCTGCCGGTGCTGCCCGTCCCCGGCGCCAAGCTCGGCCTGTCCAACCTGGCGACCATGGTGGCCCTTTCTTCGCTGGGGCTGCCCGCGGCGCTGACGGTCACGCTGGCCAAGGCGCTCTTCGCCCTCCTGCGGGGCGGCACGGCTTTTTTGATGAGCCTGTCGGGCGGGCTCCTCAGCACGCTGGTGATGGCGCTGGCCTGGCGGGCGCTGCGCCGGCGGTTCAGCTTTGTGGGGATCGGCATCCTGGGCGCGGTGGCGCATAACGGCGGCCAGCTCGGCATGGCGATGCTGCTGACCAGCCCCGCCCTGCTGGCTTACGGCCCCTGGCTGCTCCTGCTGGCCCTGATCGCGGGGACGGCGACGGGGCTGACCCTCAACCTGACGCTGCCCGCGTTAAAGCGGCTGCACATATATAAGGATGAATAGATAACTACCGACGGACAGCCCCTGGCCGGTATGGCCTGCCGGGGGAGGAAAGGCATGGGAATACGATGGATACACAGGCAAAAAACGGCGCGGCGGGGACGGCTTCCGGCCTTCTGCAGGCGCTGCGGAGCCGTACCCGAGGCGGGGTCCATGCCCCGCACCGCAAGCACACGGCCGAATGCGAAACGGTCAGGATGCCTGCCCCGGAGCGGATCGTGCTGGCCATGGCCCAGCACATCGGCGCGCCCTGCGTCCCCACGGTCAAGGTGGGGGATACGGTGGCGGTCGGCCAGGTGGTGGGGGACAGCGGCAAGCCGGTTTCCGCCCCGATCCACAGCGGGGTGTCGGGCCGGGTGGCGGCGATTACCGAGCTGCTCCTGCCCGGCGGGAAAACGCAGGCGGTGGTGATCGAATCGGACGGCGAGGGCCGGATCCACGAGAGCGTGCGCCCGCCCGTCGTCAACACCCGCGAGGATTTCCTCCAGGCGGTGCGCGCGTCGGGGCTGGTGGGCCTGGGCGGCGCGGGATTCCCCACCCATGTCAAGCTCAACCCGCCGGACGTGGACGCGATTGACACCATCCTGATCAACGCGGCGGAGTGCGAGCCGTATATCACCGCCGACTACCGGGAATGCATGGAAAACTCCTGGGATATCGTTTCCGGCGTGCAGTCGGTCATGGAGTTTTTGAGCGCTTCCCGGGTGATTATCGCCATTGAGCGCAACAAGCCCGCCGCCATCGCCGAGCTTGGCAAGATCGCCCGGAGCGTTTCCGCGCCGGGGAGGGAGGTGCGGGTCAAGGCGCTGCCGGCCCGCTATCCGCAGGGGGCGGAAAAGGTGCTGATCCAGGCCTGCACCGGCCGCCGGGTCCCGGAGGGCGGGCTGCCGGCCGATGTGGGGTGCGTGGTTATGAACGTCACCACGGCCGCCTTCCTGGCCCGCTATCTCAAGACCGGGATGCCGCTGGTGGATAAGCGGCTGACGGTGGACGGCTCGGCGGTCGCCCATCCGCAGAACGTGCGGGTGACGATCGGCACCCCTGTGCATGACGTGCTGGCATTCTGCGGGCTGAAGGAGGAGGCCCGCAAGCTGCTCATGGGCGGCCCGATGATGGGGCTGGCCCTGATGGACGATACCCTGCCGGTCCTCAAGCAGAACAACGCGCTGCTCGCTTTTAACGAGAGGGACGCGCGCCCGCCCGCCGCCTCGGTCTGCATCCGCTGCGGCCGGTGCGTTGACGCCTGCCCCATGCACCTGGTCCCGCCTGCGATCGCCTCGGCGTACAAAAACGCCGATGTCGCTTCGCTTAAAAAGCTCGGGGTAATGACCTGTATAGAATGCGGCTGCTGCTCTTTTTCCTGCCCGGCCAACCGCTATATTGTGCAGACCATGCGGATGGGCAAGGAGCTGGTGCGCATCACGCCCGAGCAGCGGGAGGAGCGGCCGTAAGCGGCAGAAGACGGCCCGCCGGCAGCGGCAGGGCCTGCTGGGATATAAGGAGTGAACCAACCGTGTCTTTGATAGACAAGCCCTTGATCGTGACCTCGTCCCCCCACCTGCGCTGCGGGATGAGCACCCGCGGGGTGATGCTTGATGTGCTGATTGCCCTGGTGCCGGCGGCGGTGGCCTCGGTGCTGCTCTTCGGCTGGCGGGCGCTGGCGGTGGAGCTGGTGTGCGTCGCCTCCTGCATGGCGTCGGAGGTGGTCAGCCGCTGGGTGATGAAGCGCCCCCAGACGGTGGGGGACCTTTCCTGCATCGTCACCGGGATGCTGCTGGCCTTCAACCTGCCGGCGACCATGCCGCTGTGGCAGGCGGCCTTGGGCGGTGTGGCGGCGATCGTGGTCGCCAAGCAGATGTTCGGCGGCCTGGGGCAGAACTTCGTCAACCCGGCCCTGGCGGGGCGGATCGTGCTGATGGCGAGCTTCCCGGAATCAATGAACAGCTGGGTGGTGCCCTTTTCCGGCACCGGGGCGGACGCGGTGACGGCTGCCACCCCCCTGGCCGAAGGGGCCGCGCCCTATTCCCTGTCCGAGCTGTTTTTCGGCATCCACGGCGGCTGCCTGGGGGAAACCTGCGCGCTGGCGCTCCTCTTAGGCGGGGTGTACCTGGTGCTGCGCCGGGTGATCACCCCGGCGGTGCCGCTGCTTTACATCGGCACGGTGTTCGTGCTTTCCTGGCTGCTGGGGCAAGACCCCCTGCGGCAGATCCTCTCGGGCGGCCTGATGCTGGGCGCCATCTTTATGGCGACCGACTACACCACCTCCCCGATCAATAAGGCGGGCCGGGCGGTGTACGCGGTGGGCTGCGGGCTGCTGACGGTGCTGATCCGGCAGTTCGGCTCCCTGCCTGAAGGCGTGTCCTTTGCCATTGTGATTATGAATATCCTGGTCCCGCTGATTGAGCGGGCCACCCGCCCCCTCCCCTTCGGACGCCGCCGCAGGGAGAAGAAGGCTGCGAAGGACGCGGCAAAATAGCGGCCTTCGGCAAGACTGCGCCTATCTCCGGCGCTTTCGGGGCGCTCGAGCCGCCCCCTTACGAAAGGAAGAAAAGCATGCAAAGCAAAAAGCTTCGGGATATCGCGGTGTCCGCCGCCGCGCTGGCGATTATTGCCGGCGGGGTTACGGCGGCGCTGGCGGGCACCAACGCCCTCACGGCCTCTACCATCGCCGCCCGCAACGAGGAGGCGGAGACCCAGGCCCGCCTAGAGGTGATAGACGCCGATTCCTTTGAACGGCAGGCGCTGACCGCCTCCGACGGGCAGGAGGTCGTCTATTATACCGCCCTGCAGGGGGGCGAGACAGTGGGCTATGTCTTCACGGTGAGCACCACCGGCAAAAGCGCCGGCCTCACGGTGATGACCGGCATCTCCGCCGACGGTAAAATCACCGGCGTGACCGTCACCGACGACAATGAGACGGCCGGCTATGTCGATAAGGTCCGGGACGGCGGCCTGTTTGACCGCTTTATGGGGCAGGAGGCGCCGGACGGCGGCTTCACCCTGGGAAAGGACATCGACGGCGTCTCTCAGGCAACCAAGACCTCCCGCGGCGTGACCGACGGGGTAAACCAGGCGGTCGCATATTATCAACAAATCCAGAAGGGGGCGGAGTAAATGGCGAACAAATACGTCCACTCCTTTACCAAGGGGCTTCTGATTGAAAACCCGACGTTCCGGCTGGTGCTGGGCACCTGCCCCACCCTGGCGGTGACCACCGCGGCGGTCAACGGGCTGGGGATGGGCGCGGCCGCGACGTTCGTGCTGGTCTGCTCCAACATTGTGATCTCCCTTCTGCGCAAGGTGATCCCCGACAAGGTGCGGCTGCCGGCGTTTATCGTCATCATCGCCGGCTTTACCACCATCGTGCAGATGCTGGTCAAGGCCTACCTGCCGGATATTGACAAGGCGCTGGGCATCTACCTGCCCCTGATCGTGGTCAACTGCATCATCCTGGGCCGGGCGGAGGCGTACGCGAGCAAAAACAGCGTCGGCCTCTCCGCTCTTGACGGGCTGGGGATGGGCGCCGGCTTCACCGCCGCGCTGGTGGTGATGGGCGGCATCCGGGAATTCCTCGGCAATGGCACCGTTTTCGGCTGGCCGGAGGGGGGGCTGATCCCGCCGATCACCGTCTTTGTCCTGCCGGCGGGCGGCTTCTTTGTCTTCGGGATGCTGATCTGGCTGACCAATAAGCTTTCGGTGCGGCAGGAGCGGGATGAGACCCGCCGGGAGACGGCGCAGACCGTCTGCGCCGCCTGCCCCAGCGCGGCGGCCTGCGGCCGGGCAGGGAAGGGGGACGGCGGCCATGAGTAATACCGGGCTGTTTGCCATCCTGATCGGCGGCCTGCTGGTCAACAACTTTGTCCTCTCCCAGTTCTTGGGGATCTGCCCCTTCCTCGGGGTGTCCAAGAAGCTGAATTCCGCGGTGGGGATGTCCCTGGCGGTGATCTTCGTCATGCTGATGGCCACCGCCGCCACCTGGCCCATCCAGACCTATATCCTTGAACCCAACGACTTAACCTACCTCCAGACCATCGTCTTTATTCTGATCATCGCCGCCCTGGTGCAGCTGGTGGAAATCGCCCTCAAGCGGTTTGTGCCCCCGCTGTACAATTCCCTGGGCATCTATCTGCCGCTGATCACCACCAACTGCGCCGTCCTGGGCGTGACCATCCTGAACATTGACAGCGGGTACGGGTTTGTCGAATCGCTGGTCAACGCGCTGGGCGCGGGCGGCGGCTTCCTGCTGGCCATGGTGATGTTCGCCGGCGTGCGGGAACGGCTGGAGGGCGCGGATATCCCCGCCGGCCTGAAGGGGCTGCCGATTACCCTGGTGTCCGCGTCGCTGGTGTCGCTTTCCTTTATCGGCTTCCAGGGCCTGTTCGGGCTGTAAGGGAGCGGGGCCCGCCGGGCCGTCGTGCAGCGGTTCGCTGCCCACACACAGAGAAAGGGGTTAACCCGATGAATTCCATATTGCTGGCAATCCTGCTCCTGGCGGCGCTCGGCTTGGTCGCGGGGCTGATCCTCGCCGTGGCGTCGGTGGTTATGGCGGTGCCGCGGGACGAAAAGGCCGAGGCGCTGCGGGATGTCCTGCCCGGCGCCAACTGCGGCGCATGCGGCTATTCCGGCTGCGACGGCTACGCCAAGGCCATGGCCAACGAGGGCGCGCCGGTCGGCCTGTGCTCCCCCGGAGGGGAGGCGGTGGCCGAGGCGACCGCCAAAATCCTTGGTGTGGAAAGCCGCGGGGTGGACACCCGCACCGCGCTGGTGCGCTGCGGTGGCTGCGAGGGGGTCACCTCCCGCAAGCTGGAGTACCAGGGCCTGGATTCCTGCCGGGCCGCCAACCAGCTTTACGGCGGGGACTGGCTGTGCCAATACGGCTGCCTGGGCCACGGCGACTGCAAAAAGGCTTGCGAGTACGGCGCCATTGCGATTGAAAACGGGCTGGCAAGGATTGACCCCGGCCTCTGCCGCGGCTGCGGGCAGTGCGTCAAGGCCTGCCCCAAGGACCTCATCGCGCTGGTGCCCGGGCATGTCCAGGGCGTGGTGCGATGCTCCAGTCACGATAAAGGGGCTGTGGTGCGCAAAATCTGCTCCAAGGGCTGCATCGGCTGCATGAAATGTACCAAGGCCTGCGAGTACGACGCCATCCACGTGGAAAATTTCCTGGCGGCTATTGACGGGGAGAAATGCGTGGGGTGCGGCGCCTGCGCCAAAGCCTGCCCCACCGGGTGCATCTCGGTCTTTGCGCTGGAGGCGCAGGAGGACGGCTCGCCGGCGGCCGCCGAATAGAACAGAGCCGCGCTGTGAGAGGCGCCGGACGGCTGCGGCGCCTCTCACAGGGCCCTCCCCGGCGGAGGCGGCCGGAGCGGGCGCGTATAAGAAGGGCCTTGCCCGGCCGCCGGTGTGGCCGCCCAGCTCGTCCCTTCTCGTCTCCTGAGGAAAAATTTTGCGGAAAAAGCGGAAAAAAGCAAAATTCATATTGACAAAAGAGCGGACAATACTATATAATAAACTGCGCCTTCCAAAAAGGCGTCTTGCCTTCCTAAAGGCATTTTATGGCGGTATAGCTCAGTTGGCTAGAGCATGCGGTTCATACCCGCAGTGTCGTTGGTTCAAATCCGACTACCGCTACCACCGCGCTCCCAATAGGGGGCGCATCTGCGGCCCGATGGTCAAGCGGCTAAGACACCGCCCTTTCACGGCGGTAACACGGGTTCGATTCCCGTTCGGGTCACCACGCAGCCACGCTGCGTTACGGGCGTATAGCTCAGCTGGTTAGAGCGCTTGCTTCACACGCAAGAGGTCAGCGGTTCGAGTCCGTTTACGCCCACCAAAAAGCAGCCTGCGCAACAGCGCAGGCTGCTTTTTTCGGCTTCCGTCTGCTTCTGGCCCGGCTACGGCTCCCCGTCAAAGCAGACCTTTGTCGGCTGCCCGCTTCCCTCGCCGGCGGCGGGCAGCGGCGCCAGGCTGAGGGCCGCCACGTCCCCGAGATGCTCCCCGAGGGCGGCGGGCAGGACCCGGCAGGCCTGCCGGGCGAGGGGGAGGCTCTCCCGTTCGAGCGCCTGCATAGCGGCGTCCCGCAGCAGGGCGGTGCTGCGGGCGTAGATGCTGCCGATCACCACTGCCTCCGGGTTGAGCAGGTCGACCAGCAGGGCCAGCGCCCCGCCGAGCTGCCGGCCGGAGCAGGCGTAGACCTCCCGTGCCAGGGGGTCGCCTTCCTCCGCCGCCTGGGCGATGGCCTGGGCGGTCAGCCCCTCCAGCTCCCGCGGCGTGGGGCAGAAGGAGGCCGGCCGGCCCCGCTGGATGGCTTCGAGCGCCATGGCGCGGCCGAGCTCCGCAATCCCGCCGCCGCTGCAATACCCCTCAAAGGAGCCGCTTTTGCCGTACCCCACCGGGCGGTAGGCGGGGTCGCCCGGCGCGCGGATATGGCCGATCTCGCCCGCCATGTCGCAGCTGCCGGAGTACAGCGCCCCGTTTAGGATCAGCCCGGCCCCAAAGCCGGTGCCGAAGGTCAAAAAGACCATGTTCCGGCAGCCCCGGCCCGCGCCGTACCGCCATTCGGCCACGGCGCAGGCGTCCGCGTCGTTGCGGAGCACGGCGGGCGCGCCCGTTTCCCGTTCAAAATACGCCTTGACCGGCACCTCGTCCCAGCCGGGGAGGTTGGGCGGGGAGAGGATTATCCCCCGCCGGCTGTCCAGCGGCCCGCCGCAGCTGATGCCGATCCCGGCGATTCCGCCCTCCGGGACGCCGGCTTTGCGCCGCGCGTCCCGGAGAAGCCGCCCCAGCAGGGCCAGCCCCTCCGCCCCACCGGTGCGGGGAGTAGGGGCCTTCTCCTTGCCGACCACCCGCAGCGTCTCCCCTTCAACGCGGGCCAGGGTGACGGCGAGCTTGGTCCCGCCGATATCAATCCCGGCAACGACGGCCATCATTGATCGTCCCTTTCCTTAAAAATGCGGCATCCGCCGGCTCAGCCGACGTTGCCGGGGTATTCGGTCAGCAGGCACTCCTGCGGGGCGCCGCCGTCCTGCGGGAGGTGGAAGGTGCGGACCTGCTGCGGGCCCATGGCGACGGTGAACTCCGCCCCGAGCGCCGGGATCGACACGGTGCAGCCGGCGGCTTTCCCGGCGGTTTCCACCAGCCGGAGGATGGTGCCGTCCCCGTCCTCTGCCTCCTTGATGGCGCCCAGCAGCACGTTGTCCGCCGATACCGACGCCCCTGCGTAGGTGGGCGGGAGGGCCCCGTCGTGGTGGGTTTCGATCAGCCCCTCCGGCATCCGGTTGAGCAGGGCGGCCGCCTGGGCCACCGGCGCCGGGTTGTCCTGGGAGTAGGGCATCAGCGCGTAGCGGAAGATCTGCTCCCCAAGATCCATGTATTCCACCAGGTCGTCCCGCTCACCGAAATGGTCGGCGTAGATCACGCTGCGGGCGGCGGCCATCCGCAGGTCGCCCCCCTTGGCGCAGACGCTGTACTTGCCGTCGTTGAGCAGGGCCAGCCCGGCCCCGTCCGCGCCGTAGACGCCCGCCCATTCGTGGCTGGGCTCCTCGGCCCCGTCGGCCTCTCTGGTCAGGAAGCCGTAGGGCATAGACAGGGCCGCACGGGGGGATTCCACTTGCACCGGGAAGGAGAGCTTGACGATCTTGAGCGGTTCCTGCCAGTTCAGCAGGCAGCGGACGTCGAGCGCCCGCCGCCCCACGGACAGGGAGAAATCCTGGGTCAGGGTGGAATTCCCGTACCGGCTGGTCACCCGGAGCGCGGCCCGCACCGGCCCGGTTTCAAGCACGCGGAGCTGCGGCTGCCCGAATTCGCCGCACTCCCGGTCAAAGGTATACACCCCGTGCCCCCAGGTATCCGAGTCGGGGTCGTCGATCACCAGGGCGCGGGCCATCGGGCCGGCCGCGAGCTCCCGCCCGTTTTCCTTGTCCAGCAGGCGGACGAGGGCGCCCGAGGCGGGGTCGAATTCCGCCCGCAGGAATTCGTTTTCCAGGTACCACTCCCCCGCCGCCGGCGCGGGCTCCTCCGAGGCGGGGAGGTCGAACAGGCGGTCCTGGAATAAATAATAGGTGCGGTAGCCGAAGGCGGGGAGCTCCGCCAAAAAGAGCATGTTGTAGTGGTCCCAGCCGTTGGTCTGCGGCCCGCGGATCGACTGCACCGGCACGGGGTTGCCCTCCCCGTCGGTTACGCCGGTATTGGCCAGGTTGAGGGGCAGGGGGATGCGCACGGGGAAGGCGTGGGGGTTGAACACCACATAAGGCCCGCCCTTGCCCTCCTTTTCCCAGACCTTCCAGTCGTGCTTCTGCGCCGCGGAGCCGTCAAAGACGTCGGTGGTGCGGATGTTCCAGGACAGGCGCTGGGTGGCCAGCGCCGTGATGTCCTTAGCCGCGTCGCACACGGCCGCAAAGGAGTCGAGCGCCTCGTCGCAGGCCTCCCGGATGCAGCAGCCGGCCAGCACGTCGTGGAACTGGTTGAACAGCAGCTTTTCCCACGCTGCGCGGATGGCCGCCGTCTGGGGCGGCGTCCCGAGCAGGAGGCTGGCCAGCCGGTCATAGGCCTCGGCCGCGATCAGGGCGTTTTCGGCCCGTCGGTTGGCGGCCTTGATGCCGGCATGGGCCGCGTAGCAGCCGCTCGCGTGGTGCTGGAGGTCGTCCCGCAGCACCGGGAGCCGGCCGGCGGGGACGTTCTGCGCGACGTAGTCGAAATACCCCCGGGTCGACCCAAAGCGGACGGCGGGATCCTCCCGGCAGACGCCGGAGAGCAGGGTCAGCTCCCGGATCGAAGGGCCGCCCCCGTGGTTCCCCACCCCGTAATAGTGCTGGAAGGGCAGCCCCTGCTCCTCCGCCATGCCCCGGATCACGTCCAGCTTGGCTAAGCAGGGCTCCTTGCCGTTTTCGGGGCAGCCGTTGTAGTGATGGTTATAGCCAAAGACGGTGCGGAAGGCGGTCACCCGGCTGCCGTCGGGGGATTCCCAGAAGAACAGGTTGGGCAGCCCCGGCTTTTCCTCCTTCCCGGGGCGGGTAAAAACGTAGGCGTCAATCCCCGCCCGCCGCAGGAGCTGGGGGAGCATCCCGTTGTGTCCGAACGAATCGACGTTGTACCCCACCGTGACCGTCCGGCCGAATTTTTCCTTGAAATACCGCTGGGAGTAGAGCAGCTGCCGGACGAACGCCTCCCCGGCCGGGATGTTGCAGTCGGGCTGCACCCACATCCCGCCCACGATGCTCCAGCGTCCCTCCGCCACCCGGGCGCGGATCTCCTCAAACATCGCCGGGTCGACGGTTTCCACCCAGCGGTAATAGGAGGCGCAGGCGCAGGTAAAGATATAGTCGGGGAATTCCTTCATCCGGTCCAGGGCGGAGCGGAAGGTCGATTTGATTTCGGACAGCCCCTCGCACCGTTTCCACAGCCAGACGGGGTCGATGTGCGCGTTGCCGATCAGGGTAATGGGTTGGTTGGACATAAGCGGCTCCTTTCCGCGGGCGGCGCGCGGCCGCGGTTTGATTTGATGGTTAGCGGTTTGCCTATTCGTCGAAAAATTCCGCCTCAAGCATGGCGCAGAGCGCATGGTACACGGGCAGGTGCAGCTCCTGCACCCGGAAGGTCTCGTCCTCGGGCGCGCGGATGCACAGCCCGGCGTTTTCCGCAAGCCAGCCGCCCTTCCGCCCGGTCAGGCCGAGGGTCATAAGCCCCATCGCTTTCGCCGTCCGCACGGCGAAGCGGACGTTCTCGGCATTGCCGGAGGTGGAAATCGCCAGCAGCGCGTCCCCCGGCCGGCCGTACCCGCACACCTGCTGCGCAAAAATCAGCGCGGGGTCGACGTCGTTGGCAAAGGCGGTAGAGAGCGGGGCGTGGCCGGTCAGATCAATGCAGGGCAGCGCCCCCTGCAGCCGCCCGGCCAGGCGTTCCCCTTCTTCCCCTTGGCTGCATAGGGCCTGCCGCAGGGACGGCGGGAGGGGGCGCCGGCGCAGGAAGCCCTTCATCAGCTCCCCGGCGATGTGGCCGCAGTCGGCCGCGCTCCCCCCGTTGCCGCAGAGCAGCAGCTTGCCCCCGGCGCGGAAAACGCCGGCCAGCAGGCGGTAGGCGCCGGCGATGTCCTCCCGGCAGGGAGCCAGGGCGGGGCGCGTCTGGATCAGGTTTTCTAAAATTGATAACGGTTCGGCAGCCATGGCGGTCATTCCTTTCGGTTGCAGGGCGCGCGGGATATCGTTTTCCCTGCCGGGGCTTGGGGGTGGGATTTTTGTGTCCCCGCGCCCCGGCCCTTCTCTGCGTTCCAGTATACCGGGAATGCAGGGGGAAATCAACCGCGGCGGAAAAAAACCGGCTTTTTTGCGGGCCGGGCGGTTCGACTTTTCGGCTTTGATGTGGTACAATAGCCATTACCCGCAAGGCCGCAGCCCGGAAGCCGCGGCCGGTTGCAGCAGCCATGAAGATGATGGGAACGCATACAAGGACTTTTGCCTGTCCATAGATACATTGGATAGGCGGCGGGCACGCAAAGCAGGAAAAGGGGAGCTGGTTCTATGAAAAAAGCGCGGTTTCAAAACGTCCTGACGGTGACGGCCGTCCTCTATGCGCTGTCCTGCCTGGCGGCCGGGGGGTATGTGCTGCTTTCCGGCGGCCCGGTAGTCCGGGGGCTCGGGGGCCTGGCGGGGCTCCTGTTCCTGCCGGCGCTGCCTCTGCTCCGCCGGGTTTTCCGGCTGAAAAAGGCCCCGCTGATGGATGCGGTGCTGCTGATCTTCCTTTTCCTGGCGTTTATCCTGGGGACGGTGCTGGGATGGTACAGCTATATCTGGTGGTTTGACCTGGCTGTCCACTGCTTGAGCGGGTTTGTGGCCTGCGCCCTGGGGCTCTGCCTGTTCTGGATGGTGCGGGAGGACAAGCGGGCCCCTATGGGCAGGGACGCCTTGGCCGCCTCTGGGTTCTGCTTTTTCTTCTCCCAGTTTGTCGCCGGGCTGTGGGAGATGCTGGAATACCTCGGCTTCCTCCTCACGGGCCACGATTCGCAGAACGTCGCCGCCACCGGCGTGGGGGACACGATGGAGGATATGATGATCTGCCTGGCCGGTTCGCTGGTGATGGCGGCGGTGGTCTGGCTCCATCTGAAGGGCAGGCGGCGTTCCTTCCTGGTCCTGCCGGCAGAGGAATTCTACCGTGCCAATTACGGGCCGGAGGACGGGGAAAGCCGTGCCAACGGGGCCGACGAAGCCGCCGCGCCGTAACGGCGGAAGAGGCGCGGCGGTTCCGCTCCGCTTTGCCCGGTAAGCAAGGCCCCCTCGGGCCAATCCTTTATGGGGGTATGTGTGCAGAGCCCGGCCGGATTTTGTCCGGCTGGGCTCTGTCTTTGGATACGGCCCCTTTTCGGTACGCTGTGGTCGGCGTGCCGTTTTTGTGCCCGCTTGACCGAACCCATCCCCCGGCTTTGCTGAAAGCGCAGCGGCCGGCGCTGGCGGAAAGGGTTCCCCGAGCAGCGCCTTCCCACCGGCCCGAAAACGCGCGGCCGCTGCGTCTGGAGCATTGGCTGAAGCCAACGCCTTGGGTAAAAGGTGTAAAATAGACGTGAAATGGTGCATTATATCATTATTTATGGAAATTTGTTAGATTATAGCAATAAAATATAACAAAATTGCATTTACTTTTGAACAAAGATTATGTATCTTTGAAAATAGAAGGCGGCGAAAAAGCAAGAACAGCGAGAAGAAACATGCAGGAATATGCAGAGACATGCAGAAAGATGCTGTTGACATGCAGTGCGCTGGCCAGTCACAGCGGTTCCTATCAAACGGCTGGCGGGACGAATGGGAAGGCCACCGTAAACTATATCATGAGCAAAAACAAGCCCAATGCGCCCAACCCCATCACCGTTACCTTTAACGAGAGGATGGCTACTACCGGGCTGCTGATGGACAGTTTTAAGATCGTTGGCTCGGTCGCTTTACGCAACGACACCAAAACGAAAACCTCAACCGGCTCAGGATCGGTCTTAATTTCTATGATCGATGTGAGTTACGGGTCTACGATCGTTTCGGCAACCGGCAAGTTCTACGCCTACTCAAATGCCTTCGGAAATGGCTATAAACAGGCCAGCTGTACGGGCAGTGAGCTGTAACCTGCGGCCCGCATAACCTATTAGGAGACAAGCCGCCTTTTTCTTCCGCCACTTTTCCATTTTAAGAAAATACGCGTAATCGGAGGGGTGCTTATGAGACGCAGAATTCGTACGGCAGCATTGGCCGCGGCACTGCTGAGCGCGGCCCTTGTGGTGACCGCCTGCGGCGGCCGGGAAACGGAGGACTCCTCCACTACCGAGCCGACCAACCGGTACGACTGGGCGGAATCGTCGCAGGCGTCAACGAGCCGCAACACCAACCTCTACCTCACGGTCAATGAGGTCAACGGGGAGCAACTGCCGGGTGATAATGTCGTGACATATGAAGGCGGGGAAGTGTCCGTGCGGGTGACGTTTACCCAAAGCGGCGTGGCGGAAGCCGACGCCGGGCTTTTAGTCTTCCTTGACGGGATCCCGCAGGAGATCCAGGTGGAGGAAGAGCCCGCTGGCCTTCTTCATCGGTTTACCCTGGGTAGAAGCGCGCAGGAAAAAGCATTCCATTTTACGCCCGGCACGGTCCGCCCGGGGGAACGGGTGAATTTGGTGGTGGTCGGCCTGCTGGGGTATACCCTCCCGAGCAGCCCCAGCTTAGATGCGCTGAACCCGTCCCGACCGGTCGGTGCGGCGTTGGTCGGCCTGCTCGCTGACGGATCCCTTGAAGCCAAGACGGAGCGGGAATTCACGCCCACCGCCCCCGCTTTTTCCGGCGGCGAGTATTATTCCGGCTATCTGGGTAGCGATGAGGCGCTGCACGGGGATCCGTCTTACGACTATGTCGCCTATGATCCGGGAAACCTGCCGGAATGGTATCTCCCGCTTGCGGCCGAGCCGGGACGGTACCGGACGGTGCTGCTCATGGACGGGGAGCCGGCGCCGGCTTTCGGCGGGGAGTATGTGCTGGATTGGGAAAGCGGACAGAGCGGCGAAGGGTATGTTTTCCCGCTTGACCTTTCCTTCCTGCCGGACCAGGGGACGCACAACTTGCAGGCGATCACGGTGAACATGGCGGAAGAACCAATGGCGTTTGACGAGGCGCACAGCAACCAGATCACTACCGTGGAAGCAACAGAGGAGGCGGGATCATGAAAAAATTAACGCACCGCATCCTGGCCGGCGTTCTGGCTGCCGGCCTGCTGCTCCTGGCGGGGTGCCAGGACGGCGAGGAGGAGCGGATCACCGATTTTACCGGCCTGGAAGCGGAAAATAACCAGGGCAACTGGATGATGAATTCCGCGGCCTTTGCCGAAACGGAGGACGCGGTCTATTTCAAAAGCAATTTCAGCCTTTACCGCCTGAGCAAGGCGACGGAGCGGATCACCATCAACTGCGACGACCCCGCTTGCGACCATGAAAACGCGATGTGCAGCGGGTACCTCGGAGGAATGACGACCGTCCATTCCTTCCACGATAAGCTGTATTTTGTGGATTCCGCGTCGCCCGAAACGCTTTTCCGGCTGGACGGGACGGAAAAGACCGCCTACCTCACGCTGGACCGCGACCCCGATGCGGGGTATTCCTACGACCGGATCTATAAGGACCGGCTGTACAGCTTTGCGAGCAATAAGGTACGGATGGACGTGACCGACCTGAGCACCGGGGAAACGGTGGCGTCGTACGAGGACGTTACACGGTATCAGAACGGCTTTGTGATTGAGGACGACGTGATCTATCATATTTCCGCCGACCTGGAGCTCTGCGCCATGGGCATTGACGGGGAGAACCGCCGCGTGCTGGAGGGGGACCGCGCCACCCGCCTGATGAGCTACGGCGGCCGGCTGTATTTCATCCAGAACCAGGGCGATGACATCGTCCTGATTTCGATGGATAAGGACGGGGGCGACCGGCGGGAGATCATGGGGAATATGCTGTATTACAACATCCTGAACGACCAGATCTTTTATACCGTGCTGGGTCAAGCCGGCCTGTTCGCCATGGACCTGGACGGCGGGAACTCCCGCCGGCTGACGGGTGAGGATGTCGCCGACATCGGCGTGTTTGAGCGGTGGGATAAGGTCCTGCTGACCCTGAGTAACCAGGAGGGGCGCGTCCTGCTGATGGACGGGGACGGGAGCAATATCCACGAGCTGGAGTATACCGCCTACCATTGACGGAGCAGCGCCCATCCGGGACGGGCCCGGGAAAATGGAAGGGGGATCGGCATGAAAGAGCGCCGCAGGCCGGTGGAACCGGCCCGCCGCCCCATGCGGCTGGAGCTGCGGGGGCTGGCCAAAAATTACGGGAAAAAGCAGGCGGTCCGTCCGCTGACGACGGCGTTGGGGCCGGGGATCTACGGGCTCCTGGGCCCCAACGGCGCGGGCAAAACCACCCTGATGACCATGATCACCGGCCTGACCAGGCCGACGGCAGGGGAGGTGCTGTGCGACGGGGAGCCGATCTGGCGGCTGGGCGCGGCGTACCGCTCCCGGCTCGGGTACCTGCCGCAGCATGTGGGGATGTACCGCAATTTCACCGGCCGGGATATGCTGCTGTACTTCGCCGCGCTCAAGGGCGTGGCCAGCCGGGCCGAGGCCAAGCGGGAGGCGGACGCCCTGCTTGAAAAGGTCAACCTGGCCGCCGACGCCAAGCGGAGGGTGGGGCAGTATTCAGGCGGGATGCGGCAGCGGCTGGGGATTGCCCAGGCGCTCATCGGGTCGCCCGACCTCCTGATCTTTGACGAGCCGACGGCCGGCCTTGACCCCAAGGAGCGCATCCGCTTCAAAGGGCTGCTGTCCGAGCTGTCCGAGACCACGATTATCCTGCTGGCCACCCATATCGTCTCGGACGTGGAGAACCTGGCCCACCGGGTGCTCCTGCTGCGGGAGGGGGAGCTTCTCGGGAACCGCACCGTGCCGGAGTTTTTGGAGGAGATGGCCGGCAAGGTATGGACGCTGGAGATCCCCGCCGCACAGGCGGAGCCTATGGCCGCGCGGTTTCCCGTCTCCCGGATGGATTACCGCGACGGGATGGCGGCCCTGCGGGTGATCGCGGATACGCCGCCCGCGGAAGGCGCCCTCCCGGCGGAGCCGACGCTCGACGACCTGTACATCGCGTACTTCGGAGAGACGGGAGGCGGCGCGGATGATCCGGTATGAGCTGAAAAAATTCCTGCGCAGCGGGATGCTGTGGGCGGTGGCCGCCCTTTTCCTGGTCTTGACCGCGTACTGGTACTTCCCGCGGGAGAGCCTGAGGGACGAGGAGCTCTCCCGGCTTTATGAGCAGGCCGGGACCGTCCTGACCAAGGAGCTGTACGACGCGGTCAGCGACGCCAACAGCCGGGGGCAGGCGGGGGAGGCCAGCGTCCGGATTGCGGGCATAGAAGGGGAATACCACCCCAACATGGTCCTGGGCCTTTATTACAACATCCAAAACCTGCTGGAGATGGAGGAACGGCGGCTCTTTGCCATCCAGCAGGCGGATTACAACATCGCGGAGTACGAGGCCAATCCCGAGGGCAACGAATACAAGCTGCGGTACAACCGCCTGATCCGCCAGGTGTACAGCGAGCGCAAGACCCCCTACCTGATGGACGCGTCTCCCTGGCTTTATCTGTTCGATATGTTTGGCCAGCCGTCGTATTACCATCTCGTGGAGGCGTTCGCCCTCTGCCTGGCGATCCTGGGGGCGGTATATCTGTTTACGGCTGACCGCGCGACGGGGGTGTACCCGGTCGTACACAGCAGCCGGCGGGGGCGCTCCCCGGCCTATTGGGCCCGGGCGGCTTCGGCGCTGCTGTATGCGGCGGCGGCCATGGCGGTCTTTTTCTCGGCGACGGTTGCCTGCTTTGCCGTCCAGGCGGACTTGACCTGCTGGCTGGCCCCGGTGCAGTCGCTGTACCCGTTTGAGCACTGCCCGCTGAATATCTCGATTGCCGGGATGCTGGCCCTGCATCTGGCGTTCCGCCTGGCGGTGGCGGTGTTTATGGCCGCCTTTGCGATCTTTGCCAGCTGCCTGGCCCGGGGAAGGCTGCTCTCCCTTGGCCTGGGGCTGGCCGGCCTGGGCGGGCTGCTGGGCTCGGTCCTGTATGTGGCGTTCCATGAGCAGGAGGTGGAAATGGTTTCCTTCGGCCTCAGCTACAAGGAGCTCCTTTTTGGGCAGGCGTTCCGCTCCTGGAACCCCCTCTGCCTTTTGGATACGCAGGATTATTTGACGGGGATGGATGTGGCGGATATCGCCGGCTGGCCGGTGTTCCGCTTCGTCCTGCCGCTGCTGGTCTGCCTGGCCGGGCTGGCTGCCTTCCTCCTGCTGGGGTGGCGGCTCTTCCTGGGCGGCTCCTGCCGCGCCCCGCGCAGGGCGGGGGCGAAGGCATGAAGGGCTATGCGTGGGAGTGGAAGAAGCTGGGCACCTGCTGGGCGTTCCTGCTGGCCCTGGCCCTGCTGCTGGTACGGGCCGGGGTGTCCTGGTACAGCCTGGCGCCGCGGGATTCCGTGCAGAACGAGGAGCAGTACCGCGCCTACTGCCAGCGGCTCCAGGGCCCGATGACGCCGGAGAAGCGCCGCTACCTTGACGAGGAGTACGAGCGGGTGGTCCTGGTTCTGGAAGCGCAGTCGGACATGGAATCGGCATATAAGGAAGGCAAGATCAGCAAGGAAGAGTTTGAAGCGTTCAACAAGCAATGGTTTTACGCCATGGATGTGGAGCAGGCGTTCCGCAAAATCTATGACCAGGCGGCATACCTCGACGGACAGGACGGGGCCTACGCCGCCCTTTCCGCCGGCGGGACGGCGGCCGGCCTTTACGGGGAGGAGATGTCTGCCCGCGAGGCGGCGCGCTTTGCGCAGCGGTACCGCGACGGCGGGCCGCCCGAATTCCTGTACGATACCGGCTGGGAGATCCTGCTGGGCGACGGGGAGATGGATTTCCTGCTGCTGGCCAGCGTGCTGGTCCTCTGCCTGCCCTACCTGCTGCTTGATGCCGGCAGCGGGATGCTGGCGCCCGTCCGGGCTACCCGGTCGGGGCGGCGGGGCAGCCTGCTGCGCCGGCTTTCCGCCGCCGTCCCCCTGACGGCGCTGTTTGCCCTGCTCTCCCTGGGGGTGGAGCTGGGAATAGCGGCGCTGCGCCTTGAGCTTCCCTCCGCGTCCGCGCCGGTCCAGAGCCTCGCGGCCTTCGCAAGCTGCCCCCACGCCTGGACGCTGCGGCAGTACCTGCTCTGGCAGTGCGGGGCACGGCTGCTTGGCGCGGTGCTGCTGGCGGTTTGGCTCGCCGTATTTTCGGATGGGCTCCATCAGCCGATTGCCTTGACCGTCGCAGCGGTGCTGTTTGCCCTGCTGCCGGTCGTGTTCCGCCGGTACCTGCCGGCGCCGGTATATACCGCCTTCCCGGGCCTGATGCTGGTAAACGGCGCGCTGTGGAACGTCCCGCCTTATGACGTGGGACGCGCCGGCCTTCCCGTGGGCTGGGCTGCCTTGGCGGAAAACCTGGTGCTGGCGGCGGCTGCCTTCTCCATCGCCTTTTTCCGGAGGACCGACCGGCCGAGGAAGGCCGGCCGGCAGGGGCAGGCGGCTGCCGGGCAGGGCCGGTAAGCGCAGGCGCGGCGGCGCCGGGATGCCAACGGCTGCGGCGCACGGCTTATCCCCTTTTATGGGATGGGACGTGGATACGCCCCCGGCGCGCGCCCCGCGGACCCCCCTTTTCCCGCTGCCCGGCCAAGCCGCCGTGGGCCCCGGTATGGCAGCCGGTGCAAAGCCTTTGGAATGGATCAATGGACCGTCCCCTCCCGCTGCCTGCCGCCGGGAGGGGGCTTTGGCTTTTCCGGCGGGGATGCGGCCTGCCAAAGTGCGCCGGGATGCTGCGCCGAAGGGCAGCCGATGAAAGCGGCGGAGCCCTCCTCCCGCCGTGGAGGCGAACGCCCCGGCCCGTGCCAGGGGGAGCGCGCCGGCCGGTGTCTGACGCATATTCCCGCCGTCCGCGCTGCGATCCCCTGCGGCGGGCATTGGGCCGGAGCGGGGCGTCCCGCGCCGCCCTTGAGCGCGCCGCCCTTTCCCCGCGCGTCCGCTCCCCGGTTGCTTCCGCCGGCCGGATCGGGTATACTTGGGATAACCGCGGCGCCGTCGGAACGCGCCGCCGGCGGTATGAGCCCTTCCGGCATTTTTACCGGAGGGGATGACAGAGGGGGCGAGGGGATGACAGACGAGGCAAAGGCGGCGGTTTCCCGCATCCTGCGGGAGGCCGGCCTGGCCCTGCACGGCTTCTGCCCCTTTTCCGCGGTGGAGGGCCGCCTGCTGCCCTGCCGCGGGAGGGAGCGGCTGGTGCAGGCGTTCCCGCCGGCGGCGCCCGCCCGCACCGTGATCGCCGCCCTGTTCCCCTACCGCTTCCCGGACGAAGGGCCCTGCCCGGGCGGAGAGCCCCCGGCTGCCTCGGCGGCGCCGGAGGGCGCCGGGCCGTCCCCCGGCGCCGGGGCGCGCAGCAACCTCTCCCGCTACGCCCGGGTGCCCGATTACCACCAGGCCGCCGGGGCCGTGCTGGAGCGGGCGGCGGCCGCCCTGGCGGCGGCTTTCCCCGAGGAGCGCTTCCTGCCCTTTATTGACAATTCCCCCATCCCGGAGGTGCGGGCCGCCGCGCTGGCCGGCTTGGGGGTCGTGGGGGAAAACGGGCTGCTGATCCACCCGGAGTACGGCTCCTGGGTGTTCATCGGCGCCATCGTGACCGGGCTGGCCCTGGCCGGCCCCGTCCCGGCGGAGCCGCCCCGCTGCCCCCGCTGCGGGCGGTGCGCCGCCGCCTGCCCGGCCGGCTGCCTGCCGCGCCCCGGCGAAGACCCGCCGGCTTCTCCGACGGAGGGGAGGAAGGCAGCCTGCCTGTCCGCCGTCACCCAGAAAAAGGGGGAGCTGACGCCGCAGGAGGCCCAGCTGATCCGGGACAGCGGCATGGCCTGGGGCTGCGATCTCTGCCAGGAGGCCTGCCCTCTCAACCGTATCGCCCGGGTTGCTCCCCATCCCTGCTTCGCGGGGCGGTACGAGCCCTGCCTCACCCCGGAATCGCTGGAGGATCTCGCGGGCAAGGCCTATGGCTGGCGGGGGAAAAAGGTGCCGGCGCGGAACCTGTCGCTGATTGACGCAAAGGCGAGATAACGGTATAATAAAGGCGGCGGGCGGTCCCGCCGCCGTTTTTACGGCCGCCTGTTCCCTGACAGGGGAGGCGGGGCGGATAAGCGGGAGACCCGGCGCTGCCGCCGGAAGAAAAGGAGGCTCTCCCCGATGATCACACTGATGGTCCAGACGGAACGAATTTTGCAGAACTACCATCTCCTGCAGCGGCAGGTGGGCAACACCCCGATGATCCCGGTGCTTGAGGCCAACGCCTACGGCCTGGGGGATGTGGCGGTGGCCCAGCTCCTGGCAAACGAGGGGGTAAAGACGATGGCGGTCGCCCGTCTGGAGGAGGCCGTGCGGGTCGCGGACGCCGTGAGGGGGGTGGATCTCCTTTTGCTGACCCCCTATTCCCGGCAGGAGGATATTGAGACCATCCTGGAAAGCGACCTGGTGGCAGCGGTCGGCTCCAACGAAAGCGCGGTGCTGCTCAGCTCGCTGAGCCGCAAGCTCCACCGCCGCGCCCGCATCCAGCTTTGCTTTGATTTCGGCATGGGGCGCTTCGGCTTTGCCCCGCAGGACGCCGCCAAGGCCGCCCAGACCGTCCGGCATCTGGGGAACCTGGAGCTCGCCGGCGTGTTTACCGCCCTGCCCACGGGTAGCGAGGGCAAGGCGTCCCGCCGCCAGCAGCAGGTCAAGGACTTCGGCCGGGTGCTCGCCGCCGTGCGGCGGGAGGGGCTCACCCCCGGCTTTGCCCATATGGCGGACGTCAACCAGCTCGCCCTTTGCCCGGAGATGCGGCTTTCCGCCGTGCGGGTGGGGGCGGAGCTCTTCGGCCGGGGCGAAGCGCCCAAGGCGGTGACCAAGCAGCGGGGCGGTCTGAAAAAGGTGGGCCGCGCCGTTTCCGAGGTGTGCGACATCAAATGGCTGCCGGCGGGCGCCACCGTCGGGCAGGACGGGCGCTGCCGGGTCAAGCGGGCCACCCGTGTGGCGGTGGTCCCGGCCGGCTTGGCGGACGGCCTCTTCCCGCAGGAAGCGCAAGGCCGCCGCGGCCTGTTTGCCCACAAGCTCACCTGCGAAATCAACGGCCAGCGCCTGCCGGTGCTGGGCCGCGCCGGGCTGACCGCCCTGACGGTTGATGTGACCGACGCCGACTGCGCGCCGGGGGATATCGTTTCCTTTGAGGTGGATCCGGTGGGGATCAGTGCGTTTGCCCGCCGGGAATATGTATGATGCCGGCGCGCCGCTGGCGGACGCCCTGCGGGGCTATGCCGCCAAGGGGCGCGCTTCCTTCCATACCCCGGGGCACAAGGGCCGTGCCGGCCTGCTCGGGGAGCTGGCCGGGCTGGAGTACGACCTGACCGAGCTGCCCGAAACCGGCAGCCTGTACGACGGCGGCGACGTCATTGAAGAGGCGGAAAAGCTCGCCGCCCCGGCCTTCGGCGCGGCCGAGACCCTGTTCAGCGCGGGCGGCTGTACCCTGTGCATCCAGACGATGCTCCTGCTGGGCGCCGGGGCGGGGAGCCGGGTGCTTTTCCTGCGCAACGCCCACCGCTCCGCCGTCCATGCCGCCGCCCTCCTGGGGCTGGAGCCGGTATGGCTTTGGCCGGGGCCGGATGGCCGCCCGGGGCCGGCGGATATTGCCGATACGTTGAATAATGATAAAAATATACATGCAGTTTATATTACCAGCCCGGATTATTACGGGCGGCTGGCGGATATCCCGGCCATCGCGGCGGTTTGCCGGCAGGCGGGCGTCCCCCTACTGGTAGACAACGCCCATGGGAGCCATCTCGGCGCGTTCGGCCTGCATCCGCTGGCGCTGGGGGCGGCGATGACCGCCGATTCCGCCCACAAGACCCTCCCGGTGCTGACCGGGGGGGCGATGCTGCATATCGGCCGGCGGCCGGACGGCGCGCCCTGGGCTGCGCGGGCGGAGGCCAAGGCCGCGATGGCCCTGTTCGGCTCCACATCCCCCGCCTTCCCGGTGCTGGCGTCGCTTGATCTGGCGCGGGATTGGTGGGTGCGGGCGGGCGGGGAGGCCTACCGCCTGACCGCCGAGGAGGCGGCGGGGCTGCGCCGGGCCGCCCGGGAGGCGGAAATCGGCGTGCTCGCTGGGCCGCGGCAGGACCCGGCCCGCCTGACGCTGGATACGGCCAGCGCCGGGGTAGACGGCCGGGTCGCGGCGGAATTCTTCCGGGCGGAGGGATGCGAGCCCGAGTATGCCGACGGGCGGTATGTGGTGTTTATCCTCACCCCCTTTAACACGCCGGCCGAGCTGGGGCGCTTGCGGGAGGCGGTCCATGGGCTGGCGGTCGCCCTGCGCCGGGGCCGCTTCTTCGGCCTCCGGCCGAAGGCAGCCTATACATGGGATGGGGAGAGGCCGGAGAGGGCCTGCTCCCCCCGCGAGGCGCTGCTCGCTCCCTGCGAGACGGTGCCTGCCTCTGAGGCGGCAGGCCGGGTGGCGGCGCGGACGGTCTGCCCCTGCCCGCCGGGGGTGGCGGCCGTCGTCCCCGGGGAACGGATCCGCCAAGAGACGGCGCTCCGGCTGGAGCAGGCGGGCTTTGACCAGCTGGTGGTGCTGCGGTAAGCTGTGGTAAAATAGTAAGCAACAGCAGCCGTAGGCGGCAACAGCAGGCGGCAGCGCGTCCCGCGGCTTCCTTTTCCCTCCGCAGGGCCGGCTTCCCGCGGGGCGGAGGCACCGAAGCAAGCCCGGCGGTACTCTATAGGTCGGGGCCAGGACTGAGGGGCTCCTGCCGGCAGGCGGCCGCCTCCTATGCGGCGGCCTTGCGGCGGGAAGCGGCCGGGCGGGATCTGCATCGTACGCTCCCCCGCGGCCTCCGCTGGGGAGGGGGCGTTTGCCGGCGCAAAACCCCGGCTGGAGGGCGGATAAAAGGGAAAAAACGGAAGGAACGACAAAAATCCCTTGTAACAAGGCGGATTTTCCTGTATACTATGAGCAAGAGGCCGGGCTTCCGTCCTGCATAACGGCAGGGCTGCCGGTTTGCCGCGGCCTCCGCCCGCTGGCCCCAAGGGCGGCAGGGCTAGAACAATCCGACGAGGGCGATGCCAATGGGAAAAGAAATACAAGGGACATGGGGCGTGATCGGCGCCCTGGCGTCCGAGGTGGGGCTGCTGACCTCCCGGCTGGAGGGCCGGTCGGCCGTGCGCCTTGCAGGGATCGACTTTTATGCCGGGACGCTTGAGGGCGTGCCGGCGGTGGTGGCGCAGTGCGGGGTCGGCAAGGTCTGCGCGGCGCTGTGCGCGCAGGCGATGATCGACCGCTTTGGGGTCGCCGCCCTGATCAACACCGGCGTGGCCGGCGGCATAGCGGCCGGGCTCTCAGTCGGCGACCTGGTGGTCGGCGCCGACGCGGTGCAGCACGATTTTGATATCACGGCCTTTGGGCATGTGAAGGGATATATGGGCTTCGGGCCCGAGGCGGATGACACAAAGCCCACCCGCTTTGCCGCCGACCCCCGCCTGGTGGCCGCTTTCCGCGACGCGGCGCAGACGGTGCTCGGTGCGCAGAGGGTGCGGGTCGGCACGATCGCGTCGGGGGACGTCTTTGTGGCGGACGACGCGCTCAAGCGGGAGATTGCACAGCGGTTTGGCGCCAGCGCCGCCGAGATGGAGGGCGCAGCGGTCGCCCAGGTCGCCTGCGCCAACGCCGTCCCCTTTGTGATTGTGCGGGCGATTTCCGACCTTGCGGGGGAGGCGGCCCATGTCTCCTATGACGAGTTTGAGAAGGCGGCGGCCGAAAGCGGCGCCCGGATCGTGGCGGAAATGCTCCGCCGGGCCGGCACCGGAGCCATATAGGGATTTCCTTGGGCGGTTTTCTGATCAAACCGGCGGAAGCCGGGAAAATCCATGGATAGAACGGAGGAATTCACGATGAAACTGGTATTGGCGATTGTGAACAAGGACGACAGCAGCGCGGTGTCGACCGCGCTGACCAAGGAGGGCTTTTCGGTGACCAAGCTGGCGACCACCGGCGGGTTCCTGATGGCGGGCAACACCACCTTCCTGGTGGGCGTTGACGACGAACGGGTGGATCAGGTGCTGGCGACGATTGAAAAGCACTCCAAGAAGCGCACCCAGATGATCCCGAGCACCTCCTACGGCACCTCCGCCTACGCCTCCTTCCCGGTGGAGGTCACGGTGGGCGGCGCGACGGTGTTCGTTATGAATATTGAGCGCTATGAGAAGCTGTAAGCCGGCTTTGGACGGTAGGGGCGAGCCGTATGCGGTTTGACGGGTTCGCCGGGAATCGGCAGGCAAAGGAGCTGCTCTCCGCCTTTGTGGACGGGGGGCGGCTTCCCCATACCCTTTTGCTGGAGGGGCCGGCCGGCAGCGGCCGGCGCACCCTGGCCCGGCTGATCGCGCGGGCGGCCGTCTGTACCGGGGAGGGGGAGAAGCCCTGCGGCCGCTGCCCCGCCTGCATCAAGGCGGCCGGCGGGAACCACCCCGACATTTTGGAAACGGGCGGCGAGGGGGCGGCCCGTTCCTTTCATATTGAGACGGTGCGCGAAATCCGGGACACGGTCTATATCCTGCCCAACGAGGCGCCCCGGCGGGTGATAATCCTGGCCGGCGCGCAGGGGATGACCGAGCAGGCGCAGAACGCGCTGCTCAAGATCCTTGAGGAGCCGCCCGCCCACGCGCTGTTTATCTTGACATGTGAAAACCGGGCGCAGCTCCTGCCCACCATCCAGTCCCGCGCCGTGTGCATCCCCCTCGGCCCGGTGCCGCCGGAGGAAGCCGCCGAGGCCGTCTGCCGTCTGCGTCCCGATGCGGACCCGGCGGCGGTACGGCAGGCAGTGGCCGTTTTCGGCGGCTTGATCGGCCAGGCGGTGCAGGGGCTGTCGGACGGCGCTTTCCAAAAGGTGATGGAGCTGTCCCCCGCCTTTGCCGAAGCGGTCGCTGCGCCGGATGAGCTGGCGCTGCTCCGTTTGACCGGCGCCCTGGAAAAGGACAAGGGGCTCGCGGACGGGGTGCTCGGCGCGCTCGGGCTGATCTTCCGGGACGCCGTTGCCCTGCGTTTCGGCGCCGCGGAAGCGGGGAGGCTCTCGGCCGCGCCGCAGGCGGCGGAAAAGCTGTCGCGCACCCTTACGCGGGGGCAGCTCCTCGCCCTCATCCGCGCGGTGGAGGGGCTCCAGGCCGACCGGCGGCGGAACATCAATTATACCCTGTTTCTCACCTTGCTGTGCAGCCGCCTGCGCGCCGCCGCCGGACGGTGACGGGCCGCCTCTGTCCCACATCCGGCGGGGGCTTCTGCCGCTTTGGACAGGGCGAGCCGGGTGGGAAATGCTGCAAAAACGGGAAATCCGCGGCCGTTTTCTTGCAGGCATCCTGCCTTCATGCTATAATATAAAGAAGGAGAAACGCGGAGCGTTTCTCGGATGCGCCGCCGGGAAAGGCAGGAAAAGAAGCCGGATAGGCGGCCGCGGGAAAGAAGCCGGCAGGGAAATGCCGGAGGCATTTCGGATGCGCCGCCGGGAAAGGCTGGAAAAGAAGCCGGATAGGCGGCGCATTCTGATAAGGTTTTTTGCTTTTTATGGCGCTCCGTGCGCCGTGCTCCCTGCGCCTTTGCTATGCGCGTCCTCCCGCCGCGGGGATGCGTATACCGGGTACGGCCCGATTTTTGCAGCGGCGAGAAATGAGGTTCCCATGGCGGAAATAATCGGCGTTCGTTTTAAAAGCATGAGCAAGGTATATTTTTTTGACCCCGCCGGGCATACCCTGGCGCGGGGTAGCCTGGTTGTGGTGGAAACCGCCCGCGGGGTGGAATGCGGCGAGGTTGTCACGGAAAACCGGGAGGTGGATGATTCGGAAATCGTCAAGCCGCTGAAAAAGGTGGTCCGTCCCGCGACGGCGGAGGATATCCGCCGTTCCAAGGAGAACACGGAAAAGGAGGCCAAGGCCTTTGCCATCTGCCAGGAAAAAATCGCGGCGCACAAGCTTGATATGAAGCTGACGCGGGTGGAATACACCTTTGACAACTCCAAAATTCTGTTTTATTTTACCGCCGACGGGCGGGTGGATTTCCGCGAGCTGGTCAAGGATCTGGCGTCGGTTTTCCGCACCCGGATCGAGCTGCGGCAGATCGGCGTGCGGGACGAGGCGAAGATGCTCGGCGGCCTGGGGATCTGCGGCCGCCCCTTCTGCTGTTCCCAGTTCCTGAACGATTTCCAGCCGGTTTCGATCAAGATGGCTAAGGAGCAGGGGCTGTCCCTGAACCCGACCAAAATCTCCGGCGCCTGCGGGCGGCTGATGTGCTGCCTGAAATATGAGCAGGAGGCTTACGAATCCCTGCTGAAGATTACCCCGAAGGCCGGGGCTCTGGTTTCCACCAAGGAAGGCCGCGGCGTGGTCGCGGAATCGAGCCTGCTGACCGGGATGCTGAAGGTGCGTCTGGACAAGGCGCCGGATTCTCCCCCGGTTTCGGTTCACGTCCGGGACGTCAAGGTGATCCGCGACGGCCGCATCAAGGTGGAGAAAAAGGAGCTCGAAGAGCTGGGAAGCCTGGAAAAGTGATCCCTTTTTTAACAGAAAAGCCAAAAGGATTTTTCGCTCGGGCTATCTTTTTTCCGCAAAAAACCTTTGATTTTTTGCGGCTTTATGTTATGATAAGAGCGAACATAAAAAGGAGGTGCTTTTCATGGCATATAAGATTAGCGACGAGTGCATCGCTTGCGGTGCGTGTGAGGCGGAATGCCCGGTTTCCGCGATCTCCGAGGGGGACGGCAAGTACGAGATCAACCCCGATCTCTGCACCGAATGCGGAAGCTGCGCGGACGTATGTCCCGTGGGCGCTCCTCAGGCGGAATAAGTTCTGCACGCTCCATTGCCGGGCGGCCCGCTGCGGGCTGCCCGGCAATGTCTTTTTGGCGGGAAGGCGGTTTCTGCCGGCCGCCTGTTCCGTGACCCGCGGGCCGAAGCAGCCTGCCCTGCGGGGGCTGAGGAGAAAGCCGCCCGCAGGCCGCCAGGCGGTATGCGGGAGCATCCGAGCGCCCGCCGCCCAGCAGGGTCGGCTGCCGGGATGGCAGGAAGAATGAGAAAAGCAACAGGATAGGGGGATGGCCGGTATGCCGCAATGGGAGCCGCTCGGCGGCGGGGCGGGCGTCTGGATATCGCAGGAGCACCGGTTTGGGCAGGATGCGCTGCTGCTGGCCCGCTTTTCGCTGGCAGCGTATGAGCCTGGGGGCGATGCGCCCCATTCCGGCAAGCGGGCGGCGGCAAAGCCGCCCGCCCGCCGTGCGGTCGATTTAGGGGCGGGCTGCGGCATCCTGGCCGTCCTTTGGTGCTTGGGCCGGCCGGAGCTGACGGTTGACGCCCTTGAAATCCAGCCGGCCGCCGCGGAACTGGCCAAGCGGTCGGCGCAGGACAGCGGCTTTGCCGCCCGCCTGCGGGTGCATACCGCCGACCTGCGCCGCTGGCGGGAATGGCTGGAGCCGGGGACGATGGATCTGGCGGCGATCAACCCGCCCTATTTCCCGCCGGGCAGCGGCGGCGTATCCCCCTCCCCGGCTGCCCGGATTGCCCGGCACGAAACCGCGGATCCCTCTCTGCCCGGCTGCACCCTGGCCGATGCGGCCCAAGCGGCCGCCGGCCTGCTGCGTCCCGGCGGGCGCTTCTGCCTCTGCCACCGGCCGGAACGGCTGACGGATGTCCTGGCGGCCCTGCGCGGGGCCGGCCTGGAGCCGAAGCGCCTGCGCTTTGCCCAGCCGGCGCCGGATAAAGCGCCGTGGCTCTTTTTGTGTGAGGGCCGCAAGGGCGGCCGTCCCGGCGGCCTGCGGGTGGAAGCCCCCCTGCTGGAAGGCGGGGGCTCCTGACAGGGGCGGCGGCCCGGTCAGGGAAAGGGGACAGGGATGGGGATGGAAAACAGGCGTTGTACCGGCCCGGCCGTCCGCATCATCCTCTCCGGCATTGCATGCCCTGCCTCCGGAAGGGTTTTCCACCGGGAGGACGCTGCGGTGCTGAACGGGGTCCCAGCAAAGGGCCGAACAAGGCATATTACGCCTTATTACTAAATACTATAAGGATTTTATATACAAAAATATACTTGGAGGATTTTTATGGCGGGCGTATTGACATTGGTGGGGACACCGATCGGCAACTTGTCTGATCTTTCGCCGCGCGCGGTGCAGGCGTTGGAAAGCTGCGATTTCATCGCGGCGGAGGATACGCGGGTAACGCTGGGACTCCTCACCCATTTTGGGATCAAAAAGCCGCTGGTGAGCTATTTTGAGCACAATAAGCGGGAGCGCGGGGAACAGATCGCTGCCCGCCTAGAGGCGGGGGAAAACGCCGTCCTGGTCACCGATGCCGGGATGCCGGCCATCTCCGACCCGGGGGAGGACCTGGTCGCCCTGTGCCATGAGCGGGGGATCCCGGTCGGCGTGGTGCCGGGGCCCAGCGCGGTAGTCACGGCGCTGGCGGTATCCGGCCTGCCCTCCGGCCGCTTTACCTTTGAAGGGTTTTTAAGCATGAATAAACGGGGCCGGCAGGAGCATCTGGAATCCCTTAAGCAGGAGCGGCGCACCATGGTGTTTTACGAAGCGCCGCATAAGCTGCCTTCCACGCTGGAGGATCTCTATGCGGCCTTCGGGGACCGGCGGGTCGCCTTGGTGAGGGAGCTGACCAAGATCCATGAGGAGGTCATCCGCACCACCCTGGCGCAGGCGGCCTGCCGCTTCCGCCAGGAGACGCCCCGGGGGGAGTTTGTGCTGGTGGTTGAGGGCGCGGCCCCTCCCGCCCCGGCGGAGATAACGCCCGAGCAGGCGGCGGAGCTGGCCGCCGGCTATATGGCGCAGGGGTTCTCCGCTTCGGAGGCGGCGAAACGCGCGGCGGCGGAAACCGGCGTCAAAAAGGGGGAAATTTACCGCCTTGTCGCGCGGTAAGGAAAAGCCCGCCGCGTCCGGCGGGCTTTCCTTGTGGATATGCCCTTCCGGCGGGCTGCCGAGAAGAAGGGCGCATACTGGCGGAAGGCTGTCGTCGGAGGGGCTTCCGCTTCTTGACGTCCTTGGCCGCGCGGCCAAAGGGGGATCAAAGAGGAGGCAGGGGTGGACACCCCTGCCTCCTCTTTTGTACAGCCTGCGCGCGGCTGACGCACATACGCCTTGGATGGGGCGGAGATCATGGGGCTTTGCCCGCAGGGGAAATACCGCCGGCTTTCCCGTTGGATGCTTATTTTAGCAGACATAGTCGCTGATGCAGTCGTACCAATGCACATACGTTGCACCGTTTACGGTGATGCGCTGGTTTTCCGGGAACCGTTCGCTCCATTTCATCCCGTATTTCCCAATCTCCCAGTCGTCGCGGTTAAACCGCCGCCAGAGGACGGTGCGCCCCGTTTTATCAATATACTGCTCGGTGAGGGGGCCGCCGTGGAAAAGGCTGATCAAAAGGTTGGTATCGTAGGTTTTGCCGGCAAGGCGGACGCTGTACCTCCCTACGCAGTCGGTGGCCGTGTCCCTGTCGGACGAAATCTTATCCCCGCTGCGGGCGATCAGGCCGCGGGGCCTTATGTCCACCGGTTCCCCAGCGTTGTTCTCTCCCGCGCCCCATGCGCTGAGGAATTCGTCCCCGTCCAGGAAGGTCAGGATATGCTCTGCCCCGTCCTCCCAGTAACGGTTTCCGAGCCAGCGGCAATAGCGGTCCGTAAGCTGCGCAATGAAGAAAAACACGGCCGCTTCGTCCGGGCCGGCGCCGGCCTTGCGATGGGTATTTCTTATTTCCACGCCTTCAATCCCATGCAGGACCACCTTTTTTTCCACTGTAGACGAATAGATGTCCGTGATCTTCCTTTCCGGCATATCATACTGCGCCCAGGTACACGTTTCATGCATCCGGGGGATAATAAACCAGCCTGTCAGCTCTTCAAACTTGACGGCAAAGGGGGCTTTGTCGGATTGCTGGATAGTATAAGCGGGCAGGTATTCGGGAAGCGATTTCATAGGGTTTCCTCCTTTTTCCGTAATTTGCGGGGCGGGATACAGCGCCTTGAAATTTGCTTTGGCGGTATGCAGCCGGCTTTTCACCGTGCCTACAGGGACGCTCAGCCGCTTGGCAATCTCGCGCTGCGCAAGCCCGCGGTAATAGTACAGGGTTAACACCTGCTGATCTTTGTCCCCCAGCTTTTGGAGCGTTTCTTCCACCGGGCTTGCCATTGTAACGCCCATCCGCCCGTAGGATAGACGCTTTTCCGCGATTTCGCCGAGCGGGATTTCCGCGGCCTTTGCCAGCCGGCGGAAATAGTCGCAGCACTTGCTGCGGGCAATGCGGAGGAGCCACGGCTTGAATGCTGACGCATCCTTCAGCGCCGGGAAGCTCCGGTACGCGCTCAGGCAGGCTTCCTGTATAATGTCGTCCGCGTCAAAGGCGTTGCTCACCCGGAACCGGACAAAGCGTTCCAGGGCGTTCCGATGCCGCGCCAGCAGCTGCGCAAATTCGTCCATACTGTCCCTCCCTTTTCGGATGTTGTCTTGCGGGAAACCGGTTTCATATATATAGACGGATTTTTAAGCGGAAAGGTTCATTCCGCCGGAATTTGCAGCGTACAGGGATGTGCGGGCCCCTGCGCATCCCTGGAAGGCCGGCCCTACCGGCTTGCGGCCTGGTGACGGCGCAGGCCGGCGGCGTCCGCCGGCCTCCCGCGCCCACGCAAGCACGCGGGTCCTCTCCGGAAAACCGGCGGCGGGCGGCTCAGAAAAATTCCCGGCGCCCGGTCTGCGGGGAAGCCGCGGCGCATATAGATGGGGTGATGAGGAAAGGGGCGCGGCGCTTACCCGCGGAGAAGGCGGCGGAGCATAGCCGGCGGCGCAGATGGGCCGTTTCCGGCAATCCTGCGCGGCTCCATCAAGAAAGGAATGGTCAAGGAACATGAACCGTTATTATCCGGAGGGACAGCTCCTGAATACCCCGCGGAACCAAAGCGCGCTGCGCACGGCCTCCGGCCTGGCGGAAGCGGCGCTTGAGGGGCGTGTCCTTGAGGCGCGCGCGGTGCTGTGCGACGCGGGCCATAACCTGCATGTAGAACTGCCCTGTATGCCGGGCGTGATCCCCTATTGGGACGGCGCGGTCGGCATTGCGGAGGGGACGACGCGGGACATCGCGCTGATCTCGCGGGTAAGCAAGCCGGTATGCTTTGTGGTCAAGGGCTTTGAGGACATGCCGGACGGCGGGCGGCGGGCCGTCCTTTCCCGGCGGGAGGCGCAGGAGAAATGCCGGGCGGAGTACCTGGACGGCCTGCGCTGCGGGGATATCATCCCGGCGCGGGTCACCCGGCTGGAGTCCTTCGGCGCGTTCTGCGACGTGGGCTGCGGTCTGCCCGCGCTGATGCCGATCGCCAGCCTGTCGGTCAGCCGGATTTCCCACCCCTCCGACCGGCTTGATGCGGGGATGGACATTTTCGGCGTGGTATCCTCGCTGGACAACGGACGGATCTGCCTTTCCCAGCGGGAGCTGCTGGGCACCTGGGAAGAGAATGCCTCCCTGTTTGAGCAGGGGGAAACCGTGGCCGGGATCATCCGGTCGGTGGAGGAGTACGGGGTGTTTGTGGAGCTCACCCCCAACCTCGCCGGCCTGGCCGAGCCGCGGGAGGGGGTCCGGCCGGGCCAGCAGGCGGGCGTATACATCAAGAGCATCCTTCCGGAAAAGATGAAGCTCAAGCTGGTGATTATTGATACGGCGGACGCGCCGGCGGCCAAGGCGCCGCCCCGGTATTTCCTGACCAGCGGCCACATAGACCGTTGGGTTTATTCCCCCGAAGGGTGCGGCAAGGTGATTGCGTCCGATTTTAATTAAGCGGAACGAGGGGGCCCTGATGCAAGGAAATATGTGGAAAATTCATAAGAAATGCTTCCTATACCTGGAACGGAATTGCGAATAATCCTCGAGAATCCATTGACAGGGGATAACTCCTACGGTACAATGAAGGCAAAGCTTAGAGGAGGGTCAAACATGAGGCAAAGAAGCATTCCCGTCTGTATCATTCTCAGCATTGTCACCTGCGGCATTTACGGCATCTACTGGTACATTATGCTCACCGAGGACTCCAACGTCCTGGTCGCCCGCCCGGGCTATGCTTCCGGCGGCGTGGCGTTCCTTCTCTCGTTGGTTACCTGTAACATTTACGGGATTTATTGGGCGTATAAGATGGGGGAGAAAATTGACATCGCCAAGCAGATGCGCGGCTGGCCGAGCAGCAACAGCGGCGTGCTGTATCTCATCCTCCAGCTGATCTTCCCGATCATCGGCTGGGCGCTGATGCAAAACGAGCTCAACAAACTCATCAGCACCATGCAGCCCCCCGCGCAGCCGCCGA
>CAJFQI010000019.1 GCA_904419005.1 Candidatus Avimonas faecium | reverse complement strand
GATGCGTATACCCTGGATTATTCCGTGCTGGAGAAGGATTTGCCGCCGTGGTAAAGGGCTTTGCCAGCGTTTAGCGGGTGAATCCGGAGCCGCCAGCCACGGAAAGAGTATAGCCGCGGGGGAAGCGCGTTGCCGCAGGAAAATCCCCGGCTATGGGAATATCCCTATAGGTTTTCCCGCACCGGGGACTCGGAGCAGTTTTCCCGCTTTTCTCTTCCATCCTCTTCCTTTCGGTTCGTTCCGGCCTGCGCCGGCGTCGGATGCGGTCATGTCCGCTCCGCAGAGAGGCCCAGCGATTCCTGATACGCCCGCCAGCCGCCGAAGCAGCTGATGTCCTCGGCCGCTTCGGCGGCGCAGGCCTCGCACAGGAACCCTAGGACGCGGCTGCCGTCCGCAAGCTCTACGGTGCCAAAGCCCAACGGCGGGGCGGCCTGAGCCAGCAATTTTCCTAGGCTTTCCTGGGGAAGGCTCCAAAGCTCCACTTCCATGGGCGCCCCGCCGGAAGCCTGGCGGACCAGGCCGGGACGCTCTACCGGGCCGGGCAGGCGGTACAGGCGGTAGCAGGGCGCGGTCAGCGCCTTTCCTAAAAAGCGGCCGCCGGACTCCGTGAGCTGATATTCCAGCGGGAACCCCTGCATATGGAGCCCGCAGACCGCAAAGACAGCCGTTTCCTCCCAAAGCTTTTCATAGCGGGGAGCCAGCCAGCTCAGCATCCCTTCGTTGGCGGCCAGCGCAAAGGCGGTTACGCCAAAGGGCAGCCCATCCCCGGCAAAGCCGGAGGGGAGTGCCGCTGCGCACAGGTCCAGCAGGTTGCAGTGGTTGGTATAGAGCCCCATTTGGGAATTGGTGGCGATCGGGTCCGCATCCACCTGCTCCCGGGTGAAGGTGCCGCCTGCGGTGGGAAGGATCAGCACCGCTTCCGCCAGCAGCTCCCGGACCTGCCGCTTGTACTCTTCCAGGGTTCCCAGCGTTGAAAACAGGGTGGCCGCCGAATATTGGTCCCCCCGGCCCGATTCCAGGATCTCCTTGGTTACCGGGAAAACCGCGTCCGGATTCTTTTCGACAAAATCCCCCAGGGCGGCCCAGCGTTCTGCAATATAGGGCCCGCCGTACAGGATTTCCGCCGCCTTTTGAAAAAGGGAGATGTCTATTTCCCTGACCGGGAGCCCCAGACGGCCAAGACGCTGCCGCATCCGCTCCCACGCGCGGCGGTATGCCTCCCCGTAATCCCCGAAAAAGGCCGGCTCCCTTGGGACATAGAGCCGGCGGGGCCGCTGGTTCTCCTGATAAGGGATATCCCGGCTGCGGCAGTCATCCCGGCATTTCCCGCGCAGCAGCCGCCCGATCTCCAGCGCATCGGCGACGTTATTGGTAAACAGCGCAACGCAGTCCAGGCTGGCGCAGGCCGGCACCATCCCCTTAGAGGGCCATGCCCCGACCGCCGGCTTATAGCCTACGAGGTGATTGAGAGCCGCCGGCACCCGCCCGGAGCCGGCGGTATCCGTCCCCAGGGCAAACACCGACTGCCCCAAGGCCACCGCTACGGCGGAGCCGGAGCTGGAACCGCCGCTGATCATCTCATCCCGGAAAGCGTTATGCACCTCCCCGTACGGGCTGCGCGTCCCCACCAGGCCGGTGGCAAACTGGTCCATATTCGCCTTCCCCACCGGGACGGCCCCGGCCTCCAGCAGCCGCCGCACCGTTTCCGCATCCTCCGACGGCTGGTAGGAAAAGGCCGGGCAGGCCGCCGTGGTCGGCGTCCCCCGCAGGTCAAGGCAATCCTTGACGGCGAAGGGGATGCCCCAAAGGGGCTTGGCGGAAAAATCCGCTTCGCCCAGCCGCTGCAGGTATGGGAAAATCAGCTCCTCGCTGGGCTCCACGATCCATAGGTGTTTATCGCGGGTTTCCTGGGCGCGGGCGATGATTTCCTGCATCAGCTCCTCCGGCGTCAGCCCGTCCGACCGATAGGCCTGCCGCAGCCAGTCCAGCGTCAGGCGCCGGGGGAAATAGCTTCTTCTCATGCGGTTCTTTCCTCCTTTGGCTGCGGCAGCGGAATGCCGCTTAGAATCCTGGTGCCAAACATCCGGTTGCCCGCCGGCGCATCAGCGGGCAGGAAGATGCTGACCTGCTCCGATTCCTCCTGCCACGGATTATATACCGAATGGATTTCCCCCGCCGGAATCAGCAGGGTATCGCCGGCCTTGTGGGGGTGCCAGCCCCCTTGATAATAGGCCTCCACCGCGCCTTTGGTGATGCAGATGATCTCGCAGCAGTCATGGTCGTGCGGCAGGACGGCGCCCTCCTGGCCGAGCCTCTCAAACAGCACTGCGTGGAGCGCGACATGCATGGCGTCCGCCTCGCGGGGGAGCACGAACTGCTTTTGGTAAAGCTTTGGATGGTCCGGATGGACGAGCAGCGGGAGTGCGTCCCACTCCTGTACGATGGTCTTGGCTTTTGACATGATGCACCCTCCCCGCGTTTAAGGCTTCTGCGGCAGGGCCGCCAGCGCCCGGATGATCTGTTCGGAGTCGGAAACCGCCCCGAATACGCCGCCCTGCATGGTCACCATTTTCAATGCGGCCTCATGGTTCCCCCAGTCCGTCGCGCCGGTACAGTCCTCCAGGACGACGCACTCAAAGCCGCGGTCATTGGCCTCCCGCATGGTGGTGTGGACGCAGACGTCGGTGGTGATCCCCGTCAGGATCAGGTTTTCAATCCCCTTCTGCCGCAGGATCATCTCAAGGTCCGTCGCGCAAAAGCTCCCTTTGCCCGGCTTGTCGATGATGATTTCACCCGGCTCCGGGTAAAGCTCCGGGATGATGTCCCAGCCCTTTTCGCCGCGGACCAGGATCCGGCCCATCGGCCCGGGCGCGCCGATCTCCGCGCCGATCTGGGCGCTGCGCCAGCGCTTATTCGCAGGCAGGTCGCTCAAATCGGGGCGGTGTCCCTCCCGCGTGTGGATAATGGTCAGCCCCTGAACCTGCCGGGCCGCCTGCAGCAGCTTCTTGATTGGCTCAATAGCGCGGGCCGTCAGCGCAATATCGTAGCCCATGCAGTCCACGTAGCCGCCCTTGCCGCAGAAATCCGTCTGCATATCAATCACCAGCAGCGCGGTATTCTCTGCGCGCAGGTCGCCGTTGTATGGCCAGGCGTAAGGCCGGGATGAAATCGTTGCCATAGTGGGTCCCTTCCTTTCTCTCGTCAGCCGGATCATTGCGCCGGCTCCCGCATTGCTGAAACGGCGCCGTCCTCGGCGCGGGGCTGCGCTTGCAGGGCGCGGAGTCCAAGCAGCCTGCCAAACCAGGCGCCGGGCCCGTGAGCCGGTGGGCGCGGTTTGGCGGGGGAGAGCCCTGAGGGCGCTCCTTCCCGCCGGGAAGCGAGTGCCGCCCCTGCTCCCGCCGCCGTTTCCTATCCCTGCCGCTGGGCAAGCTGCCGCAGCGCTTCTATGACCGGCCCGGAGGAGGAAACGCAGCCGAACAGCCCGCCGGTGGTCTGGATGGTCGACAGGGTGGATTCGTGGTTGGCGAAAATCGTCGCGCCGGTGCAGTCCTCAAGCGTGAGGCATTCGTAGCCGCGGTCGTTGGCATCCCGCAGCGTGGTGGAGACGCAGCAGTCGGTGGTCACCCCGGTAAACAGCAGGTTCCGGATGTTCCGCTTGCGGAGGATCGCCTCTAGGTCGGTGGCGTAAAAAGCCCCCTTGCCCGGCTTGTCAACAATGATCTCCCCCGGCTCCGGGTAAAGCTCCGGGATAATGTCCCAGCCCTTCTCCCCGCGGATAAGCAGCCGTCCCAGCGGCCCTTGGCTCCCGATGGCCGCGCCGATGCGCTGGCTGCGCCAGAGCTTATTCTCCGGCAGGTCGCTCAGGTCCGGACGGTGCCCTTCCCTGGTGTGGATGATGGTGAAGCCCTTGACCGCCCGCGCCGCCTCCAGCAGCCGCTGAAGGGGCTTGATGGCGCGGGCGGTTAAAGCGATATCGTATCCCTGCTGATCGACCCAGCCGCCCTTGCTGACAAAATCCGCCTGCATATCAATCACCAGCAGCGCCGTGTTTTCCGCCGACAGGTTCCCGTCGTACGGCCACGGATAGGGCGAAGCCTCTATAAACATCGTTCACCTCTCCTTATGATACCGCGGGCGGACGCCCGCTTTTGAAAACCGCCTGCCGCGCGTTTGGCACCCGCGGCAGGCGGCTTGGTTTTTTTCGGCTAGGAATCCCGGGTTACTCGCTGACGCTGCCGATGCAGCCCTCCACCAGGTAATCGCAGGTTTCCAGATCGTCCACGCTCGGGCGGACGCCCTCTTCAATCACGACGCTGCCGTCCTGATCCCGGACCTCGCCTTCAAAGGGGAACAGGTCGCCGGAGATGATGGCCGCCTTGGCCTCGTTGACCGCATCCTGGATCTCCTGGGAGACGTTCGCGCCAAACGGGGCGATATCCACAACGCCTTCCTTGAGGCCGCCGCGGTACTTGCCGTCGTATTTGCTCCCCTTAAATTCGCCGGCCAGGGCCGTTTTGGTCATGTCGACAAAGAGGTCGCCCCAGTTCCACACCGCGCCGGTGATCCAGCCCTCAGGGGCCAGCTCAGAAGCGTCCGCGTGGATGCCGATGCTCTTGACGCCGCGGCTTTCGCACACGCCGATAATGGTCTTGGTGCTGTCCTGGTGCTGCGCGATGACGTCCGCGCCCCCGTCAATGAGCGAATTGGCCGCGTTGGTCCCTGCCGCCGGGTCGGACCAGCTGCCGGTAAAGACCACGGTGGTGGTCACGTCCGGGTTAACCGACTGGGCGCCCAGCTGGAAAGCGTTGATGTTGAGCAGGACCTGCGGGATGGGGAAGGAACCGACAAATCCCAGCTGGTTGCTCTCGGTGGACATGCCGGCCGCTATGCCGCAGAGGTAAAAGCTTTCCCATATCGTGCCGAAATAGGTGCCCAGGTTCTCACTGGTTTTCAGGCCGCCCTGATGGAAGAAAATGCAGTCCGGGTTCTCTTCGGCAGCGACCAGCGCCGGGTCCAGATGGCCGTAGGAGGTGGGGAACAGGATGGTCGCCCCCTGCTGGATCATCTGCTCCAGCGCGCGGGTGGCTTCGGAGGTTTCGGGGATATTCTCCTGGCGGTAAACCGTCACCTGGTCGCCCAGCTCCTCTTCCACGGCCAGGCTGCCCTCGTAGGCCGCCTGGTTATATCCATAGTCGTCCCGGGTGCCGATGAAGATGAAGCCGACGCCCACCTTCTTCGCATCGCCGCCGTCCGAGCTGCTGCCGCCGCTGCCCGAACATCCCGACGCAAACACCAGGACGGCGGCGCACAAAGCGGCGGTAAGCCGTAGCTGAAACTTTTTCATGCCCAAACCCCTTTTCATAAAATAGATTTCAATAAACAGCCGTTTGGCCCCTGACGGGACCGGGCCGCCGATTGCATTAACTGCTTACACTGCTCTCCACGATCTTCTTAAGCTCCGCCGGCATGACCTGGCGCTTTCTCCGGGAAACGATGAACAGCGCGATCAGCGTCAGCAAATAGGGGAGCATCAGGAGGAGGAACGGCGAAACGTCGTAGCCTTGCTGCTGAAGGACCAGCTGGAGGGACTGCGCGCCGCCGAAAATATACGCGCCGATATAGGCCTTCAGCGGCTGCCAGGTCGCTAGGATCACCAGGGCCACCGCGATAACGCCGCGGCCGTTGGTCATCCCCTCAATCCAGGTCTTGGTGTAGGCGATGGAGAGCTGCGCGCCGCCGAGGCCGGCGAGCATCCCGCCCATCACAACCCCGATATACCGCATCCTCTTGGGATTGAGCCCATAGGCGTAAACCACCTCTTCGCTCTCCCCCGTGCCGCGCAGCAGCATGCCGAACCGGGTCTTAAACAGCAGGAACCACAGCGCCGGCCCCAGCAGATAGGAGAGATACGTCAGGATATCCTGCTCAAACAGCCCGCCGATTACCGGGATGTCCGAGAGCAGGGGGATCTTTATCGCCGATAGCCCTCCGCCAATGGAAGCGCTCACATAGCCCCGGCCGAAAAAGGCCGTGATGCCCAGCCCCAAAAACATCAGCGTCAGGCCGGTGGCCAACTGGTTCGCCTTGCGTGCAATGACCAGGTAAGCGTGTATCAGCGCCAGCAGCCCGCCCAGCAGCATGCCGGCCAGCACCCCCAGCAGGGGGGAGCCTGTCTGCGCGGTAGCGGCGTAGGCTCCAAACGCCCCCATTACCATACTGCCCTCCAGCCCCAGGTTGATGACGCCTACCCTTTCGGACAGGATTTCACCGTACACCCCGTAGAGCACCGACGTGCCGGACTGTACCGCGCCGGAAAACAGGTAGGTCAAGATGTTTATCATGCCTTTTTCCTCCTTCCCTTCCAGAGGATCGCCAGCAAAACAATGGACATGAGGATACGGATGGACGACGAGGGCAGGCCGCTGGTAATTTCCATGGTGTTGCCGGCCACCGACAGGAAGCCGATGATAAAGGCGGTCACAATCCCGAGAAGGGGATTATTCCAGGCCATCCAGGCAGCCAGAAAGCCGAGGTATCCGTAATTGGTGCCGGTTGTCTGCCGCATCTGGTATTCGACGCCGCAGATCTCCAGCATCCCTGCAAAACCGGCCAGGCCTCCGGACACCAGCATGGCAATCAGCTGGTTTTTGGCCACATGGTAGCCGGCCTGTGCCGCGGCGATCGGGTTGCCGCCGATCACCCGCAGCTTGTAGCCCCATTTCGTCTTCTTGAGCACCAGCCAGAGGATAACCGCCAGTCCCACGGCAAAGAAGATGCCGATGCTGACCCGCCCGCCGCCCAGGCTGGGCAGCCGCAGCTGGGAAGAAATACGCGCTGTCTGGGGCCAGTTGAAGGAATCCGGATCCTTGAGGGGCCCGTAGACAAAGTAGCTGACGACCTGGACCGCTATGTAATTGAGGATCAGCGTGGTGATCGTCTCGTTCATGTTCGCCTTGACCTTCAGCACCCCGGCCACGCCGCTCCACAGCATCCCGCCGGCAATACCGGCCAAGGCCATGCACGGGATGCCGATGATCCCGGGGACATCCTGCAAGAGCAGCATCCCGGCGGCGGCCGCCGCCAGGGCCCCGATGGCAAACTGCCCTTCGCCCCCGACGTTGACCAGCCCGGCCTTGGCCGAAACCGCCGTGGCCACCGCAATCAGCACCAGCGGCGTGGATTTGACGACGACCTCCCCAATCCCATAGGACGTGCCGAGCGTAGAGGAAATCATGGTGCCGTAGGTTTGAATCGCGTTTACGCCCTGCGTCTGGAGGAAAAGGCCGAATGCAACGATCGGCACGGCGATGACGCCTGCCCATACCAGGGCGTTTTTCCACCAGTCAGCTGGCAGCTTTTTCGCGAGAGCCGTCATGTTTGTTCCCTCCCAACATCATTTCCCCGATTTCCAGCTGCGAGGCCTTCTCCGGATCCAGGGGGCCGTAAATCCGGTTGTCGGCAATCACCCCGATGCGGTCGGACAGATCGCACAGCTCCCCGAGGTCCTCCGAAATCAGCAGGATGGTGCACCCGTGCTGCTTGAGCGTCAGCAGGAAATGGTGAACCGTCAGCACCGTGCCGATATCCAGCCCCCGGGAAGGGTAGCTGGCCAACAGGAGGGTCGGCGCTTTGATGATTGCGCGGGCCAGCACCGTGCGCTGCACGTTCCCTCCCGACAGGGTTTCCAGCTTCCGGGAGATTTCCGGCACCCCCAGCTCCTGGATCGCTTTTTCGTGGTTCAAGTCGTCTTTCAGGGCCGCCCAGTCGATATCCAGCCCCTTGCTCTTGACCGGGACCCCGGCCAGGGCCATATGCTCAAAAATGCTCATCCCCGGCACGACGTTGTCCCGCAGCGGGTCTTCCGAGATAAAGGCCATGCCCAGCTTTAGGCGTTTGTCAATGCCCGCGTGCGTGATATCGTTCCCCGAAATTTCCATCTTTCCGCCAAGGGGAATCCGCAGGCCGAAAAGGGTTTCCATCAGCTCGCGCTGCCCGCGCCCGGAAATGCCGGCCAAGCCATAGATTTCGCCCCGCCGCAGGGCCAGGTTGACGTCTTTGATAATCTTGCGCCCGTGGTCGTCGACCACGTCCAGATGCTCGCAGCGCAGCGTCGGGCAGATATCCACCGAATCAAAGGGGATGGTGCGCCACTTTTTGTAGTCGATATAGCGGCTTCCTTCTTCCTCCCCCATCATGCTGCGGACCAGCTCGTTTTTGTCGAAGCCCTCCGAGCGTTCCTTTACCTGGGTGATTTTCCCGTGACGCAGCACAGTGATGCTGTCCGCGCAGGCCATAACCTCGTTGAGCTTATGCGTGATAAAGAGGATCCCGTAGCCGTCGTCCCGCAGCCGCTTGAGCATATTCACAAAAGCCTCCGCCTCATGCTCTGTCAGCACGCTGGTCGGCTCGTCAAAGATCAGCACCCGCGTACCCGGCATCAGCAGCACCTTGGTGATTTCCACCCTCTGCCGCTGCCCCAGATCCATCTCCCACACATATTGGTCCGGATCGACCGGGATGCGGTACTTCTCCGAAACCTCGGCAATGCGTTTGCGCACCTCCGCGCGCTTTCTGCCCATTTCCTTGGGCAGGGCCATCAGCACGTTTTCCAGCGCTGTAAAGGCCGGGATCAATCGGAAATCCTGGAACACCATGCCCACGCCCTGGGCGATGGCTTTGGCGGGCGAGGTCAGCTTCTGAGGGACGCCGTCAAAAAGCAGCTCTCCCTCGGTCGGGGCGTTGACCCCGTAGAGCACCTTCATCAGCGTGCTCTTACCGGCGCCGTTTTCCCCCACGATCGCGTGGATTTTTCCGGCGTAGATCTTCAGGTTGATGTTTTCGTTGGCGACCAGGCTCCCGAATTTCATGGTCATATCCCGCACCTCAATGATCGGTGCCGCCGTTCCTTTTGCCATCATGATTCCCGCCTTTCTTTGTGATTCTGCGCCGACTGCATAGCATCAAGCTTGAGGGCCAGGCGCAGAGCAAACTGTACTTCTACGTCGTCCAGATCAATATCCAGGATCCGGGCGATCCGGTCCAGCCGGTAAATAATGGTGTTGTAATGGGTGTACAGCGTTTCGGCCGTCGCTTTGGCGTTGGCGTTTTTTTGCAGGTACACCTTGAGCGTGGTATAGAGCATGCTGTTATGCCTGCGGTCGTACTCCTTGAGGGGGGCGAGCTGCCGTTGGATAAAGCGGTTGACCGTTTCCGAAGCAGGAAGAAGCGTCAGTACGGCGTAAATCCCCAAATCTTCCATCTCAATAAACAGGTCGGCCACCCCGCTGCGGTAGCTGATCTCCATGATCCTGGCCGCTTCCTGGTAGGCCTCGGCCAGGGCCGTTACCGGCGCCGGCTTGCTCAGGCAGAAGCTGACGCAGTTTTCCTCAAAAATCCCCGGCCATTCCCGGCAAAGGGCTTTGAGCCGGTCCCTGACCCCCGGCCCGCTCGGGAGGATAATCACCAGGTTCCCCTCAAGCACCGCCGTCATCCAGCCGTCCTCCGAGCGGCTTTGGTTGGAAAAACGGAAAAGCTCCGACTCATCCGGCCTGCGGCCGCCCATGGTATGGGCGACCAGGGCGACGACATAATCCGTGTCAAAATGGAGCGGGTAGCCGTAGCTTTTGGCCTCTAAGTAAATATCCGTCTCGTTGGCCATCTTCCCGGTCAAAAGCCGCTGCAGGAAACGGTTGCGGTATTTGAGCTTCAGCTCTTCTATGGCCGTGCGGTTCCTCAGCTCCAGGGAAAGGAGCCCTTTGATCTGCCCGAGGAGGAATGCATCCGACGGCCCGAAGGGGCATCGGTCCTCCAGAAGGGCCAGCTGGCCGCCGAAATGCTCCCCCCAAAAAATCGGCTGATATTTGACGCGGCGCACGGAGCCGTCTGGATTGATGGACTCGGCCTTCCCCTCTTCCAGCTGGGCGAATACCTGCGGCGGCGCCCCGCTCAGGATGCTTTCCGCTTTTCCGCCCAAAATCGGCTGAAGCCCCGGGCAAACCAGCAGCGCGGCGTAGCCCGTCAAGTCCTCTAGGGTGGAAAGGATGCTTTCCAAGCTTTCGCCCTGCGAAAACCGGTTGACCAGAATCTCCACCTGGCCCTGAAGAGCCATCACATTCTTCCGGTCACTTTCCAGAATCCTGCGGGTGACCTCCTGTACAATCTCCGAAAAATTCGCCTGCGGCCCCAGTTCGATCAGCGGGAAGCGCAGCGCCTGCGCATAATCAATAATTTCGGGGGAAAGCGTTTCAATAAAGCGGTGGAGCTTGATGCCCAGCGCGGCGACGCCAATCTTGGAAAGGGAGCCGATCAGCTCGAACAAGCGGTTCTGGTCGTCCTTAAAGGGATAGCCGGTGGTAAGCAGGAATTCGCCGGGGTGCGTCCAGTCTGCGATATCCGGCACCTCTATGACGTTGACGCTGGTCACCGGGGCGTCCAGCCCCGCCTCCCCCGTCAGCAGCCGGGCCCCCTGCATCGAAACCGCCTGCATCAGCTGGCGGCAGGTAAAGGCCGCGGCATTTTCCATATCAATCGCCGCCATCAGGATCCCCTCTTTCCGAATAACAAAAAAGGTGTTGTTTCCTCCGCGTTCTGCGGGAGGATACAACACCTTTGCTGCACGTCTTTGTTTTGTTCTGGCTTTATTATAGCACGATTTCCCACCCGTAGCATTGTTATTTCATTACAATGTTTTCTCACACGTTTTGGGATACGTTTATAATGTTCGCCCAGCAGGGCATGCCAATGCCTCTGCTTTCCTGTGCGCGGCACAACCCGGACATGCAAAAGCCAGGCGCCGGCCTCGCCGGCAGGCCGGTGCTCCGCCTGCCAAACAACCCGAGGCCCCAGGTTAATAAAGAAGGTTTCCTCGCTCCCGGCGTTTCTCAATTTTCGTTCTTCCTCGCAGGATAGGCAGATTTTGGGGATTTCGGCTTGTTTTTTCAGCAGGGGGAATGCTATACTATTTCTGCTTCCCCTACAAAATGCAGGCGTAGTGGAATCAAAATCCACCGGCGGCGACAGCGCGCCGCGGTAAGAGCCGGGCACCGGGAAAATCCAGGGCCGAAATTTGGAATTTTGGAACAGGAAAATGTGACAATCCAGATTTCGGCCCTTTTTACTTTATGGAAATGGTGGATGGGCGGCGCGCAAGCCCGGCCGTACGATTCATCCGGCGGCGTCAATGGCGCAAGGGGGCGGCCCCATCCACCGGCCTATTGCCGGAAAAGAATGCTGCCTGCCTCCGAAGGCTGTGGGGATATATGCGTGCAGGGTCATCCCTCTGCCGGCGGGCTGACTTGTCATAAACAAGGCCCTGAGCCCTTGACACTTTCCTATTTTTATTTCAACGAGGAGGAGTACAAAATGAAAATAGGCACCTGTGTCCATCTGAATTCCCTAGAGGAGATGCCGCAGAAATTCGAAGCGCTGAAGCGAAGCGGCTTCGATTCGTGCCAGCTGCTTGCCTGGAGGCCGGAGCTGTGGACGCCTGAAAACGCTGCGCGGCTGGTCAAGTGGATCCAAGAGTATGGGATCGCCGTCTCTGCTTTCTGGTGCGGGTGGGAAGGCCCCGCCGTGTGGGATTTTTACGACGGCCCCATCACCCTGGGGCTGGTGCCCCCGGAATACCGGCGGATGCGGGAGGAGACGCTGTGTGCGGGGGCGGATTTTGCCAAGCTGCTGGGAATTTCCGATGTGGCAACGCATATGGGCTTCATCCCGGAGGACCCCAACGACCCGAATTTTAACAGCTTTTGCGTGGCGGTGCGCACCGTGGCGCAGCATTTGAAGGATAACGGGCAGTACCTCCTGTTTGAAACCGGCCAGGAAACGCCGGTGACCATGCTGCGCTGCTTTGAAAAGGTCGGGATGGAGAACCTGGGCGTCAATCTTGACACCGCCAATCTGATCCTTTATGGCAAAGCCAACCCGGTCGACGCCCTGGATGTTTTTGGCCGGTATGTACGCAACATCCATGCAAAGGACGGCTTTTATCCCACCAACGGGCACGATTTGGGGCGGGAGGTGCGCCTGGGCGACGGCAAGGTGGATTTCCGGGCGCTGTTTATCAAGCTGCGGGAGCTGGGCTATGACTCTTATGTAACGATTGAGAGGGAAATCGACGGTGCGCAGCAAGACGAGGACGTGCAGTACGCGAGGGCTTTCCTGGAAAACGTGATTGCCGAAGTGTATGGAGGGTGACCGTATGCTGAAGGTAGGCTTGATTGGAGTCGGCGGGATCGGCGGAAGCCATATCCCGGCCTGGGAGGAAATGGAGAATGCAGAGCTGACGGCGCTTTGCGATATCCGCCCGGAGCTGGGACGGCTGGATGACGGACGAGAAACGGAGCGGCCTGGTGCCGTTTGACCTGCATATCCATGACCTGGATTTCCTGGTGTCCGTGCTGGGGGCGCCGCAATCGGTGAAAACGGCCCGTGCCAAACGCCCGGATCAGGACAGCTTAAGCGCCTTGTATGAATACGACGGCGCGTTCACCAGCGCAGAGTCAGCTTGGTATGCTCCAAAAGTTCCGTTTGCCGCCACGTTCCGCTTCCAGTTTGAAAAGGCGGCGGTCATATTTGACGGCCAAAAGCTGACGGCTTATGAAATCGACGGCGCCACGCGGGATCTGTCGGCGGGAGGCCAAGAGGAAAGCGGGGTGATCCATTTTCCGAAAACGGACGCCTATGCCGACGAGATCGCTTATTTTGCCGATTGCGTCGCGAACAGCAAACCAGTGGATAAGATCAAGCCGGAAGAGCTGAAAACCGTGCTTGATATCCTAAAGGCGTTTTGAGGGCACATAGGGCTCCGAATCGCTTCTCTAAGGCGGCCTTTTTTAGAAAAGAGCGGACACCGTGCGGTGCCCGCTCTTTTCTTATGGACGTTTTGCGCTTGTAAAGGCGATGCCTCTCTGCCGCCTTTCGCGGCGGGGAAAGCGGCCGGAAAGGAAACGGCTATTCGCCTTCCTTCTGGATGCCCTTGATCTCATCCCAATGCATCTGCGGGTCGCCGTCCTGCCGCCACTCCACGCCGATGTAGTCGAGCACCCTGCCCCAGCCGCAGGGGTCCCCGTTTTCATCGATGTCGCACCGGTTCATCCAAAAATCCCATTCCTTGGGGTTGCGTGCGTACAGCAGGTCAAACTGGTGCGGGCGCTTGCCCATGTGGATGCCAAAGCCGCACATGCTGCATCCGGTGCGCTGGGCCTTGGTGGTGCGCAGCGTCCCGTCGGGATCCCGCACGATCTCGCCGTAGATATCCGGCACCGGCACCGCCAGGTCGAGCGCGAGCTGGAGCACGTCCTGCCGGGAGAAGATGGCGAAGGGGGCGCTGCGCGTCGTCGTCTTGCCGTAGTAGTTGCAGCCGTTGAGCATCAGCGATTTTTTCCGGCGCCCGCCCTCCGAGGCCATCAGGCCGACATACGGCTTGCGTCCGCTCTGCCGCGCGTAGTCGTCGCAGGGCTTTTCTTTGAGATAATAGCAGCACTTGTCCGAAACCCGGAAAGGCGCGGCCTTGTAGCCCATGGCCGCCCCGTCCGGATCGGAGCCGCCGAAGAGATCCAGCCATTTCTGGGCCAGCTTCATCCGCGACCCGGTGCGGTTCCCGCCGAATTCACCGGTTTCGCCGGTCAGGATGGCGTGCCGCACCGTGGCGTTCTGCTCCGTCGGGTGCTGCAGCAGCGTGATCTTGCCGGCGATCTCCTTGGACAGGACGGGATAGCCGAACTGACGGATAATATCAACCTTCCTCCAGGGCCGTCCGTCCTCCCGCAGGGTGGGCTTCAGCCGTTCCACCCCCAGCTGGGTGTGGACCTTCTGGATGCTCCGGTCCTCCAAGGAGGAGACCGATACCGCCGGCACATCCAGATGCAGGGAGCGGACGAACACCAGGAGGGTGATGCTGTCCAGCCCGCCGACGGATACGAAAACCTGGCCGCCTAAATGATCGTAAAACTCCCGCACGCGGGAGGCGGCATATTCCACCTTGGCCTCGTACGGAAGCTTTTGCTTTAATTTGAACATATCCATTTTATACTGGTTGTCTTTGGTTCTTTCCTCGTATGTCATTTCGTCCTCCAAAAACGGGGGCGCCGTTGCCCGCTCCCCAGATCCTTGTACGTATTTCAAGCAGAAAGCTCTATTTAAGTATATGTCACTTTTTGCCGAGAATCAAGCGGATTTCTTCTATTGGGGGCAATACGGAACGGCGCGCAGCCCCGTCCGCAAGCCTTCTGCCGAGGCCTGCGGACGGGGCTGCGCAGGGGTATGCCGGGGTGTGTTATGTCGCCCGGACGCTTATCGTTTTTCATGCCGTTTGGCCTTGCGGCGGGCTACGGAGCCCGCTCCTTCCCCGGCCTCCCGCCCGGCACGCTGCCGTAGGAGGCGCTTCATCAAAGCCTTGATCCCAGCGCAGAAACCGGCCACCGCCGCGGTAAACATAAGCGCCGCCAGGCCGTTGCCCAGCGTTTGCAGAAGGGAACCCGCCATAACCGCACACTCCTTTGCCTTATTCCCGCTTTGCCTTGCCCGCCAGACCCTTTAGGGCTTGGAAGCTTTCCGGGCTGACGGCGTGCTCCATCCGGCAGGCGTCCCGGCCGGCCGTGCGCTTGTCCACCCCCAGGCCCTCAAGCAGTTCCTGAAAGGTGCGGTACCGTTCGTAGGTTTCCTCCGCAATCCGGCGGCCCTTCTCCGTCAGATGGATCCCGTGCGCCTCATCAACGAACAAATAGCCCTCCTCTTCCAAGCCCTTGAGGGAGATGGAGACGGTCGCGCGGGAAACGCTCAGCTCCTCCGCCACGTCCACGCCGCGGACCAAGCCGCTGCGCCGGTACAAAATATAGATGGTCTTCAGGTAATCCTCTACCGTTTTTTGCTGCTTCATCGTCTGGCTGCGGCGCCTCCTTTCCGGCGGTTTATGGGGCGGGCACACGGTCGGCTCCCGCTCGCTGCCTGCGGGGAGATCCGGGGACAGGAGCCGGCCTCAGGCCGCGGTGGCCCGGGTTTGTCCCAGGGGTATCCTATATCCCTTGCGGCCTCTGCCCAGAGTTCCCCCCTGGGCATTCCGCCGGACTTTAAAGCCGGCAGGGCGGCCGGCCCGCTGCCGCCGCGGAGGGGGACAGACAAAGCGGACAACAGCGTGCGCGTATTCTTCCACGAGGTTAGATTAGACTAACTAAAGATACCTTACCATGGCCGGGCGAGGTTGTCAAGGGGGAGCGGGCATCGTTGGATGGGAGGAAGGGGCTGCGCAGGCGGGCGGCAGGGAGGCGGTAGAGCGCGGAGCGGACAGCGGTCCGGAGGCAGGCTGGGGGAGGGGGATGGATGGCAGAGCCAGCGCAAATGCCGGACGGGACACAGCAAGGCGGCCGGGCCGCCCTCTCCAGGAGACGACGGGCGCGGCGGAGCGGCCGGCCGGCGGGAAAGCCTACTAGGCAGGGACCGCGGGGCCCAGGCTGTCCGGGCGCTTTTTTGGGGAATATCACTTGTGGTTCACCGGGAGGGCTGAGTACCATAGACAGCAGGAACCGGGCTGTCCGGACGATCCGGCCGCCCGGGCATCCGGGCATCCGGGAAAAAGGGAGGTGAAGGGGAGACGAGACGGCAAGCAGACCAAGCGGCGCTGCCCCCGGTGCTGGCCGACCCGGAGGCGGTGAAGGAGGGGATCGCGCAGGCCAAGCAGTCGGCGGCGGAGCGCAAGGTGCCTCTCACCGTGGAGCGGGTGGCGGCCTGCCTGCATGTGGAGCCGGCGGACATCCGGGAGGCGGTGCGCCGGGCGAAGGCGGCCCGGGAGAGGGCGGCTTCCCGCCGGGAGACGGGGCCGCGCACGGCAAGGGCCGGGACACGCCGCCATGCGCAGCAGGAAGCGGGACAGGCGCTGGAGGAGGTCAGCGCCGAATGCCGGGCGCTGCTTATGGAGCAGGGGCTGGCCCGTTCGAGCAGCCCGGTTATGCCGATTTTCGGACTGCGAGTCCACTTCGGGTACGACGAACGGGCGGCTGGGCAGGAAGCGCCGCCGGCGGTGCGCTTTGAAGGGGAGGAGGAAATCCCGGAATAATAGAGGCGGCCTATCCAGGGCGGTGCGGGGGGGAGCTTCCCGCCGCCCGGGGGGAGCCCGCCTGGGCCGGAAAGAGGGCCGGGCAGGGCCGAGAAAACCAGATGGAAAACATAGACGGCACAAAAAGCAGGAGGGACAGGCGGCAATGGGAGAAGACGAACCCGTCTACCTGCCCGCGGTGGTCGGGCGGGGATACCGGGATTTTTGGTACTGCCGCAAGCGGTACCGGGTGGTCAAGGGCGGAAAAGGGAGCAAAAAAAGCGCGACGGCGGCGCTGTGGTACATCGTCCACCTGATGAAGCACCCGCAGGCCAACCTGCTGGTGGTGCGGGAGGTTTACGCCACCCTGCGGGACAGCTGCTTTGCCCAGCTCCTCTGGGCGATCCGGAGGCTGCGGGTGGAGCACCTGTGGCAGGCGGCCAAAAACCCGCTGGAGCTGGTTTACCGGCCTACCGGGCAGAAGATCCTGTTCCGCGGCTTTGACAACCCGGACAAGCTGGCCTCGACTGCGGTTGAGAGGGGGACCCTGTGCTGGGTCTGGATTGAGGAGGCGTTCGAGCTCTCCTCGGAGGAGGCGTTTGACAAGCTGGATTTGTCGGTCCCCCGCGGCAGCGTGCCGGAGCCGCTGTTTAAGCAGACGACTCTGACCTTTAACCCCTGGAACCGCCGCCACTGGCTCAAACGCCGCTTTTTCGACCGGCCGGACGAGCGGGTCTTCACCCTGACCACCACCTACCGGGACAACGAATTCCTGGATGACGCCGACCGCGCGGTTTTTGAGCGGATGCGTCGGGAAAACCCCCGGAAATACGAGGTGGCGGGCCTGGGGAACTGGGGAACCGACGAGGGGCTGGTGTTTGAAAACTGGGCGGTCGAGCCCTTTGACCTCCCCCTCCCCGACGAGGGATGCCGGCATGTGTTCGGGCTGGATTACGGGTATACCAACGACCCCACCGCCTTTGTCGCCATGGCGGTCTATCCCGGGGAAAAGAGGCTGTACGTCTACGACGAGCATTACGAAACGCGGATGCTCAACGACGCGATCGCGGCCATGATCCGGGCCAAGGGGTACGCTAAGGAGCGGATCCGGGCGGACGCGGCCGAGCCCAAAAGCAACGACGACCTGCGGCGGCTGGGGATTTCCCGCCTGGTCCCGGCCGCTAAGGGGCCGGACAGCGTGCGCAACGGGATCGCCCGCCTGCAGGAATACCGGATGATCGTCCATCCCCGGTGCGTGCATACGGCGGCGGAGCTCGCGGCCTATGCGTGGGAGAGCGGCCCCGAGGGCGCGCTCAACCGGCCGCGGGATTCCGACAACCACCTGATGGACGCGATGCGGTACGCCATGGAGGACATCCGCCCCGCCCGGCCGGAGGAAAAGCGTCGGGAGGGGCGGGGCCGCGGCGGGGTGCGGTCTACCGACCTGACGGGAGGCTGGGACGGGGCGTAAACCGGGGCGGACAGCCGCAGGCATACGCCGGAGAAACCGGCGCACACGGGCGTCGGGACGGCGCGGATTGGTGAATACAGGCACGCCGCCTCCCGGATCCGGGCGCTCGGCACAAAAACGGCGCGGGAGGACCGCCGCCGGTTACAGCAAGGAGGATGAGCATGTCGATTGTGGTTATCGCAGGGCTTTCCGCGGCCGTCGCCGCGCTGGCCGTGCTGCTGATGCTCGGCGCGTTTTACGCGGGCTGCCGGGCCGGGGAGCATCGGGCGGCCGGAAGGCTTCCGCCCCAGCCGGAGGGCGGGAAGGCGGGCTCCGACGGAGCCGGGCAAGCCGGAGAGGCGCCGGGCGGCGCAGCACGGGGAGGCTCCCGGGCGGGCCGGGAGCCGGAAAGCCGGCCGCAAGTCCCGGAGGGAGCGGCGCTCCGTCAGTGGGAGGAATTCCGCAATTTCATCTTGTACGACGGGACTGCGCGGCCCGCTCCAGGGGAGAAGCGGCGCATAGACGAACAGGGAAGGGAGCGGTAAGACAGGATGGATAAGCAGGGACACAGGCCGGACGACCCGGCGAGAATCGCCGAGGAATACCGCCGGGGCGTCCGGTACAAGCAGAGCCTGGGCGTCCGCGGGATGGCGGAGCAGAACCGGATGAACGAGCGCTTTTTTGCCGGCGACCAGTGGTACGGGGCCAACTGCGGCAACGACCGCCCGCTGGCGCGGTACAACGTCATCAAGCGGATTGGGGATTACAAGATGGCGGTCATCGGCGGCAGCCCGCTGACGGTGAGCTATTCCGCCGAGGGAGTACCCAACACGCTGGGGGACCGGGAGGCGGTGCGGCTTCTGCGCCGGTCGGCGGCGGACGGGACGTACGCGGCGCCCGCGCAGGGCCTGCCGGGGAACGAGGAGATCAACCTGGTCATGTCGGCCCTGTCCGACTATTTTGACACAACGGCTGAGCGGGTGCAGTTTGACGCTCTGAAAAGCCGGGTGCTGCGGGACGCCTACCAGAGCGGCACCGGAATCCTCTACACTTATTGGGACCCGGCGGTCCGGACCGGGCTGTACGCCGGCGGGCGGGACGGGACGCCGATCACGGGGGACGTGGCCTGCGAGGTGCTCGACATTGAAGACGTCTATTTCGGCGACCCGGGGCTGGATGACCTCCAGGCGCAGCCGTACATCCTGATCGCCCAGCGCAGAAGCGTGGCGGCGGTGCGGCAGGAAGCGCGGCAGTACGGCGCCCAGCCGGCCGCCGTCGCCCAAATCCGCGCGCAGGATGGGTATCCGCGCGGGCTGTGGGAGGGCCCGGAGGAGGAGCAGGCCGCCCTGGTGCTGACCCGGTTTTGGAAGGAGCGGGACGCGCGCGGCCGCACGGCGGTGTTCGCCGTGCGGGTCTGCGGGGACGTGGTGGTCCGGCCCCGCTGGGATACCGGCGTCCGGCTCTACCCGCTGGCGGCGTTCCGCTGGGAGCCGCGGCGGGGCTGCGCCTACGGGGACAGCGAGATCACCTACCTGATCCCCAACCAGATCGCGATCAACCGGATGCTGACGGCCAACGTCTGGTCGGCGATGATGACCGGGATGCCGCTGATGCTGGTCAACGGGGACGTGGTTCCGGGGGAGATCACCAACGACCCCGGGCAGATCCTGCGCATCTACGGCAGCGCGCAGGAGGCGGACAGCGCGGTGCGGTATGTCTCCCCGCCGGGCGGCTCCCCCTTTGAGAGCCTGATTGAGGGGATGGTGCAGAACACCCTCGCCCAGGCGGGCGCCAACGAAGCGGCGCTGGGCGACATGCAGCCGAACAATACCTCGGCCATCCTGGCGCTGCGGGAGGCGGCGACCCTGCCTTTGCAGCCGGTGCAGGAGCGGTTTTACGGGTTCTGCGAGGAGGTGGCCCGCGTCTGGGCAGAGTTCTGGGTGATGCTGTACGGCGACCGGGAGCTGAAGATTGAGGATGAAAGCGGAACGTGGTACTTCCCCTTCCGGGCGGCGCGGTACCGGGACCTGCTGATTTCCACCCGGGTGGATGTGAGCGGCTCGGTGCTGTGGAACGAGACCCAGACGGTCCAGATGCTGGACAACCTCCTTGAGAAGGGGGTGATTGACGGGATCCAATATCTGGAGCGGCTGCCCAAAGGCGCGGTCGCGGGCCGGGAGGAGCTGATCCGGGAGCTCCGCGCCCGGCAGACGGGGCAGGGGGCCAATCCCCCCGAGACCCAAGACGGCGCGGCGGCCGCCATGCCCCGCGCGCAGGGAAATGGATAAGGAGGGTGCAGAATGCAGGACATACCAGCGATGCAGGAAGACCGGAAAATCGACGAGGCGCCGGCCGCCCAGCCAGAGGCGGCGCAGCAGCAGGCGGCGTATTTGACACCGGAAGCCGGGACGGAGGGCGCCATCCCTTCTCCGGAGACGCTTCCGGAAGGCTTGCCCGGAGAGGCGGTGCAGGAATTGTCCGGGCCGGTGATCCGGGCGAAATACAACAAAAAGGAATTGGCCTTTACCGAACAGCAGGCGGTGCCCCTGGTGCAGAAGGGGCTGAAATTTGAGTCCTTTGAGCCGAGCTACCGCAAGCTCAAGCGGCTGGCGCTGGCCGAGGGGGCCGAGGTGCCGGAGCTGCTGGACCGCCTGCTGAAGCAGAGCGACGAGGCGGCCTACCAGCGGGCGCTGCGGGAATGCGGCGGCAACGCCCAGGCGGCCCGCCGGCTGGCCGACTTCCAGCGGCAGGAGCAGGAGCGGCGCGCCGGCGGGGAGCCCGACACGGCGCAGCGGGAGTTCCGGGAGGTGGACACAGCCTTCCCCGGCCGCTTTGCCGGGGAGGAGGAGCTGCCCGCGCCGGTGGCCGAGCTGGCCGCGCGGCGGGGAATCTCTCTGCTGGACGCGCTGCTGCGGTATGACCATGAGCAGGCGCGGCAGGCGGAAGCCGCCCAGCTCCAGCAGGAAGAGGCGGCCAAAGCCGCCGCGGGCCCGATGGCGGGGGATCCTGCCCGGGCGGATCTGGATGTCGAGGCGTTCTCCGCCGCCTTCGCCGCCGCGCTGCACTAAGCGGCGCAGGGGGGACAAACGGCCCGGCCGGGCGACGCCGGGGCAGGCGGCAGCCCCGGCCGGGATGCAGACAGGAAAGGAAGGATTGGAATTATGGCGATCAACACGATCAATTTGGCTTCAAAAATGACGGGCGACCTTGATAAGGCGGTGGTCCAGAAGGCGATGACCGGCTTCTTTGCCGACAACGCCCTGCGGGCGAAATTCGTCGGCGCGGCCACGGTGCTGGTGCCCAGCATGGAATTTTCGGGCCTGGGCAGCTATGACCGGGACGAGGGCTTTACCCGCGGCGCAATCACGGTGACCAACGAGAGCTATACCCTGAGCATGGACCGCGCCCGCAGCTTCCAGCTGGACGCGCAGGACTGCGATGAGATCGGCGTGACCGGCCTGGCCGGCCAGGTGATGGGCGAATTCGTCAGCACCCAGGTGGTGCCGGAGCTGGACGCCTACTGCCTGTCCAAGCTAGCGACGCTTGCGGTCACCAATTCCCAAACCGTGACCGGGACGCCGGCCAGCCAGGCGTATAAGATGTTCACCGAAGCGGTCAGCAAGGTGCAGGGCGCGGTCGGATACGACGAGGAGCTGGTGGCGTTCGTAAACCCGACGATGTGGACGGCGTTCCAGACCACGGATGAGCTCAGCCGCCAGATCACGGTTTCGGATTTTGCCAAGGGCGGGCTGAACACCCGGGTCAAGAGCATCAACGACACCGTTATCCTGCCGGTGAGCGATTCCCGCATGAAGAGCAAATACACCTTCTACGACGGGACCACCAGCGGGCAGACGGCGGGCGGCTTTGCAGCCGCGGAGGACGCCAAAAGCATCGGGCTGCTGGTGCTGCCCAAGCGGGCGGCCTCGCTGGTCAAGAAGACCGAGACGGTCCGCATCTTTGACCCGGAGCGCAACCTCAACGCCGACGCGTGGAAGTTCGACTACCGCCTGTATTACGACCTGTTTATCCGCCAGAGCATGGAGGGCGGCGTGTACGCCTATGTGTATTAAGCGGCGGTAAGGGCCGGGCGGGAAAGAGGACGGACGGGGCCGCCGATTCCTGCGGCGGCCCTTTTTTCAGAGAGGAGGGCGCGAATGCGCACTGGACGAGAGGTGTTATACCGGGCGCTCAAGCTGTTGGGCTATACCGACGGGTACGGCGAGGTGGACGGCGCCCACAGCGCCGAGCTGCTCCGGCGGGGGACGGCGGCGGTCGAGCAGATCTTAGCCGACCTGCAGCGGCTGGAAGCGCCGGGGAAAACGGAGGACTGGCCGGCGGACCTTGACGCCCCGCTGCCGCTTTCCGTGCAGGCGGTCAACGACATTATGCCCTACGGGGTGGCGATGCTTTTGGCGCAGGGGGAAGGGGACGGGGACGCCCAATCCCTGTATGCGTCGCTGTATAACCAAAAGAGGGCGGGGGCGTGCCGGCCGTCCGGCCGGCGGGCAGACGTGCTGCCCCGCCCGTGTCTTTGAGGAGGCGGGCCATGCGGTATCCATCTTTGAAGGCGTCCGCCTTAAGAACGAAGGAGATCCCCGCGCTGGACGGCGGCCTCGCGGCGGAGGGCGCCTTCGGACAGGCGGCGGGCCGGCTGGAGGAATGCGAAAACTTCTGGTGGGAGGACGGCGCGCTGCGCAGCCGGCCGGGCTTAGCGGCCGTGCCGGAGACAGACGACGAGACGGCGGCGCCGGTGCGGCAGGAGGTATACGGCGGGACGGACGAGGCGGCGGGCGCCCGGCGGAAATTCGTGGTGCTCTCCTATCGTGGGAGCGATTCCGTGACCGTGACGGCCGAGCTGGTCACCCTCGGCGCCGACGGGGAAAAGACGGTCAGCCAGGTGCGGGAATACGATCCGCAGGAGATGGCCTTCGCCTTCTTCTCCGAAACCGGCGCGTCCGGGGAAGGGGTGCGCGACAACGGCGCGCTGCTCTTTTTCCGCAAGACGGGGGAAACCGGCGGCTTCCTTCTCCTGGCCGAACCGGAGGATCCGGAGGACGACTGGGTGGATGCCGGCAGCCGGGCATACGTCCCCCTCCTGCTCTCCGGCGGTACAGGGTGCGATACCCTGTCAGGCAGCTCCGGCGGCTATGAGCTGGAGGAGGAGAACCTGCTGACCCCTCGGTTCCGCGCGCAGTATACGTCGGGGGAGCATCCCTATTACCGCCTGCCGAAAAGCGGGCTGGACAATAGCGCGGTGACGGTGAGCCTGTTGACGCCGGAGGGGGCGGCTCTCTCCTTTACGGTGGCGGCGGGGGCTTCGGTTTCATCCGCCAGCGGGTCGTACCGCGTTCATCTGGACCGGAGCGCCGGGATCTTCTACTTCTGCGCGGCGACCGGCTCCGCCGATACGCCGGTGATCTTGGGCGATTCCAGCGTGATGAACAACATCACCGTTACGGCTGCTAAGGACAACGCGCAGGAGAGGGCGGTACTGCTGGGGATGTCCGCCTGCATCTGGTACGGCGGGGAGCGGGGAATGTATTCCGGCAGCCGGCTGTTTGCCGGGGGGAATCCCGCCTATCCCAATCGGGTGGCGTGGAGCGAGAACCAGAACCCGCTGTATTTCCCGCGGCTCAATTACACCCGGGTCGGCGACGCCGGCCAGCCGGTCACCGCGTTTGCCTGCTTACAGGACGCGCTGATCGTCTTTAAGCCGGGGGAGGTTTACCGCCTGACGGCCCAGACGGCGGAGGATCCTGTCAGCGGGGGAACGATCGACGTTTTCCCCGTTTCCCTGATTTATCCGGGAGCCGGCTGCGACTGCCCCCGCACCATCCGGCTGTGCAGCGACCGGCTGGTCTGGGCCGATTCCCGCGGGGAGGTGTATGCCCTCAAGGACGCGGACGAATATTCCAACGCCTCGGTGGCCCGGCTGACCCGGAATATCGCTTCCCGCCTGGCGGAAAAAGCGGGGGAGGCGATGAAGCAGGCCTTCGCCCTGGATTACGCCGGCTATTATCTGCTGGTTGCGGGACAGGAGGCGTACGCCTTGTCCTATGTGGACGGCGCATTTTTCCAGATGTCGTCGGGCGGGAACACCGGGGAGGAGCTGCGGTGGTTCCGCTGGGATTTCGGCGGGAAGCGGCGTCTGGACGCCGGTGTGGCCGACAAGACGCGGGCGGCGCTGCTCTGCCGGGAGGATTCCGGCGGGTCCCCCGCCGGGCGGCTCCGCTATGCGGCCGTGCTCGCGGGGGACAGCGACAGCAGCCCGGAGGGAGGGACCGAACCGGTTTCCTGCCGCCTGCGGACGGTAGAGCTCGGCCTTGCGCCGCTTGAGCGCCGCAAGAGCCTGCGGCGGCTGTACTGGTGGCTGGAGAGCGAACACGGCGCGTCTGTGACCTACGGCACCGACCGGGGGGATTATCCCGACCCGCAGCGCCTGTGCACGCCGCCGGGGGGCGGCCTGCAGGCCCGGAGCCTGTCCCCTTCCCTGACGGGGATCGTGTCGCTGCGGCTTGGCCTGGCCAGCCGCGGCAGGACGGCGGTCGGCCGGCTGATCCTGCGGTATACGGCGGGAAGGGGCGCCCTCTAACGGGGGCGGCACGGCGGCGGCCATGTATCAACCACGAGGCGGCGGGAGGCCGCATCAAGCGAAAGGAGTGAATGCCTATGGCGATCCGGACGGTGACGTTTGCCGCCCTGCCGGATCAGGTAAGCCCCTGCACGCCGCAGGATGCCGGCGTGCAGGGGGACCACCAGGCGACGGCGGTGGTGTTTGAGCTCGATCCGTCCCTGGTGTCGGCGGATTATTGCTATCGGTGGGAGTTTGTGGACGGCAACGGGCAGATGGATACGATGGAGACCTTTACCCTAACTTCCGAGCAGAGCCAGGCGTCCGTCGCACTGCCCCGTGCCTGGACAATGGCGGGGGGAATTGCGGAGATCCGGCTGGTCATTTCCCAGCTCGATCCAGAGGGGGAGGAGCAGCTCACCCTGTACACCCTCGCGGGCAAGCTGCGGTTTGATTCGCGGGAAGGCCGGCTGATCCATGGCCGGGAAGTGGTGCGCGGCTTGACCCCCCTGATCGTAAGGGCGCAGCAGGCGGCGGACGACGCCGCCGAAGCCGCCGAGGATGCGCGGGAGCAGGCGGAGGCGATCACCGGGGCGGAGGAGCGTGCCGACGCGGCGGCCGTTCTGGCCAATGCGGCGGCGCAGCGGGGTGAGACGGCGGCCGATCAGGCGGAGGCAGCGGTCAGCGCGGCCAATACCGCCGCATCGGCGGCATCAACGGCCGCCCAGCAGGCCAATACGGCGGCGCAGCAGGTAAACGGCATCATCGGCCAGTACGACCGGCTGATCCCCTATGTTCCGGGGACTGTGCAGGGGACGGCGATCACGGCGTCGCTCTCTCCCCAGCCGGAGCAGGAAGAGGGGCTTTGTGTGCGGGTGAAGGTGCCGTCGGCCTTTACGCCGGGCTATACCCTGTCGGTTTCCGATTGGTCGGCTCCCGTCGCGCCGCAGACGGCGCTGGCTGGCGTGAGCGTTTCCTGGCCGGCCGGGATCTATACCTTTGTGTACGACGGCGCCGCTTGGAGGGTGCAGCCTTCCGGGGTGGAGAACCAGGCGTATACCGACCTTCTCCAAAGCGAGGTGGAGCAGGGGTATATCCCCTCCGCCCAAAAGGGCGCGGCAAACGGCGTGGCGGCTCTCAACAGCGCGGGCAAGCTGGCGCAGATGCCCGCCCCGGCGGATCTCGGGGTGGAGGACTATGTGACCGAGGCGGGCAGCAACGCCAACGGCTATTATTGGAAGTTTGCCAGCGGCCGGATGGTCTGCTGGGTGCGGCAGGAGTTTGACGACCCGGCCTGGGAGACATGGGGGGACACGGGGCTCAAGCGGGCGTACTACACCTGGACGTACCCGGTCGCTTTTACGAGCGTGCCGATTGTGTCGCTGGGAGTGAGCACAAACAGCTATGTTTGGGTGTGTGTCGGCGGGGTGGGGCGTGACACCGGCCAGGCGCGGATGTTGACCTCGACCGCCGCCAACCCATACGGCTTTACCCTCCACGGCATCGCCATCGGCAACTGGCGCTGACGCCTGGCGGCGGGCAATTCGCGCACCTGCGGTGGGCGCGTCGCGCACTCGCGTTAGTGCGGTGTTTGACCTAAACCGCCCGCGTGCCAAAGTGAGTGCAAAAAACGCCACCGGCCTATGCCCGCAGGGCCGCGAGCAGAAAACGCGGGCAGCGCACCCACGCCAAGACGCGAATTGCTCTCCGCAGGAGCGGATGAGAAAACGGCATGGCACGGAGTTCCTCCGCGCCATGCCGTTTGTGTGTGCGCGCTATTCCGGGAAAAGCAGGGAAGGCGGGCAGCCGTCCGGGCCTTTGCCGTCATACAGGATCGCAAGCTGCGGCCCGGACGGGCGTTCCTCCTCGTCCGCGTCCTCCCCGCCCTGCGAGATGCAGGCCGGGGAGGCGCCCGGGAAGAAGCGGGCGAACAGGCAGCAGGCGGTCAGGGTGATCCCCACCCCCGCGATCAGGAGCAGGGCCATCGCCAGCGCCGTGAGCAGGCGGAGGAATTTCGGCATATCCCCTCACTCCTTTGCCTGGTCGGCATCGCTGACGATGCGGTAATAGGAGCGGGAGGTGATCCGGTACACCACGACGTAAAACAGCGCGAAAACCAGGTAGCACCCGACGGTGACAAGGATCAGCAGCGGGATATTGACCAGGTTGAACAGGGACAGCAGCTTGGACACCAGGGGGAAGGCGAAGGCGGTGTGAACCCCGGCCATCAGCAGGGGGAGGAAGAAGACCGTCAGCACCTGGGAATTGATGCTCTTCTGGATTTCCCGCCGGGTCATCCCCACCTTCTGCATGATGGCGAAGCGGGACTGGTCCTCGTACCCTTCGGACACCTGCTTGTAGTACATGATGAGCACAGCGGCGAACACGAACACAATCCCCAGCAGGATCCCCAGGAAGAACAGCCCGCCGTACAGGGAATAGAAGCTGGATTTCTCCTGAGCCACGCTTTCGCAGCTTACCGCCGGGAAGGACGAATCGTCAATTTGCCGTTGCCGCAGCGCTTCGGTGATCCGCCCGAAGACCGCCCGCTGGGTTTCGTCGTCGCAATCCAGGTCAAAGCCGTAGTATTCGTGGGCTCCCACCAGCGGCTCCCCATCCTCGTCTGCCAGGCCGGCCAGGGCCTGCTGGCATTCCGCAAGATCCGGGACGACCAGAAAAAGGGAGGGCAGGACCTGCATGGCGTCCATGCTGTTGTCCACGAATTTCGGCACGGTTTTTTGGATGGCATAGGCGCCAAGGCTTTCGATCTCTATCGTATCATAGTCATAGGAAGTCCGGGCGCTGTAAAGCAGGGCCTGCCCCGTCTCCAGCGTTTCCTTTACGCCTGCCAGGCGGTTGTAGTCCTCCAGCGAAACCAGAAAGAGCAGCCGGGCGTTGGAGTAAGAAGAAAGCTGGAAGCTGTAAGCGCTCGCACCGCTGATGGCAGCCTTCTGCCCGTCCAGGAAAGCAGCGGTTTCCAGCACGCGGTATTGCAGGAGGTTTTCCGCCGAAAGCCCCTCCGTCTCCAGCGCCTGCTGCGCCGTCTCCCGCACGGCCGCGGCGGCTTCCTCGTCAAAGGCGGGGATGTCGGTCATGATGTCGCGGGTGTAGCGAGTGCGCAGGGTGTCCTCCGTCCCGATGTAAAGACAAACTGTAGAGGACAGCATGACCAGCACCATGGTTGACAGGATGCAGATTGATGCCAGCCCCGCGCCGTTGCGCTTCATCCGGTATTTCATAGAGGACACCGACACGAAGTGGTTGGTTTTGTAGTAATACCGTTTGCTCTTTTGCAAAAGGCGGCAGAGCGCGACCGAGCCGGCGGTGAAGAGCAGGTAGGTCGCTACGATGACCAGGACCACCGCGACGAAGAACCACACTAAGGCCGAAACCGGGTCCTCAATGGTGACCGCCAGGTAGTACGCCGCCCCCAGCAGAAGGACGCCGGCCAGAGCCAGCGCCCAGTTGGCCTTGGGCGGCTTTTCCCCTACGCTCTCGCTGCGCAGCAGCTCAATGGGGTTGGCCAGGTGGATCTGCCGCAGCGAGTTGAGCAGGATGAGCAGGAAGATGACGCCGAACAGCGCCAGGGTCGTAGTGATTGAGCGGATGTCGACTGTGAAGGAAAAGCTGACGGAGCCGTCCAGGATCCGGATCATTGCCAGCTCGCCCAGCTTGGAAAACAGGATGCCGCACAGCAGGCCGCCGGCCAGGGAGATCCCGGCCACAATCAGGCACTCGCACAGCAGCACCAGCGCCAGATGGCGCTTGCCCATGCCCAGGATGTTGTACAGGCCGAACTCCTTTTTGCGCCGCCTCATCAGGAAGGAATTGGTGTAAAACAGGAAGATCAGGGAAAAGACGCCGATGACGCCGCAGCCCATGGACAGCATGGTCTGCATGGTATCCCCGCCGGGGATGCCGCGCACCGTCTGGTTGACGGACAGGAAGGAGACGATGTAAAACATCATCACCATCCCGGCGCAGGTGAGGATGTAGGGGAGGTAGAGCCGGCGGTTTTTGGAAATGCCGGTCAGGGCCAGCTTGGGGTAGAATCCGTGCTTCATACGTTCTCACCGCCCGCCAGCATGGTCAGCGTATCCGAGATCTTCTGATACAGCTCCGTATTCGACAGGCTGCCCCGGTAGAGCTGGTGGAACACCTGCCCGTCCTTGATGAACAGCACCCGCTGGGCGTGGCTGGCCGCCTTGACCGAGTGGGTGACCATCAGGATGGTCTGCCCCTCTCGGTTGATCTGGGCAAAGAGCCGCAGCAGCTCGTCGGTGGCCTTGGAATCCAGCGCGCCGGTCGGCTCGTCGGCCAGGATCAGGCGGGGGCCGGTGATCAGCGCCCGGGCGACGGCGGCCCGCTGCTTCTGCCCGCCCGAAACCTCGTAGGGGTATTTGGGCAGCAGCTCCGCGATCCCCAGCCGCTCGGCGATGGGGGCGAGGCGGCGCTTCATCTCGGCGTAGGGCCGCCCGGCCAGCACCAGGGGCAGGTAGATGTTGTCCTCAAGGGTAAAGGTGTCGAGCAGGTTGAATTCCTGGAACACAAAGCCCAGGTTGTCCCGGCGGAACGCGGCGACGTCGGATTCCCGGATCTTGGACAGGTCCCGGCCATCAAGCCGCACCGACCCGCCGGTGGGCTTATCCAGGGCGGCCAGGATGTTCAGCAGCGTGGTTTTTCCCGAGCCGGATTCGCCCATGATGGCGACATACTCCCCGGCCTCTACGCTGAAGCTGACGTCCCGCAGCGCCTGCACCTGGTTCCCTCCCAGGCGGGTGGTGTAGATTTTCTTGAGGTTGCTGACTTCTAGGATCGGCATGAATCGGATCGTTCCTTTCTTGGGGATGTGGGGCGGGAAGGGCGCCCGGCAAAGCCGGCGGCCTCCCGTCTTGCCCCTGTCGGCGGATTGGGACGGCGCCCGGCCGGCGCTCTGCCTTCGGCGGCCCCGATGGGCCGGGCCGGGCGGGAATCCCCCGCTGTCTCTAGTATAGGAAAAAGGGAAATGCGCCGCCATCGCTTCGGCTTACATTTCCCCCGTTTCGTCTTACGGTTTTGTAAGACGGCTTATTCGGTTTCCAATTCGGCCCGGCGCAGGTCCAGGTAAAAGGCGGAGCCGACCCCCACGGCGGAGGCGGCCCAGAGGCGGTGGCCGAGGTTTTCGCACACCCGGCGGCAGAGGTACAGCCCGATTCCGCTCGCCTTTTTGTCGCCCCGCCCGTTGTAGCCGGTATACCCCTTTTCAAAAATCCGCGGCAGGTCCTCCGGCGTGATGCCGATCCCGGTATCCCGGATGCAGAGCAGCTGCGGGGCTTCCAGGCAGATGGTGATCGTGCCGCCCGCCCCGGTGTATTTGAGCGCGTTGGACAGCAGCTGCTCCAGGACGAAGACCAGCCACTTTTCATCGGTCAGCACCTCGCCCTCCAGCGCCGTATACTCCAGCCGGATCCGCCGCCGGATGAATTGGGAGGCGTACCGCCGCACCGCCTGCCGCACCATCCCGTCAAGCGCGTACGTTTGGATGACGTAATCGGTCGAGCGGGAGTCAAGGCGGAGCACCGCCATGGCCATTTCCACATACTGCTCAATCCGCATTAGGTCGTCCAGCAGCTCCCGGCTGGCGGGGGTGTCCTGGCTTTGCAGGTTGAGCCGCATGGCTGCGATCGGCGTCTTGATCTGGTGGGCCCAGATGGTGTAGGACTCCAGGAGGTCGGTGTAGCGTGCCTCCTGCCGGTCAAGCTGCTCCTGCCGGTCCTGGTACAGGGAGCGGATCACCGCCTGGTAATCCTCCTCAAGCACCCCGTCCGGCGGGGGAAGATGGTCGCAGGAGATGCGGATATCCTGCCGGAGCTGTTCCAGCTGCCGGTGCCGGCGCACAAAGGCGCGGAAATCCAGCCCCAGGACGATCAGCCCGATGAACGCGCAGACGGCCGCCGCGTAGGCGACCGCCTCGACCGGCAGCCGGTAGAGCAGGAACAGGATAAAAAATACCGCGCTGAAGGCTCCGAACAGCAGGAAGCCCCGGCGGTGACGAATCAAATACAGTCGGAGGTATTTCATAGGAGGCCTTCTTTCTTGCGGGGATCCCGGATCCGCGATCCGGGATCCCTGGTCCCCGCGCCGTATCCGGACGCCGCACGGCGGCTCCGGGCCGGCCCGCTTCAAGACAGGCGCCGCCGGATTACTCCACCAGGTAGCCCATCCCCACCTTGGTGGCGATGAAGCCGGGCAGCCCGGCGGCGTCCAGCTTTTTGCGCAGCCGGTTGACGTTGACGCTCAGGGTGTTTTCGTCCACATAGCTGTCGTCCTCCCACAGGGTCTGCATCAGCTTTTCCCGGCTGACCACCTTGCCCTTGTGCTTCATCAGGGTGTGCAGGATCCGGTATTCGTTTTTGGTCAGCTCCAGCCGCTGCCCCTGGTAATAGAGGGTGGCGTCGTCGGTGTTGAGCAGCGCGCCCCGGTGCTCCAGCACCGGCACCTGCCCGCCGTAGTCGTAGGTGCGGCGCAGGACGGCCTGGATTTTCGCCATCAGGACGCTTTGGTCAAAGGGCTTGGCGATGAAATCGTCCCCGCCCATCTGCACGGCCATCACCAGGTTCATATTGTCCGAGGCGGAGGAGATGAACAGGATGGGGACCTTGGACACCTTGCGGATCTCGCTGCACCAGTGGTAGCCGTTGAAAAAGGGCAGGGAGATATCCATCAGCACCAAATGGGGCGCATATGCGGAAAATTCCGCCAGTACGTCGTGAAAATTGGCGACGCATTTGGCCTCAAGGTCCCACGCCTGCGCCTGCCTTTGGATGGCGGCCGCGATCCCCGCGTCGTCCTCAACGATCAATAGGCGGTACATTTTTCCCTCTCCTTCCGCCCCTTGGCGATACCCCATATTCCGGCGCGCCGCCCTCAAAGGCGGGCTTGCCCGGTCCCTTGCCCGGCGGCTTTTGCCGCGGCGCCAGGGCCGCGTCGGTTCCGCTTTATCTTACCATAGGCCGGTGGAAAATACAAACGGAATCCGGTGGGGCGCGCCGAAGGCGCTGTCTCCCGCCGGATGCGCTGGGCAGCCATACCGGCTTTGTTTCCCCGGATCGGCTTCTCCCAGCATCCCACCCCTTGCCGCCCGCCCGCACCGAGTCCGGATTCGGTTCCGCCCCAGCGTGGAGCCGCCCGCGCCCGGCCCTCTCCGGCGCAGAGCCCCGCCGCCCTCATCCGGCTTTATGGCGGCCTTCATGGCCCCTTTCCGTCGCCTTGTCCCCGGCAGGGGAGCCCGCTCCGCCGGCCCATTCCAGCAGGCTTTCCATCCCCCGCGCGTGCAGCAGGAGGAGGTACCGCCGGGAATAGCCGGTTTCCTGCGCCATGTCCGTCCAGCTTTGGTATTGCAGGTAATGCCGGTACAGCACATACCATTGCTGCGGGGGGAGGGGGCAGCCGTCCAGCAGCGCGCCGAATTCCCCCCGGGCCGCTTCCTCCCGCTCCCGCAGCCCGGCGGCCTGCAAAGCCGGCCCGGTTCCTTGGCCGGCAGTATGCCCGGCCCGGAGTCGCTGCCCGGCCTTCGCCCGCTTTGCGTATTCCCTTGCCCGGCCCGCCCATGCCCGGAAGGCCGCCTGGGCGGGGGAAGGCTCGCTGCCGCCGTGCGGCGGGTCTCCCGATCGCGAAGGGGCGGGTGCGGAACGGTGGATCTGCTGCATGATTACCTCCTCCTTTGACAATGCGGGTTGTGTGTATATTTCACGCGGCAAAAATTGTGCGCCGCCGCGGCTTGCGGTAGAATAGAGAGGGAAATTTTGGAAAGGCGGTGAGGCGTATGGGGGATCCGCATTTAGTCTCAGCCCCTGCGGCAAGGGCGGAGGACGGTGCTCCCGGAAATGGGGCGCCGTCGGGCAGCACGCCTCCAAGCGGCGGAAAGCCGGGTCTGCCTTTCTGGATTGCGCTGGGCCTCCTCGTGCTTTTCGTCCTGCTGCTGGTGATTTCGAGCATCCGGACGGCCCGCACGATACCGTCGCCGTCTTCTCCGCCGGGTTCGGCCGCCGCGGGGACCGGCGAGGGCGGGACGGCCGGCGCCACCGCGCCCTCCAACGGCTCCGCAGCGGAGGCGGCGGAAACGGCGGAGGAAACCACCGCCTCCGCCAGCGCCCCGGGCTCAGTCCCCGCCGAAGGTTCCGGCGGTATACGGACCACCTGCACCGAAGCGACGCCCGCCGGAAGCGGGAAGCCGACCACAGAACCGGTTGCGGAGCCCACCACCCGGCGGCCGACGGCAAAGCCCTCCGACCCTACGGAGCCCACCAAGCCGCCGGTTACCGAGGAGGTCCGGCAGGCCGTCCGCCAGCAGGTGGAGCAGGAATACGCGCTCACTGCCGCCGAACGCCGGGCGCGGCACGAGGAAGCGATTGCCTCCCTTGACGCGGAAAGGCAGGCTATTGTGGCCGAGCGCCACCAAAAGCTGGAGCAGGTGAACCGCCTTTACGCCTCGCTGGGGAGCCTGGGAAGCGAGCAGCACCAGAAGGCCCTGTGGGAAGCAGGCCTTTACCGGCAGGAAGAATATGAGCGGCTCGGCCAAGAAAAGAAGGACGAAAACGAGCAGTACGCCCTCTGGCTTGAGGAGCTGGAACGCGCCATCGCCGAAGAGGTGGAGCGGCGCTTGGCCGCGGAGTACGAGCTGGGCGGCGGATGACGGCCTGCCCTGCCTCCGCAGCCCGGCATCCCGGCCTGGTTAAGCGCCGCCCTCCTGTCCATCCCACTATACAAAACGGGGCGTTCCCCCGGCAAGGCGGGAGAAACGCCCCGAGGATACCGGAAAAGCCGGAAGGGGGAGGGGAAAAGCCGCAGAGGCCCCGCCTTTTCCCCCTGCGGCGGCGGGAAAATCCGAAGGCGGCCGCGCGGGAAATTTTGCGGCCGCTCCGTATCTGCCGCTCCTTTGCGCCGGGCTGCCCGGTACCCCTCCGGCCTGTCTACTGTGCCGGCACCTGCGGGTTCTCAGCGGGCGCCGGCAATGTGGAGACAGCGCCGCGTGACCCCGGTCCAGCTGTCCAGAGGCCGGTAGTCGCTGTCGTCGCTGTGGGTGGCGACCAGGATCTCCGGCTGGGCGGAAAAGGGGTCCTCGCGGATCTCCACCACCAGCAGGCTGTGGCTGAACTTGACCCCGTCAAAGGAAAGCTGGACGATGTCGCCGGGCCGCATGTCCCTCTCCGAGGAGGGCAGGGCATACGGCCCGGCCCCTTTGTTCCCGGTTAAGAAGCGGTAAAGCGGCTCCACCCCCGTCCAGGCGGGGGCGCGGCTGGACGCGCTGTGGTAGAACCAGCCGGTGCCGGGGGTATAATTCATCGGCGCGCCCCCGGCGCGCAGGCATTGGGAAACAAAGTTGGTGCAGTCCCCGCCGATGGCGGAAAAATCATAATAGGCGGGGTTGCGGGAATAGGCCCACTGATGGGCGTAGGCGACGGCTTTTGCACGGTCGTACATAGGCTGGTTCCTCCTTGTTTGGGCCGGATGCGGCCTTTTTCCATCCTATGCCGCATGGCCCGCGCCCGCCTGCGCATACTAGGGAGCGGGAAGAGGAGGGGTCGGGTTGCGCCTTTGGCATGAGTCGCTGCTCCCCTGGCTGCCCCGCGCGCAGCTGCTTGGCCAGCACCGGGAGTGCTGCGCCCTGCGGGGGCTGGCCTGGGCCAAGCGGCACGCGGTGGTGGATTATGTGTTCCGCCATCCGCCGGAATGGCTTGCGGTTTACCATGAGCGGGTGATCGCCCAGATGGGCCGCCGCGGCTATGCCGTGGATCCCCTGTGGCGGGATCCCGCTTACCGCGGAAGGCGCTGCCCGCCCCTGGCCCCGGACGCGGGCGCGCTCGCCGAAGCCCGCGCCCGCCCGGTCGTCTATCCGGAGCACGACGAGGCCTACCGCCGGGCCTGCCTGGAGAACCTGCGGGGGAAAGGGATCCGCATCGCCGGCGCCCCCGGAATGGAACAAAGGCAAAATTTTCCGGAAAATTTCCCTCAAGTGTGATATAATACCAAGGAAAGGGGAGGCTGGAGCCGCGGCGCGCCGTTTGGCCGGCGCGGCCCGCTTCTTCCGCCTTTAGGGCGAAGCGCCCTAACCCGTAACAGACGAAGCGCCGTATCCGGCGCCGTAAAGGAGGATAACGTATGACCTATGCCAACCGCAGCGAAATCCCCGCCGAGTATACCTGGCGGCTGACCGATATCTACGGCACCGAGGCGGAATGGGAAGCCGCCCTGGCCGCCGTACAGGAGCAGGCGGGGAGGCTTGCCGGCTTCCGCGGCCGGCTGGCGGAGGGCCCGGACACCCTGCGCCAGGCGCTCCTTTTGTTTGAGGAGATGGAAAAGGGGCTGGAGCGGGTGTACATGTACGCCAAGCTGAGCATGGACGTGGACAATGCCGACCCGAAATACCAGGCCATGCACGACCGCGCCCTAGCCGTGCTGTTCCAGATCCAGGAGGATTCCTCCTTCCTGACCCCGGAAATGACGGCGATGGAACCGCAAACCCTGCATGACTGGGTATACGGCGACCCGGCCCTGGCCGATTTCCGTCATATGGCGGACGACGTGATCCGATCCCGCGCCCATGTCCTTTCCGCCCGGGAGGAGCAGCTCCTGGCGATGGCGGGTCCGGCGCTTGAAAGTATGGACACCGCCTTTACCATGCTGGACAGCGTCGACCTCAAGCGGGGGGAGGTCACGGACGAAAAGGGCCGGCGGGTGGAGCTGACCGACGGCCTGTTCAGCAAGTTCCGGGACAGCCGGGACCGCCGGGTGCGGGCCGATGCCTTCCAGGCGATGCATACCGCCTTCGCAGGCATGGGCAACACCATCGCCGCCCTGTACGCCGGCAGCGTGCGGGCCGATGTGTTCGGCGCCAAGGCGCGCCGCTTTGACAGCTGCCTGGACCAGGCGCTGTTTTCGGACAACCTGCCCCGTTCGGTCTACACCGGGCTGATTGAGGCGGTGCGCGCCCACCTGCCGGCCTATTACCGGTATCTCGAACTGCGCCGCCGCCGTCTCGGGGTGGAGAAGCTGCACATTTACGACTGCTACCTCCCGATTGTCGATATGCCGGATCAGGAATACACCTACGAACAGGCCAAGGAGATGGTCCGCGAGTATCTTGCCCCGCTGGGAGAGGAATACCGCCGGGATCTGGACCGCCTGCTGGCCGGCGGCTGGGTGGATGTGTACGAAACCAAGGGCAAGGCGACCGGCGCCTATGCCACCGGGGTGTACGGCGTGCATCCCTATATGCTCTTAAACTTCGTCGGGCAGCTGGGGGACGTGTTCACCCTGGCGCACGAGGCGGGGCACTGTATGCACACCTACTATTCCGACACCCAGCCGTATATGATGAAGGACTACCCGATCTTCCTGGCGGAGATCGCCTCCACCGTCAACGAAAACCTGCTGATGCGGGGGATGATGGGCCGCTGCGACCTGTCGACCGAGCAGGGGCGCAAGGAAAAGGCGTTCCTCATCAACCGCTTTTTGGAGGAGTTCAAGGGCACGGTCTACCGCCAGACCATGTTCGCGGAATTCGAACTTAAGGTGCATGAGATGGCGGAAAAGGGCGAGCCCCTGACCGGCGAGGCCCTCTGCGGGGTGTACGGCGGCCTGCTGCGGGACTACTTCGGCCCGGACGTGGAAATCGACGACTATATGCGCTGGGAGTGGGCGCGCATCCCTCATTTCTACAACGCGTTTTACGTTTTCAAGTATGCGACCGGCTTTTCCGCTGCCGCCGCCATCACCCGCAGCCTGCTGGCCGGCGGGGACGGCAGCGAGGTGGAGAGGTACCTCGCCTTCCTGCACGCGGGAGGCAGCGATTACCCGGCCGAGACCCTCAAGCGCGCCGGGGTGGATATGTCCACCCCCGCCCCGGTGGAGGCCGCGCTGGCCGAGTTTGAAACGATGCTGGCGGAGCTGGAGGACCTCCTGGAAGGAGGTCCGGCCGCCTAAAAGCAAAAAGGGCCGTTCGGAGAGCCTGCCCCCAAAAGGAAACCGCGGCGGATGGAGCGCCCAAAGCGCTCCGTCCGCCGCGGTTTTTGGAAACGGATTTTTCTATTCCCGGTAAATCTTCCGCCCGAATTCGTAAGCCCGCCGCAGGTGCGGGGTCTGAGCGATCTGCGGCGGGCCGTTGGTGTCGCCGCACCCGCCCGCCAGGAGCATCCCCCGGTCCCGCAGGCCGATATAGCGGACCAGCGCGAACCGGTAATAGGAGACCGCCTGCTCAAACGTCCAGAACAGGTCGTCCGCCGCCGTCATCAGCAGGGCGCAGTCCTTGGCGGGATATTTTTCGTACCGTCCCTGGGGCGGGGCGGGATCCTGCTCCGCCAGGCGGTAGAACCGCTCGATAAACGCCTTCAGCCGGGCCGAAATGGTCCAGAAATACACGGGGGAGGCAAAGGCCAGCAGGTCGGCGGCTTGGATTTTCGGCACGATCTCCTCAAAGGCGTCCTTCTGCACGCAGGGCTTGCCGTAGCGGCAGGCGTTGCAGCCCAGGCACCCCTTGACCTCCTGCTTTATAAGGGAAACCGTTTCCACCCGGTGCCCGGCATCCGCGGCGCCCTGGGCGAAATGCTCCGCCAGCTGGGCGGTGTTGCCCTTGGGCCGGCCCCCGCCTAAGACAATCAAGATGTTTTTCATCCGAATTCCTCCTTGCCTCTCCTTGTTATGCTTTCCCGCTTTGCCCGCCTTTGCCCCTTTCCCCCTTGAGTGTCCGGATGCGGGCGCGGGGGATCATCCGCCCGCGTAGGCGGCGAATTCCTCTGCCGTCCCGGCGAAAACGTTCATGTCAATATACGTTTCCTTGCCGTCGTACCCCGCGAGCCGCTCCCGGTTGGTGTACTGCCAGAAGGTCCACTCCCGGCCGTCGGGGAGGGAGGGCGCGGTCAGGACGTTGCGGATCCAGATGTCGTATCCGGCAAAGCCGCCCGCCAGGTAGAGCGCGTAGGATTTTTCGGTGGCGTACAGGATGGGCTTCATCCCGTAATGCTCTTCAAGCGCTTCCAGCAGGACGGACAGCTCGCGGACGGCCGTTTCCCGCGGGGGCGGGTTCTTTTCCTTGTCGCCGTAAAACTCTACGTCGACCACCGGCGGGAGGGCCCCCTGCACGCGGGGTACGGTGCGGATGAAATTTTCCGCCTGGGTCGCCCCGGGGCTGTCGTAGCTGAAGAAGTGGTACGCGCCGGCCCGCAGCCCGGCCTTGGGCGCCTGCTCGTAATTGTAGGCAAAGTGCTCGTCGACGTGGGAGCTGCCCTCCGTCGCCTTGATGAAGGCGAACTGGATCCCCTGCCCGGCCAGCGTGGGCCAGTCGATCTCCCCCTGGTAGGAGGAGACGTCCACCCCCCGGACGGGATACTGCGCGCGGGAGGGGTTGTTGAGCAGGATCACGCCGTTCCAGACCAGGAGCAGCAGCGTCAGCCCGGCCAGCAGGACCGCCGCACCGGCGCCGAGGGCAAGGAGCCGCCGCTTGCCGCGGGGGTTTCTTTTCCGATCGTCTGTCTTACCCATGGTTTCGTCCCCTTCCAAAAAGCCCCCGCCTTAGGGAAAAGGCGGGGGCTGGAATACGTTGTGACGCCGCGCCGGCGCAGGCTGGGAGGCCGCGCGCCGGGAGCAGGCTTACAGGGTCTTGGCCAGCTCCTTGAGGTAGGCGCGGAAGCCGTCCGCCACCTCGGGATGGCGCAGGGCCACCTCGCAGGTCGCCTGCAGGATGCCCAGCTTGTTGCCCATGTCGTACCGCTTGCCGGTGAAGTCGACGCCGGTCATCCCCTTGGTGCGGGCCAGCACGAGCATGGCGTCGGTGAGCTGGATTTCCCCTCCCGCGCCGGGCGGGGTCTGGTCAAGGATGTCGAAGATTTCCGGCGGGAGGACGCAGCGCCCCAGGATTGAAAACAGGGAGAGCACCTTGTCCGGGGAGGGCTTTTCAATCATATCGGTCACCTTGTACAGGTTGTCCCGCAGTCCCTCGACCTTCAGCGAGCTGTACCGCAGGATCTGCTCCGGCGTGACCTCTTTGATGCCGACCACGCCAAGGCCGAATTCCTCATACGCGCGGCAGAGCTGGCCGCAGGCAGGGTCGTCCCCGATGATGACATCGTCCCCGTACAGGACGGCGAAG
>CAJFQI010000018.1 GCA_904419005.1 Candidatus Avimonas faecium | reverse complement strand
CGGCTATTGTATCACGGGCATCCCAAAACCTACTAAATTGCACAGAGTGTAAGCAGATGCACTTAAAACTGTCTGCAAATCTTATTATACGAGGAGGTTCGGTTATGAAATCGGTTACACAAACGCTGCTGGAGCTGGTCTCCGACTGGAAGGAAGGCTTCTCCGGCGCCTACAACATCCGGGAGGATGGTGGCTGCGCCGGCCGCCAGTCCACCAAAAATATTGAAATCACCTCCAAAAAGGATCTGCCCGGCCTGGATATCCACATCAAGCCGGGGACCAAGGGGGAGCGGGTGTACATCCCCGCCTGCGTGACCCACGGCGATATTGACGACCTGGTTTACAACGACTTTTATGTGGGCAAGGGGGCCGACGTCACCATCGTGGCCGGCTGCGGCGTCCACACCGACGACGAGGAATCCGCCCGCCACAACGGCATCCACCGCTTTTTCCTTGAGGAGGGCGCCCACGTCCTCTATCAGGAGAAGCATGTCGGCACCGGCAAGGGCAGGGGGCTGCGCTCTATTGACCCGGTGACCGAGGTCAAGCTGGCCAAAGGGGCTGTGCTGGAAATGGACACCTCCCAGATCGGCGGGGTGGACCGCACCTATCGCAGCACTACCGGCTCCCTCGCAGCCGACGCCAAGCTCATCATCCACGAACGGCTTCTCACCGAAAAGGAGCAGAAGGCCAAGACCGAGTTTGAGGTCACCCTCGACGGCGAGGGCTCCGGCGTCAACCTGATCTCCCGTTCGGTCGCCCGGGACCGTTCCCATCAGGAGTACCGCTCCCGCATCATCGGCAACACCCGCTGCACGGGGCACTCCGAGTGCGACGCCATCATCGTGGGGGAGGGCACCGTCAGCGCCGCGCCGGAGCTGACCGCCAACCACGACGACGCCTCCCTGATCCATGAGGCCGCGATCGGCAAAATCGCGGGCGAGCAGCTCCTTAAGCTGCGCACCCTTGGCCTGACCGAGGAGGAAGCCGAAGCCAAGATCGTTGATGGATTCTTAAAATAAGGAAAAAAGACAGACGCGCCGCCAAAGCCTCCCTTTGGCGGCGCGTCTCGTTTTATCCCTTCCCGCGGCTCCCCGCCATCCGGGGAGGGGGCTGGCGGCGTCTGCCGCAACGCCGCCGGCGGATATGTTTATTTCCCAGACCGATCCATAGGCCCCGAGGCGGCGGAGCCGCACGAGGAACCCGCGCCCCGTTCCTGCTTGGAGGGTATGCACCGCTTGCCGGCTCGTCCCGCAGATTGATAAGGAGCGGCCCTCGGGCATCCGCCCTGGGCCCCGGGCATTTTCGCCCAAGTGAGAGCAACGGAATCCGCCTGGCGATCCAATGCCATGTAAGCGTGTGGTCATATATTCCTGTATATGCTGTGGCATTTCGTGTTCATAACCAGGCTGATCCGATGGCGGGCTTCCTCTTTCCCTGGTGGAGGTGTTAGGGGAGCTTTTGAAAAAGCAGGACGGACAAAACGCTACCTCCCGCGAACCGCTGCGCAGCTTAAAAAGGACAGCTTCAGGGCACCCCGTATTCTCCTTTTTCAAAAGGAAAACGGCGGTTTGAATTCGTGGTTTCAAAACCGCCGTAAGGCTGCCGTATTTTGCTTTGACGTATAGATTGCTGCTGCCGGCGCTGCCTTATTGGAAGAACAGCCGGGCGGCGTTGAGCACCGAAAGGATGGAAACGCCCACGTCGGCGAAGACGGCGGCCCACATCGGGGCGAAGCCGGCGGCGGCCAGGATCAGGACCGCAGCCTTTACCGTTATGGCAAAGGCGATGTTGAAGCGGACCACGCCCATTACCCGGCGGGAGAGCTGCACCGCGTCGGGAAGCCTTGCCAGGCTGCCGGAGGTCAGCACCACGTCCCCCGCCTCAATCGCTGCGGCGGAGCCAAGCCCCATCGCGACGCCCGCATCCGCCTCGGCCAGCACCGGCGCGTCGTTGATGCCGTCCCCGACGAACAAGGTCGTGCCGTTTTCCTGCTTCAGCGCCCGCAGTGCGTTGAGCTTATCCTCCGGCAGCAGGTCGGCCTTGACCTCGTCAACGGCGAGCATGCCGGCGATTCGCTCGGCCTCCGCCCGGCGGTCGCCGGTCAGCATCGCGATTTTCCGTATGCCGAGCGCGTGCAGGCGGGACAGCGCGCCGGCGGCGTCGGGATGCAGCTCCGACTCCATCTGAAACGCGGCGGCGGCTTTTCCGTCCACCGCCAGGTATACGGCCGCGTCCGGCCAGGGGACGGCCACCCCGTTTGCGTCCATCAGCCTTTTTCCGCCGCAGAGGACCGCCCGCCCGTCAATGACGGCGGATACGCCCAGGCCGGGCAGCTCGGACAGGGCCTCCACAGCGCCCTCGGCGCCGGCGGACGGCGGACAGGCGGCTTCCGCCTCCTGCCGGATGGCCAGGGCGGCGGGGTGGGAGGAATGGCTCTCCGCCAGCGCGGCCAGGCGCAGCGCCGTCTGCCGGTCCATATCCGGGGCAAGCGCGATGCGGGTTACAGCCAGCCGGCCGGTGGTCAGGGTGCCGGTCTTGTCAAACGCTGCGGCGCGGGCGTTGGCGAGCGCTTCAATGTACCGGCCCCCCTTGATGAGCACGCCCTTGCGGGAGGCGGCGCCGATGCCGGAATAGAAGCTGAGCGGGACCGAGATAACCAGCGCGCAGGGGCAGGAGGCCACCAGGAACACCAGCGCGCGGTAAATCCATTCCTGCCACCCGCCCAAGCCGGCCAGCGGCGGAATCACCGCCAGCAGGACGGCAAAACCGGTCACCACCGGCGTATAGATCCGCGCAAACCGGGTGATGAATTTTTCCGACGACCCCTTGCGGGCGGCCGACTCCGACACCATATCAAGGATTCGTGCGGCGGCGGAGCTTTCCGCCCGGTTGTCGGCCCGCACGGTTAAGGAGCCGTTGCCGTTCATCGCGCCGGAAAGCAGCGCGCTGCCCGGGGAGACATAGACCGGGCGGCTTTCGCCGGTCAGGGCGGAGGCGTCGATTTCCGATTCCCCCTGCAGGACGGTGCAGTCCACCGCGACCCGTTCGTGGGCCGGGATCCGCAGGACGTCGCCCACTTGAACCGCGTCCGCAAGGATCTCCTCCTCCGTCCCGTCCTCCCGCACCCGGAAAGCGCGGTCCGGCCGGATTTTGGCCAGCTGCTCAATCTGGCGGCGGGAGCGCCCCACCGCGAGATCCTCAAGCCTCTCGCCCAGGGTGAACAGCAGGGCGACAACCGCGCCCTCCCGGGCTTCCCCGATGGCGAAGGCGGCGACCAGGGCGATGACAAGCAGGACGTTTTCCCCCATGCTCTTGCCCTTGATCTCGGCCAGCGCGCCGCGGGCGACGGGAGCCGCGGCGGCCACGGCGGAGGCGAGGTAAAGCAGGAAGGGGACCGGGTCCGGCAGGAAGGGGAGGAATCCCAGCAGGAACAGGACCGCGCCGGCAGCCAGCCCCCAAGGAAAGCCCTGCTTTTCGTCATGGGTGTGTTCGTGCGTATGCTCGGCAGCGTCCGTATGGCTGTGCGCCGTTTCCGGCCCATGCTCATGGCTCCCCCCGCCGTGGCAATGGGGATGCGCCTGCCCCGGAGCGGAGCCGTGCGCCGGTCCGCAGCCGCAGGCGCCGTGGGCAGGGGCGGGCGCTTCCCCCCGGCCGGCGGAGGCGGAGCAGGAGGCCGACGCGGCGGGGGACACCCGGATCCCTTCCTCAACGCTGTCGCACAGCCGCTGGATGTCGGCCGTCAGGTCGTTCTCACTGTACAGGATCAGCAGCTTTTCGGGATAATTCAGCGCCGCGTCCCGAACGCCGGGGAGCTTCGCGGCCCGGGCTTCAATCTTAGCGCCGCAGTTGGGGCACCCCAGCCCTTCAAGGCGGTATTTCCGTTTGATTAAAGAGGCATCAGCCATGAAGAACACCCTTTCTTTTGGAACAATAGGGGGATCGGCCGCCGGCAGGCAGAGGCCGCGCCAAACGCCGCCGGGTTCATCCCCCGCTGCGGTTCTGCTCCTCAATGTGGGAAAGGCCCAGCTTAAAGATTTTTTCCACATGATCGTCGTCCAGCGCGTAGACGGAGGACTTGCCCTCCCGCCGGCAGCGGACCAGGCGGGCCTGCCGCAGGAGCCGGAGCTGGTGGGAAACGGCCGACTGCCCCATTTCGAGCAGCTCCGCCAGATCGCAGACGCACATTTCCCCTTCGGACAGCGCCCAGAGGATACGGATACGGGTGGTGTCGCCGAAAACCTTAAACAGCTCCGACAGGTCGTACAATTCCTCCACGTCGGGCATATCCCGGCGCGCCTTCGCCATGGTGCCCGCGTGCTTTTCTATGCAGCCGCAGCCGCCCTCTCCGGCCGCCTCCGGCGGGAGATTGCCGCGATTTTCTTCCATATCCGTGCATCCTTTCTCTTTGCCGGCGGGAGGCTTCCCGCCGGGGTTCCCCGCCGTCTTGTGTTTGCCGCAGCGGGGGCTTGCCTGCCGCCGGATTTCTCCTCCGCGGCAGGAGGCGTGAATCGATGAACATATGAATTATTGTTCATATGTTCATTATATGCCGATCCCGGGATTTGTCAAGGGGGGATTGGCAAAAAAGCCAATAAAAAACGGCCCTTGCGGCGGGCCGGCGATGCGAAAGCCCGCAGGGCGCCTTTTCCGACGTCCTGCGGGCTTTCTGAGAGGGTATTGGAGGGTATTTCAAAGGAGAAGAAAGTCAAGGCCTTCTACACATCATGTATGATCAACACACAGGGCCGCTGGACCTGCGCGGTTCGTCCGGAACGGGACGATTCAGCGGGCGGCGGACGAAGCCGCCGGAGAAACCGCCGGGAAGGTAAACAGCCGCCCGTCCGCGTCAACGACAGAGAGCGGGAGCTCGGGCACCAATCCCTTGATGGTTTCAATGAACAGGTTGCTGTCCGCCCCCGGCGCCCCGCTGATCAGATGGAGCGCGCCGGTCTGACGGGCATGCACGGCCGCCGTCAGGGCGGGTTCGTTGTTGAAGTAGAAGGTCATCTCCGCCCCCAAAGAGCTGGCGATGTCGTACAGGTTTTGCAAGACCTTGGATGTCTGCGGGGATACCAGCCCCTCCGGCAGGACACTGAGCACATGGACGGGGACGCCGTACTCCTGCGCCAAAGCGGCGCCGGCCCGGATCAGCCGTTCACAGGACAGCTGGTCGGTTACGCAGACAAGGACGTTGGCCGATTGGTTTTCGTTCAAACGGATTTTCCTCCTTTCTGTTCGTTTGAGTATATGATACACCAGGCTTGTGTGAGAACGATAAACAAATAATGTACAACTTATGAATATTTTCCTAAGATGGATTCGGGCAAGATGCGCAAATTGAGGGCGGTTCCTTGACATTTGCCGCGGATGTGGCTAAAGTTTGATTTGGCAAATCTGCGATGGCCTATGGGCCGTCGCAGGAAGGGATGGTATGTCGTGAGCACAAAAATGGAGAATCAAGGGCGGAACCGGGACTTTCGGGCGCTGATGCAGACGGTGCTGATCGCCCTGTTTGCCGCACTGAGCTTTGTGGTTTTGTTTTTCCGCGTCCCCTACCCCGCGCCGGTGGGGCAGCCGTTCCTGCATTTCGGCAACGCGGTAGTGATCCTGGCCGCTCTCCTGCTGGGCGGCTGGCAGGGGGGCCTGGCGGGCGCGGTCGGGATGGGGCTGAACGATCTGTATTTCGGGTACGGGTTCAGTACGCTGAAGACGGTGATCCTGAAATTTGGAATCGGCCTGTTTACCGGGCTGGTGGCGCGCATAGGCAGAAAGCATCCCGACCGCAGCCCGCGGGCCGGCCTGGCCGCTGCATCGCTGGCGTCGCTGGCCATCGGCGCCGTTTTGCTTATCGGCAAGCTGTCGCAGGCGGCAGCCTTTCAGCCGGTCCCCTCGCTTGCCTATGGCTTCCTGCTGGCGCTTGGCGTCCTGCTTGGCGCGGCGGCGCTGCTTTCGCTGCGCCTGCCCTCCTTAACCAATGAGCGGCTGTTTACCCTGCTGGGGGCCGCGGCGGGGATTGCCTGGAACGTGGTCGGGGAGTTCCTGGGAGGGACGGTGATGGGAATGCTGGCTGGTGCGGAATGGCAGGCGGCCATGCTCTCCTCGCTGGCAAGCCTGCCGGCCACGTTTATCAACGGCGTGGCGTCCATCCTGGTGGCGGTGGTGCTGTATATTCCGGTGAAATCGGCGCTCCATCGCGCCCATTTGGATAAGGTACTTGATCGGTAAATAGAGGAGCGGCAGCGTCGGAGCGACGCTGCCGCTCCCTTTTTGTATGCGGGGGAAGGGGACTAGGACGGGCTGAAGCGCATCCGTTTTACCGCCGAGGCGGGACCCGCGCCGACAGACCTTCACATTGTTAGGGCGAAAAGGCCCCGAACCCTTAAAAATTTATCGCCAAAAATCGACGAAAATCGAACGTTTTCCGTTCCCGTCTAGCTGAAAACAGAGTGGGATAAGTGAAAATAGTACACAAATCAAAGGGGATTTCGTGGGGAGCCGGGCGGAAAAAAGCAAATTTCAAAAAAATTTTTTCGAAAAATGCAAAGAATTGCCGCCGTGAGGCATCCTATTTCGAGCAGAAAAAACGGATGTGGAAAAAGGAAAAAGTTTTCAACGTGGAAAAGGGGATAACTCGAAAATTCCTCCGCTTATCGCCCGATCAGCGGAGGATCCGGTTCGCGGCTTTTGGTGGAAAAGCGGAGCCCCATTTCCTTTTCCCTTGCGCCGACCGCGCGCCCTTCCCCTGGAATGCCTTTTGATCTAAACAGATGGTTGAATTTTTTGCATAAAATCCTATCCGCGCTTTGTGCTTTTTTGGCCTGTTGGAAAACGATTGCGCAATGGCGCCGCTGCATCCCGCTGCGGGATATTTCCTTTCACCTTCGCCCGCCGCCAATCAGCTGGACACCCAAGTGCTTTTAAAAGGCGATGTTTTTGGTATTTGGTGAAATCGGCAGAATTCATATCTTAAAATTTGCGCAGCTTATAGGGAATAGCGGAAATATTTGGATTTTATGAATGGTTATTGGAGCAAAACGGCTGGATCGCTGCCAAACAGCGAAAACAGGCCTTTCGACAGTCCGGTATATATAAAGGTACAATAGCCGTATGCGAGGGCGGCCGGCCTTTCGCCGGACGCTGAGCACCGCCGGCACCTCCGCTTTTACAAGGCGTATAAGCCGCCGACGGGCCGCCGGATTTCCCTGACGGCTTATGAACCGGCCGGATGGGCGGTGGGCCGCTGCTTAAGGACGGGGCCGGAGCAACGGGAGGCTGGTGGGGCGCCGTTTGTTTGTGCGGTGGAAATCCTGTGGAATTCTCCCTTTTTTTGGAATGCTATGGAGGGAGCGTGGAAGGGCAGAAAAGGGCAAAGAGAGGCGAAAAAGGGCGAGAACCGGCGAAAATCCAAGGATAAATGTGAAGAAAAACCACAATTTTGATAAATAGCCGAAAATTCTCGAAAAATTTTCATTGTAAATTTTTCCTTCGCTCGCTAAACTAAAAGCCGGCCAATTCGAATAGGCAATACAATGATATCTGGGGAGGTTAAAATTTCGTATGGTTAACAGGCAAAGCATTCTCTACACAAAACGCTTTTCGGAAATCCGGGGGATCCAGGAAGCGCAGACCGTTACCTATGAGCTGCTGTCGGACGAGGGACGGGGATACGGCCTGCGGCTGGAATCCGAATGCGGTGGTATCCGCTGGTCGGATGCGCAGGAGGGGCTGACGGCTTCCCTTGAAGAAGCCAAGGGCCTGGCGACATACCTGTATGAACATGCGGTGGGGCCGGAGTGTTGGCGCGGCGTCGCTGTCGATGTGCTCAAGACCATTCACGGCCTGTTTTAGGAGAGCTCTCCCTTGCCGAAAAGGAGGAATGAAAGAAGACGACCATGGGAAGGCCAAAACTTTTAATTGCGGAAAGCGAGCGGGAGCTGAGTTCCGCCCTGACGGATTTTTTCCAAGCGTCCCCTGAGCTGGAGCTGTGCGGCGTTGCCCACGACGGGATGCAGGCGCTGGCCATGGTGCTTGAGAAGCAGCCGGATATTGTTGTGCTGGATTTGATCCTGCCGCTTCTGGACGGCATTTCGGTTTTGGTGCGGATACGGGATGCGCCCCTTCCGCGGCCGCCGCGCATCATCGTTACAGCGCAGGTCAATACGGAGGAAATCACGGCGCGCGCCCTTCGCCTCGGGGCCTGCTATTACATCCTCAAGCCGTATAGCCTGGAGGATTTGCAGGAACGCATCCTCTGGTTTGCCGAGCCGGCTGCCGCGGCCTGCCTGCCGGGAACTTTCGGGACAAGCTGAGGCGGGCCCTGAGGGAGCTCCGCACGCCGCCGAATATCCGGGGGTTTTCGTATATGATTGAGGCGGCGGAGATCCTGTCGCAGGAAAAGATGCCCTGCTCAATTACAAAGGTGGTATACCCGGAGGTGGCGCGCCGCTGCGATACGACGGCGGAATGTGTAGAGAGTGCGGTGCGCAAGACCATCCGGAAGATTTATGAGAAGGACAGCCCCGCGCTCCGCATCCTGACAGACAGGGAAGAGGGGGCCGGGCGGCTGTCCAACGCGAAATTCCTGCTTCTTTTGGTGGAAAAGGTGCAGGACGGCTCTCTCGGGGCGGCGGAGGGAGTACGTCGTGAGGCGGCGGGCCGCTCCGCCTGTTAAGTGGGTGGACGGAGCGGACAGCCGGGCGGACGAAGAACGCCTTTTTCGTCCATCTGTTAAGCCGTCTGCGGGAATGGCGGAAGTTCCCTGCGGCAAGCATCCTCTTCCCCCCTATCAAGCCAAGCGGGCGGACCATTCCGGGCCATGGCCTTCCGGGACAGCCGGAGACCATGGCCCGCTTTTTTTGGAGCGGTGCCGGCAAAGCGGGCAAGGGCGGCGGCGTCTTTCCCGCCCGCCCCTTGTGTTCCGGCGCCGGTTGGGGTATACTGGAAGCGGCAATTTACCGGCGGCGGGGAAACGCCGCCGTCAAAGGGTGATGGGAACCATGGCGGACAAGGGAAAAACCAACGCGATGCGGATTTTGGACCGCTTGGGGGTGGCGTATACCGCCCATGAATACGACCACGCGGACGGGAAGATTGACGGGGTGGCGGTGGCCCAGAAGATGGGCCAGCCGCTGGAACGGGTATTCAAGACACTGGTGACCCAAGGGGCGGGCCGGGATTATTTTGTGTTCGTGATCCCGGTGGCCAAGGAGCTGGATTTGAAGGCGGCGGCCCGGGCCGTGGGGCAGAAGGCGGTCGCGATGATCCCGGTGGCGGATATCAACCGGGTGACCGGCTATATCCGCGGGGGCTGTTCCCCGATCGGGATGAAAAAAGCGTATGCCACCGTGGTGGACGCCTCCTGCCGGCAGGTGGAGACCATGATCGTCAGCGCGGGGAAAATCGGCCATCAGATTGAGCTGCGCCCGCAAGATCTGGTTGCGGCCGCCGGCGCGGCGGTGGCCCCGATTGCGGCGGACTGACGGCAGGGATCGGCGCACAAAGCGGCGATGCCGTCAGGAAAATGGGCCGCCGAAGGGCGCGGCGGGGACGGGCGCGGCGCGTTCCGCAGGCCCGCGGAAAAGGGGGAGAATATGGACCGGTTTTTTGAATGGTTCGGCTTGCCGGGGGAGATGGTGCTCGCGGCGGTTTTGTTCTTGCTGGCGGCGGTGCTGGCGTTGGTGTTCCCCAACCGCGCCCGGATTTTGGCGGCGGCGGGGATGCTTTGCTGCGCGCTGGGGGATGCGCTAGCGATCAATTTTTTAGATGTCGGCCGGTTTCTCCCCTTCCCGCCGCTGCTGGCCGGGCTGGCCTTTTTCAGCCTGGGCCGCGCCGGGTATACGGCGGCGTATGCCTCCCTGATCCGGCGGAACCGGGACCCCCTGTACACCCCGCCGTTTGGGGCGGCGGTGGTGATTACCCTGGCGTTCCTGGCCGCGGCGATGGTGGCGATGGTCACCGGCGGCACCTATCCGGGCGGGGCGGCGGTGGCGCTCTGCGTGCTGTATGCCCTTTCCTCCGGCAGCATGCTGGCGGTGGTCTGGTCCTGCTCCCGGTCGGAACGGTCGGTCCGCTCGGCGGCAGCGGCAGGGGCGCTCGCCCTGTTTGCCGTGGACGTGGTGTACGGCCTGGGCGTGCTCTGCCAGATGCATCAGCTGGACGGCCTGATCTGGTGGGTATATCCCTTTGCGCAGCTGCTGTTGCTGCTGTGCGCTTAACCCCGTCCCGGTTGACAGGCTCCGCATGATGCGGTATAATGCCCTTGCTACTTTGTATTACTAAATACTGTAAGGCGCTGCTGGCCGGGCGTCTCCGTGACCGGTCCGGCGGGAGGGAGCCGATCCATGGCGCAGGAAAACTATATACGGCAGTTCAAAAAGGGCTCCCTTGAGCTGATCCTTCTGCGCTTGATCGCCAGGAAGGAAAGCTATGGGTATGAATTGCTCGCCGCCCTGAACCAAAACGGCGGCGAGGGGTTCGGCCATGCCCGGGAGGGGACGGTGTACCCGATCCTGTACCGCCTGGAGCACGCCGGCCTGGTGCGCTGCCGCCTGGCATCCTCGGAGGCAAACGGCGGCCTGAAGAAGTATTACTCCCTCACGCCGGAGGGCCGGAAATCGCTGGACGAGATGACCGCGTTCTGGCGGGAGTACACCGCTTATGTCAACCGGTTCCTTGATGGAGCCGGCTAAAAGGGGCGCTTTGGGGCCTGGTGGATAGGAGGGACCGACGTGAGGTGTGGGACACCGGATCCGGAAGAGAGATACATCCGCCGGGTGGGACGGGCGCTGCGCCTGCCCCGCCGGCAAAAGGCTGCCGCGCTCCGCGACCTGCGGGAGGCGTTTGCCTCCGCACGGGAACATGGGGAACCGGCCGAGCGGGTGGTTGACCGCCTGGGGCCGCCAAAGGCCTATGCAGCGGCGATAGACGGCCGGGAGGAGGGCGCCGGTACCGGGAGGAACGGAAGCCGGGAGAAAGGGGCGGCGGTTTTGCCGGCCCTTCTCGCCGCGGCGGCGGCTTCCTGCCTGCTGGCGGCGTGGGTGCTGCGGCATAGCACCCCGCCGGCGGATGCCATCGGCTATGCCGAGCAGATGACGGGGATGGTTGTCACTGGCGGGATTTTCCCAGATGCGAGGGCGGTCCTGCCCTGCCTGGGCGGGCTGCTGGCGGCCTCTGCCGGGTTGGCCGCCGTCGTCCTGCTGCGGCGCCGGAATAAGAAACCAAAGAAGGATAAAGGAGAACGGGAATGAACGCAGGAAAAAACAGGCTGTTTGCCGGGATCGCCTTTTTGGCCGGGCTGCTCCTCCTTGCCGGCTGCTCCCCCGCTTCCGATCCGGGCAAGGAGGAACGGGAGCTGCTGCCCTACAGCCTGTACGGGCAGGCGGGGGACTGGGAGGTAAGCTGCGTGGTCCGCGCGATGACCGAGGCGGAAAAGCAGGAGGAGCTGGCCGATTTGAAAGAGCAGCAGGAGCTGCTTGAAAAGGAACTGGAGGAAGAAACAATCGACGAGGCCACCCGCCGGCAGTTGATAGAGCAGTACCAGCGCACGGCCCAGAACCTTCAGGAGAAGACGGCCTATATCTCCAGCGTCACCGGCGTCTGCCGGGACGAGGGGACGGCGGGGACAAGCTTTCAGTGGCGGCTTGCCAGCGCGGAGGGGACCAAGATTGCCGAAGGGACGCAGACCGCTTCAACCGAGCCGGGGCTGTGGTACTCCAGCTACCAGATGGACGGGCCGCTGTTTATCCCTCCCCTTGACCAGGGGAAGCTGGTCATCACGGCAGGGGAGGAAACCGTGACCATCCCCCTCACCTTTGAAGCGTATACCCAAAAGCAGATTTCGGGATAAAGACGCACCGGGGAAGGCCGCCGCATCCGCGCAAAGGTTTGCGGCGGCCTCTTTGCGCCTGCCTTGAGGCGGCCGTGCAGGACCGCCGCAGGGCAGGGATATCTCCGGTCGGCCAGGGGCGGCTGGGGCCGGCGGGGGCAAGTACGCGGAAAACTTGCCAATTTCCGACGGCGTTTTTCCCAAGGTTCGGACAAATGCCGAGGGAAACCCCTTGTTGAAAGGCCGGAAAAGTGCTATACTATATCAGTTAATGCGGATTGATACGGGAATCTATGAATCTGCTGAATCGGCGAATCCGCCGGAGTGCGCCGGGAATCCCCGGCGGATCCCGGGAGAACCCATTGAGAAGAATTGAGACCAAGAGGAATGAAGGCAATTTATGGCAAAAAGGGAAAATTTACGCAACATCGCGATCATCGCACACGTCGACCACGGCAAAACCACGCTGGTTGACCAGCTCCTGCGGCAGAGCGGCGTGTTCCGCGCCAACGAGCAGGTGGCCGAGCGGGTGATGGACTCCAACGACCTTGAACGGGAGCGCGGGATTACCATCCTGGCAAAAAACACCGCCGTAATGTATGGCGATACCAAAATCAATATCGTCGACACCCCCGGCCACGCCGACTTCGGCGGCGAGGTAGAGCGGATCCTGATGATGGTGGACGGTGTGCTGCTGCTGGTCGACGCGTTTGAGGGCTGTATGCCCCAAACCCGCTTTGTACTGAAGAAGGCCCTCGGCCTGGGGAAGAGGCCGGTGGTGGTCATCAACAAGATTGACCGGGACGGCGCCCGGCCGGCCGAGGTCATTGACGAGCTGATCGACCTGTTTATCGAGCTCGGGGCGGATGAGGACCAGCTGGAGTTCCCGGTCGTCTATGCCTCCGCCCGGGACGGCTACGCCTCCCTTGATCCGGACGCGCGCGAGGGGGACATGAAGCCGCTGTTTGAGGCGATCTTAAAATACGTCCCCGCGCCGGAGGGAGATCCGGACGGGCCGCTGCAAATCCTGTTCTCGAATATTGACTATGACGATTACGTCGGCCGCATCGGGGTGGGCCGGGTGGAGCGAGGCACGGTCAAAAACGGGCAGGCGGTCACCGTCTGCAAGACCGACGGCTCTACGGCAAACGCCCGCATCGGTAAGCTGTACCAGTTTGAAGGCCTCAAGCGGGTGGAGCACGATACCGCCTCCCTGGGCGACCTGATCGCCGTGACCGGCATCACCGACCTCAACATCGGGGAGACGGCCTGCGACCCCGAGCATGTGGAGCCGCTGCCTTTCGTCCGGATTGACGAGCCGACCATTTCAATGATCTTTATGGTCAACAACAGCCCCTTCGCGGGCAGGGAAGGCAAATTCGTCACCAGCCGGAACCTGCGCGACCGCCTGTTCAAGGAGGTGGAAACCAACGTCAGTATGCGGGTCAAGGAGACGGACACCACCGACGCGTTTGAGGTATCCGGCCGCGGAGAGCTGCACCTGTCGATCCTGATTGAAACGATGCGGCGCCAGGGCTACGAATTCGCGGTGAGCCGCCCCCGCGTCATCTTTAAAAAGGACGAAAACGGCAAAACGCTGGAGCCTATGGAGCTGCTGATGATTGAGGTGCCGGAGCAGTACGTCGGCGCGGTCATGGAGAAGCTGGGTTCCCGCCGGGCGGAGATCCTCAACATGGGCACCCGCGACACCGGGATGAGCCATCTGGAATTCCGCATCCCGTCCCGCGGGCTGATGGGCTACCGCCAGCAGTTCCTGACCGACACCAACGGCAACGGCATCATGAACAGCGTTTTCGACGGGTACGAGCCGTATAAGGGCGAAATCCCCCAGCGTGTGCAGGGCTCGCTGGTCGTGTTTGAGACCGGCGAAACCACCACCTACGGCCTGTACAACGCGCAGGAGCGGGGCACCCTGTTTATCGGCCCCGGCGTGCCGGTCTATGAGGGGATGATCGTCGGCGAATCCCCCAAAAGCGAGGACATCGTGGTCAACGTGTGCAAGAAAAAGCACGTTACCAACACCCGTGCCGCCGGGTCGGACGACGCGCTGCGGCTGACCACCCCCACCACCCTGTCGCTGGAGCAGTCGCTGGAATTCATCAACGACGACGAGCTGGTGGAGGTTACGCCGAAGTCGATCCGCCTGCGCAAGGTCATCCTGTCCCGCGAACAGCGGATGAAGGCGGCCGCCAGGGCCAAATAGCCGGACTACGGCCGTTATTTTTGAGGAGGCATCCCCTATGGAAAAGGCGAACGCATCCCGCAGCTATACCATGACCATCGCCGGGCTGGAGCGCACCCTGCCCCTGTGCCGGCTCAACGAGCATCTGAGCATCGCGGCCTTCGTTATCTTCGGCGACGTCGAGCTGACCGTCGCCGCGTCGACCGCCCTGCTCCAGAAAGCGCCGGAATTCGACGTGCTCATCACCGCGGAGGCCAAGGGCATCCCCCTGGTGTACGAGATGGCGCGGCAGAGCGGCAAGCCCTATTTTATCGCCCGCAAATATCCCAAGCTGTACATGTCCCACCCGATTTCGGTGGACGTGCGCTCGATCACGACCGATAAGGAGCAGACCCTGTACCTTGACGAAAGCGAGATGGAGGCCATCCGCGGCCGCCGGGTGCTGATCGTGGACGACGTCATCAGCACCGGGGAATCCCTGCGGGCGCTTGAGATGCTGGTGGAGCGCTCCGGCGGCAGGATCGCCGGTCAGTGCGCGATTTTGGCGGAAGGGGACGCCATGGACCGCAAGGATATCTTTTACCTGGAACCGCTGCCCCTGTTTGAAAATTAAGCCGGCGGGGATCCCCGGGCGCGGGGATCCCCGTGGTCGGCGGACGCTTGGCGTAAAGGGGCGGGTGACGGATGGAGCGGCCTTTGGCAGTCCTCGGCTTTTCCTTTTTCCTGGCGCTGACGCTGGGGACCCTGTTGACGCTGAACCTCACCTTGGCGCTGGCGGCGCTCTGCCTGCTGGCCTTCCTGGTGGGGCTTTGCCTGCGTCCGTTCCGGAACAACAAGCGGCTGATGGCGGCGCTTTTTGCCGCGTTCGCCGCTTTTTCCGTCCTTGGGGCCAAAGAGGCGCTGGTTTTCCGCCCGCTCCAGCAGTGGGACGGGCAGACCGTGCACCTGAAGCTGGAAGCCCTCAATTATTCCACCGACCCGGACGACCGGATCGGCATCGGGGTGAGGGTGCTGGAAGGGGACCTGCCGGCCGGCACCAAGCTGGCGCTGAATGCCGGGGCCTGGGGGATTGACTGCGAACCGTACGATATCCTTGAAGGGGACTTTGAGGTCGCCGCCGTCCGGGAGCCCGGCGGGCGGATCTACGACTATGACAAGTCGCTGGGGATTATGCTGGACATCGTGCCGGCCTCCTACAATGCGGAGGAGAGCGTCACCGTTACCCCGCCGGAGTCCCGGCCGCTTATGGCGCAGGTGCTGGCCCTGCGCCGCGCGGCTCGGATGGCCATCTACTCCCAGCCGGGGATGGAGGACGTCCGCGACGTGATGGCCGGCATGGCCTTCGGGTTTACGAGCGGGATCTCCGCCGAGACCACCCGGATGTTCCGTGCGCTCGGCATATCCCACCTCCTCGCGGTGTCGGGCCTGCACACCGCCCTGCTCGCCCAGCTGATGCTGGCCCTGCTGCGCTTTGTCAAGGTGCCGCGCCGGGCGTCGGCCCTGCTGACGGCGGGGTTTGTGCTGCTGTTTGTGGCGCTGACCGGGTTTACCCCCTCGGCCGTGCGTGCCGGGGTGATGAGCATCGTAATGCTGCTGGGCCTGCTTTTCGGCAGGGAGCCGGACAGCCTCAACTCCCTGGGCCTGGCGCTGCTGGTCATCACCCTGCCGAATCCCTATGCGGTGTGCGATGTCGGGCTGCTGCTCTCCGCCGCGGCGACCTTCGGCATCCTCGTGCTTCACCCGCCGCTCCAGCGGGCGACGGCCGGCCGTTTGAAGGAAAAGGGCGGCGTCTGGGCGCTGCTTGCCCGGCCGGTGAACGCGGTCATGGTGACGCTGGCGGCGACCCTGCCCACCCTGCCGGTGATCGGGGTGGTTTTCCGGAGCGTTTCGCTCCTCTCGCCTTTGTCCAACCTCCTGCTGGTTCCGCTTTCCTCCGTAGTCACGGCGGCTGCCTGCCTGGGCGCTTTTCTGTCCCTCGCCGGGGTGCCGGTGCTGACCGAGGCGGCCTTTTGGGCGGGCAAAACGGCCGCCCGCCTCCTCCTTTGGATAGCGCGGGCACTCGATTCCCTGCCGGCGGTTTCGGTTGATACGGACCGGCTGTTCTTGCTGGTCGGGATCCCGGCGGCGCTGGCGCTCCTCGCGGCGGGATACTGCCTCTTAGGGAAACGGGGCTTGCGGGCCGCGGCGCTTTGGTCGGTGATCGCGCTGTGCGGCGGCATCCTGGCCAACGGCGTGTTTATGCGGGGCGTCACCACCCTGACGGTGCTGCCTTCCTACGGCGCCGCCGCGGTGGTGGTGGAACGGGACGGCCGCACCGGCCTGGTCCTGATGGGCGGGCAGGAAGCCGCCGAAGCGGCTTCGTATATCCTGCGCAGCGGCTCCCAGCGGTCGCTGGATTTCCTGCTGATTGCCGATGCGGACGACGGCAGCGCCTTTGGCTCCCCGCTGATCGTCCATGCCGTTTCAGTGGAAAACCTCATCACCAGCCGGGAAGGCGCCTACCGCCAGACGCTGCAGGCTCTCCCGATTGAGGGGCAGACGCTGTATCTTGACGAGGGCGTCGTCTCCTTCTGGGGCGACTGCCGGGCCGAACGGCTGCCGGATGGGTTCCTGCGGCTGACTCTCGGCGGGACGCGCATCCTGTTCTGCCCGCCGGGAGGCAACGCCGCTTCTCTTGATGCCGGGCAGCGGCAGACCAACCTGGCGGTATTCGCCGGCGCGGCCCCGCGCCATGTGGAGGCGCTGACCACCCAGGCCGGCGTGCTTTCGGTGGATGCGGAGATGCTTCCCTTCGCGGAAAAGGGCGTGCCGCGGGGCGTTTACCCGGTGGAGAATACGGCCGAAGAAGAGGTGACGGTCTACACCCGGGGCAAAGGGGATGTGAGTTTCGCCCGTTTCTAAGCCGGCACGGTATGCGGCAGGCAGCGGCCGGAATGAGCCGGCAGCGTGCCTGCGGCCGGGAAAGCCGCCGCACGGAGGCGCCGGGCTGAGGCAACGGCGGACAGAGTAAAAACGGAAAGGGATCGCTATGCAGCTAACCGAAGCCGAACTGAAAAAGCAGCTGAAGGAAGGGCAATTTGCGCGGGTGTACTTCCTGTACGGCCAGGAGAGCTATCTGACCGCGCATTATGCGGCGCAGATTGCCGCCAAGGCCGTGGGGGAAACCGCTTTGGCGGAATTCAACCTGCAGAAATTTGACGGGCAGTCCTGCACGATTGACGAGATCGAGGACGCTGCGGAGGCCCTGCCGGTGATGGCCGAACGGAAATGCGTGGTGGTGCGCGACCTCGACTTTGCTTCGGCCGGGGCGGCCGGGCAGGAACGGCTCCTTTCGCTGCTCAGAGACCCGCCCGAAGGCTGCGTCCTGGTCTTTTGGCTGGACGCGGTCGAGGCCGACGTGAAGAAAAACGCCAAGTGGAAATCCTTCCTTTCCGCGGCGGATAAGGCGGGGGCGGCGGTTCACTTCCCGCGCAGGACGGCGGGGGAGATCACCAAGCTGCTGTGCAGCGGCGCGTCCCGGCGGGGCTGCTCCCTTTCCCAGGACAACGCCCGGCGGATGCAGGAGCGCTGCGGCAGCGACCTCAACCTGCTGCTGGGGGAGCTTGATAAGCTGAGCGCCTATGCCGAGGGGCGGGAAATCACCCGGGAGGACATTGAAGCCCTCGGCGTGCAGAACCTTGAGGCGTCGGTTTTTGACCTGTCCAAGGCGCTGCTGCAGGGGAGCTATGCCAAGGCGTATGCCATCCTTGACCGGCTGTTTGCCATGCGGGAGGAACCGGTGGCGATCCTGGCGGTGCTGTCGGGCGCCTACGCCGACCTTTACCGGGCGAAGGTGGCGCGGGCGGCCGGGCAGCAGGCGGAGAGCCTGAGCAGTGTCTTCGCTTATCGCGGCAAGGAATTCCGGCTGCGCAATGCGGCAAGGGACAGCGCGGCCATCCCTCTGCCCGTTTTGCGGGAGAGCCTGGAGGTCCTGGCCGGCGCCGACCGGCAGCTGAAATCCTCCCGCACCGATAAGCGGGTGGTGCTGGAGCAGACGGCGGCCAAGCTGATCCTGCTGGGCCGCACCCACGGCCGCTGAAGCCGCCGGCTCGGAGGAAAGGGGGAAACGCCGTGATCCGTGTGCGCGAAGCGATCGTGGTGGAAGGCAAGTACGACAAGATCCGGCTGGAATCGGTGGTCGACGGCCTGATTATTGAAACCCACGGCTTCGGAATTTTCCAGGATAAGGAGCAGATGGCCTTCCTCCGCCGCTTGGCGGCGGAACGGGGGCTGCTGGTGCTGACCGACAGCGACGCCGCCGGCTTTGTGATCCGGCGCCATCTGGCGGGCAGCATCCCGCCGGAGCAGGTAAAGCACGCGTATGTGCCGGAAATCCGCGGCAAGGAGCGGCGCAAAGCCGCGCCGTCCAAGGAGGGGCTCCTCGGGGTCGAAGGGATGGACGGCGAGACGCTGTGCCAAGCGCTGCGGCGCGCCGGGGCGACCATTTTGGACGGCCCGGCCCCGGCGGCTGGCGGCGCCGCGGGCTCCGCCCTCACCCGGCTGGACCTGTATGAAGCGGGGCTGACCGGCGGGCCGGACAGCGCCTCCCGGCGGCAAAAGCTCCTGGCACGCCTTGGGCTGCCCAGCCGGCTTTCCACCAGCCGGATGCTGTCGGTCCTGAACGGGATGCTCAGCCGGGAGGGACTGTATGCGCTGCTCAACGAGCTGGAAAAGGACGGGGACGTCCCGGCGGATCCCGGCCAAGGGGCGGGGACAGGGACGGGAGGATAGCGGGGGCCGGCGGAGAGGCGGGCTCCCGCCGCATCCGCGCGCGGCGTGCCGAAACAGCGGGAAAGAAATATTGAAAAACTTAGGAGAAAGGTCTTGCAATTTCTATATGTATGCTGTATAATAATAAAGCGCTCAAGAGAGCGGACGGCAAGGGCCCTTTGTGTAATCCAATATCGCGGGATGGAGCAGTTCGGTAGCTCGTCGGGCTCATAACCCGAAGGTCGTCAGTTCAAATCTGGCCCCCGCAACCACACCGCGGTTTATCTTATTTGCATGATGAACCGCATTTCCTTTTAAAAACCATCATATCGCGGGGTGGAGCAGCTCGGTAGCTCGTTGGGCTCATAACCCAAAGGTCGCAGGTTCAAATCCTGTCCCCGCAACCATCAAGCCCGCATGGCCATTGGCTTTGCGGGCTTTTTTGTTTTTGCTTAGCTGTATTGCTTGCTGAAAAATGATTTTTATAGCGAACTTCTTATTTGCAAGACGCTCTGCCGAATACTGCAGTTTTGAATAAGCACCTCCTTCCCAGTTTGTGTGCCATTACGGCGATTTGACCGCTATTTTGACCGCTACTGTCGAAATACCCTCTTATACGCTTCCTCTGTATGGTCCTTACTATACGGGATAATCCTTATACAGCTCTGTCCATGCGACGGTTAAACTTTGCCATGTTTCGTCTCTTTGAGTCGTCCAGGGAATGTCCGTACATATTTTCCGTGGTGGATTTTTGAGCATGCCCCAGGATTTCTGCCAGTGTGGGGATGTCGAAGTCCAATTCAAACGCTCTGGTGGCAAAGGTATGGCGCAGCGTATGGAACTTTTGATAATCCACGTTTGCTCGACACAATACATCTCGATAGAGATTGCGGTATGAACTCGGCTCATATGGATTCCCGTTTTCCTGACGAAAGACAAATCCGTTCGGCTTATAGAGGCCGAGTGATCTTTGCTGCCTTTCAATGTCATGAAATGCGGAGATAGCCTGTTCAGACATATGGATGCGCCGCCTGCCGCTTTCGGTTTTAGGAGGCCCTAAATAGAGGGCGGTGACGGCATCGGGATTTGCACCGGCAATCGGGATTTGCCGATATTCGGAGCGATCCTTTGCCCATTTTTTGGACAGGCGCTCCAGAATAAAGGAAATATCAAAATATTCTCTGCCTGGGCCAAAGTCAGACCACGACAGCGCACACAGCTCGCCGATCCGCAGCCCCGTGTACAAGTCGATTAAGACCAGCAGCGCATTTTTGTTTTCATGGCTTAACGCGGCCAGCTCAATGCTGTCTTGGTTTGTCTGCGTGTACACCTGAATTTTTGGAAGAGTGACTTTTGGGGTTCTCAAGCCGGCCATCGGGTTCCATTCCAGCCAGCGCAGATTGTTAATGGCGAATTCCAGTGCCTCGGACAACATATTCCGTATATTCCTTAGCGTTTTTGGAGCCAAGCCGCCCGGCTTGTTGTCCAGCCGTCCGGAGACTTCTTTTTCCCTGAAGAAAGTAACAAAGTCATCCAAGCACAGCTTTTTTAAAGGAATGCTGCCAAGGCGGGAATGGAAGATGTGTTTTTCAATATAGGTGTCGTAATTGATATGTGTGGATGGCCTGACATCGAGATAGTCCAAATGCCATTTGTGAAGATAGGCGTATAATGGCATTTGGCTTCCCTCAACATAAACCGATAAATAGATTTTTCCAAGTATGACGTTGAGCCGGCCCTGACACTCTTCTTCCGTTTTGCCGTAGCAGCTTTTTCTCTCCCCTTCAAAATAATACTGGCCTTCCCACCGCCCATCACTGCGTGGCCGGACATAGCCGGTACCGTTTCTGGACTTCTTTCTCTTTTGGCAGGAGCGATCTGAAAATTCCTGTTTCATATCTCGTGGTTTGCTCATTGTTCAACAATCCTTTCGTTTTGACTGTTGAAGCAATTTGACATCTTTTATAAGCAGATATGCACTTTTCAAGGTACAAGTTTCCTATCTGCTTATCAGCATAATACGAAATACTTTAGCCTGTCAAATTTCGTTTGCTTCTTTTTTTCGATAGAGACAGTTGGAAAAATACCATTCCAAAAACAGCGGCCTAGGTACGGTGAGCTTGCAGATACCGGTTCTGACATAAGGAAAGCCGGGCTGCTGTGTGATCTTCCGAGTGGTCGATTCACAGAAACCAAAAAATTCGATCAGATCCTCCAGATGCAAGTTATAGGGCATCGCATTGATTTTTTCTGCCATATCGGAGTCTGAACTGATGATTGCTTTGATTTGATCAATATTCTGTTCCATGGATTTGTCAGCTCCTTGAAGCAAAATTTACCTCCGGTTGTTAGACTCATATGGTTTTTTCGGTCCCACCAAGAGGGATACACCGCGGCGGCCGACAGCTCTCCGGGACTTTGTGCATCGGATGCACAAAGTTCCATGAGAGAACCGCTTCATAACAAAAATCGTTACGACCGTCCACAGACGGCGCCGCCAAGCTCCTGCGGCAAGTGCCTTCCAGATCGTCGCGCCGCTGCTCTGTCTTGCAGCGGATTTGTCGCTCTTAACGCGCTCCCCGGATCGTTCCGCGGCATATTACCATGATGCCTTCCGGCATATTTGTCAAGGTTCCAAAGGGGTATCTATCTTACCGGCCTCACCGCCCTATGAGACGGGCGGCGGCACGATAAGAACTAAAACACACTCGCCGTTCAGATAACGGATGAGTTTCCTGCGCAGGGGTATCAAACTCTGCACGAAGGTGATAAGAATTTCCTGCCGGAGATCTTCGTTCAAACGGGTACCGCAGCAGCATCCATCGTCCGCATACACAGGCTCGACGGCAGCTTTGCCGATATAGAGATTGTAAAAGGAAAGAAATTTGTTGTCCGTTTCCGGAGCCGAGCGAATTAGATCCAGAACCAGTTCGGCCGATGGTACCGGATAGTCTTGGTTATTCTTACTTTTCTTCATCGACGCTCATCCTCCTTTTTATGGCGCGTATGGCATTGTTCTTATGTTTTTCCACCATGCCAATACTCACGCCAAGCTCAAGGGCGATCTGCTTCATAGGAACATTGAGAACGACGTTTTTCAGCAACACTAGCCTTTGTGTTTCCGTCAGACTCCGTAAGGCATCGGCCAATTCCGGGTTTAAAACGGGTATTTTAATTCCCTGCACGTCGATCAGTTGGCAGAGCACCTGTTCAAGCCCTGGGTCATCATAGTGCAGATCCTCAGCATATTTGTCCAGTTCGACAAAGACAATCCCGTATTTGTGGGGACGCCTTTTGTTTCGATAATAGCGGCGTTTGGTGTTGCTGATAACGGTTTTCAAATACTTATCCACATAGTCGAGCAATTCACTGGTGATGTCTTCGAGCGAAAAGTCCGTTTTCATACGCTCTCACCTTTGCCCTTTCATCAAAGCCACAAGGCAAGGTGATAGACAAAATTATACCAATTTAGAAAAAAATTAAATTAAATTATTTTACAACTATTTAGTGCCTAAAAGAAAAAGCCAAATTCTCCTTTGATGGTTCAAGGAAGGATTTGGCTTTGGGCTTGAAAGTCACCTGCAGCTTTTATCTATAAAATTCTTGGCTTTAAATAGGATTACGAAAGTGCCCGGATCCACCGCTCGGCCCAAATCGGCCAATCTTTTACCGATTCGGTTTCGCTGTTGGTTTCTGCCGAGGCAAGCGCCAGGCCATGATCGCCGCGGGGAAAAATATGCATCTCCAGCGGAATGCCGTTTCGACGAAGTGCACCTGCCAGAAGGAGACTGTTTTCCACCGGGACAAAGCGATCGTCCCACATATGCCATAGAAAGGTCGGCGGTGTGTCCGGCGATACCTGGTTTTCCAGTGATACCAGCCCGATTTGTTCCTCATATCGGTCTCACAGCAGATTGACAAAGGAATCCCGGTGGACAAATTTCCCCGCAGTAATCACCGGATAGGCTAGGATCATGCCGTTCGGCTGTATTTCCTCGCTCTTCCGGCCAAGCGGCTCCAGCAGGAAATCCTGCTTCCAGAAAACGCCCAGACTGGCGGCCAGATGGCCGCCAGTCGAAAATCCCATGACCACAATCCGTCCGGGATCGATGTGCCACTCCTCGGCTCGGCTGCGCACCAGCGCCGTCGATGCGGCCAGTTCCATCAACGCCCCGGGGAAAACCGTCTGTCCCTTCACGGAATACCGCAGGACAAAACATTGGAACCCCATGCCGAGGAATTGCAGGGCGATGGGTTCCGCTTCCCGATCGGAGGTGGATCCATATCCGCCGCCAGGACAAATAATAAGAGCCGGGTGGGAACCGGCATTTCCGGGGAGGCGTCCCGCAGATAGGCATACAAGGTGGGACAGCCCGTGCCGGGTACTCCCGCCAACGCATAATCCACATCAATATTCAAGGCTTCATAACGCATGATAGGCTCCTTTATATGCTAATGAAATTAGGATTGCGAACAATCGCCACTTTGCCTTATTTTCAGCCGCCGGAGCAGGATACGCACAACCTGCATCACATTCCGCTGCAATTCGCCTCGGGTGATCTCCCTGGTTAGCAGCGCCTTTTTCAACGGCTCGACGTACTTGTCGTCGTCCGAGCCTGGCGTCAGGACGCTGATGCCTGCGCGCACCATGGCCCTGGTGTCCGACGTGTCGTAAGAATTCCAGTCCGACATGGCAAAGCCGTCAAAGCCCAGTTCCTCCCGGAAAATCCCCTCTAAAAGCTCATAATCCTCGTCGCAGAATTTCCCGTTAACCGCATTGTACCCGGTCATAATGGTGTCGGCCGGCTCGATTTCCATGGCGTATTCGTAGGAGCGGATATACAGTTCCCTCAGCGTGCGTTCCCGTATCAGGCTGTTGCTGCGTTTGCGGACCGCCTCGCAATTGTTGGCGGCCACGTGCTTAATACAGCCGGATACCCCGGCGTCCTGCATCCCTTTCGTCTGGTGCCCAGCCATATACCCGGCCAAAAGGGGATCCTCCGAGAAATATTCGGCGTTCCTTCCGTTGAGCAGATTCCGGTGCAGGTTCATCCCCGGCCCCAGGATCAGATCGACCCCGTTGTCCAGCGCTTCTTCTGCGATAACTCGCCCCACGTCATAGGCAAGCTGCGTGTCAAAGGAGGCCGCCACCATGCAGCTGGAAGGCATCCCGATATTATGCCTTGCGACATTGACGCCGTTGTTCCCGTCCGCCAGCACGTAATCCGGCATCCCGTATTTCTGCAGCCCCTTGATGATACCGGCAACCCCTTTTTCATTCATCTGCCAGCTGGTGCTCCACAGCACCTGGAGGCGGCAAAGCTCGTCGTCGGTGAGCTGGGCCACAAAATCGGGCAGCTTCTCCGGAGCCGCCGCCAGCTCCCCAAAGGATATGGAGGCTTCCGCCTTGGGCAGCGGGGCCGGCGGCGGGACAAAGTGCCCCAGCTGATTGCGGAGCAGCGGTTCCGCAGAGGTGAAGGTGCCGTCCCCCTTGGGCCAGGATTTGACGCTTTTCCGGCTGATTTCATCGAAAACCTGGGGCGGGGCCACCCGCCGCGCGGCCTTCTGGAATATCCGCTCCCCGTCCTGCGGAAAGCTGCCGGCTATGATGAGGCTGCCGGCGTGCCGACCGAGGGAAACGGTATACCGGCCGGGCAGCAGCACCCATTCGGCCGTGCTCTCCCGGTAGCTGGCTAGATGCCGCAGGGGGATTTCCAGGGACAGCGCCTGCGCCTGGCCGGGTTCCAGCACCGCCGTCTTGCCGAAAGCAGCCAGCTCCGCCGCCGGCTGCTCCAGGCCGGCGTCCGGCTTGGAGACATACAGCTGCGCCACGTCTTTCCCGGCCCTGTCCCCGGTGTTTTTGACGGCGACCGTTACCTTTACCCGGTCAACCTCCACGCGGAAGTCCGTGACCTGCTGCTCAAATTCCGTATAGGACAGCCCATACCCGAAGGGGAAGGCCGCCGGCTTGTCAAACGAGAGGAAATACCGGTACCCGACATACAGCCCCTCCTCATAGCAGATCTGCGACCATACGGGGTCGTCGGTCTGCAGCAGCTTTTCCCCGGCGGAAAAATTGAGGAAATTGCGGCTGGCCGGCGTGTCGTAATAATCCAGAGGCCAGGTGTCCGGGAGCCGTCCGCTGGGGTTGCTCCTGCCGTCCAGGAGGCGGAACAGCGCCTCCGCGCCGAACATCCCCGGCAGGCCGGTGTACAGGCAGGCATTGACGGCGTATTTTTCCAGGAAGCGCACGTCGATGGGGTATCCCACGTTGAGGATAACGGCCACCTTCTCAAATTTCTGCGTGACGGCGGCCAGCAGGGCGTCTTCCTCGTCCGAGAGATAGTATTCGCCCGGGATCGGGCGGTTGTCGATGTTCTCGCCGGTTCCTCTGGTGAGGATTACCAGGGCGGCCTCGCTTTGGGCAAGGGCCCTGTCCAGCATATCCTCGGGCGGGATCCGGTTGTTAGGGACGCGGTAAAAATCCAACAGCTCCCGGTTCAGGGAAAAGCGGCTGGTTTCCCCGGCGGCCTGCTCCAGGCTGCGGCAGCCCCGCGGGTTGATCCGCGCCGCCCCCACGGCGCACCGCCGGTATTCCGCCACGCCCTTTCCGAACAGGCTGAGGGACGCATCCTCCTTCAGGGGCAGCGTGCCGTCGTTTTTCAGCAGCACGGCCGTTTCGCAGGCGGCTTTCAGGGCGGTTTCGTCGTGTTCGCGGTATTTTTCCGGGTAGGAATTCCGCCGCGGGAGCACCTGGATCGTGAACTCCTGGGGATCCATCTGCCTGCCGTCCGGCGTCTCAAAGCCGGAAATGCGGATTTGCGCCGTCATATCGTAATCGTTTAGATAGCCTCGGACATACACAAGCAGGATTGGGCAGTCGCTGAATATAAATTTGGTGATCTTCCAATCCGTGTGCGGCCGCCCATTGAGCAGGACGGTGCCGTGCGCCGGGTCGATCGCTTCCTCAAAGCGGAAAGCCACACACCCGCCGGCCAGATGGCTGAACATATACATGGCCCCATCGATTTCGTCGATGTCGTACACGAGAGCCTGATCCGGCATCACCTTCAGCTTGTTGGTATCCATTGTGTATCCCTCCCAAAAATAGAACGGGCGGCAGCATCCTACAGCCGCCGCCCGTTTTCTTCTGTATTTAATATTTCATTCGTTTTTTCCTGGAGAGCAATGCCGTCAGGCACACGCCCGCCCCGGAAATCAACAGCAGGGCAGTCCACAGCCACAGATGCCCGCTTTCACCGGTCTCTGGCACTTCCGCGTTCGTGGTGGCGGCAGTAGCAGCAACAGTGGTATTGGCCGTTGTGACAGTAGTTGTGGTGGTCGGAACAGTGGTGTCGTCCGAATCGTCAGACGGATTGGTAGATGGATTGGTAGATGGATTGGTAGACGGGTCAGTGGATGGGTCAGTGGATGGGTCAGTGGATGGGTCGGTGGACGGATCCGTGGATGGGTCAACTTTTTCTACTTTAACTGATGCAATGTCAAAGATAAAAGGCCCCGGCCAACCGTCAAAGGCGTGCACAGTAAGGACAATGCCCAGGTTGGACTGCGAGGCATCGCCGTCAAACTCCGCCGGGAGGGTCACCCGGACGGTCTTTTCCTGCCAGGTGTTTCCCTCCTCTGATGGGGCGAGGCTGAAGAGCGGCTGATCGTAGGCCGACGAATAGTTGGAGACCAGACCGTCTTTCAAAAGGGTCAGCTTTACATCCAGGATCCTTTCCTCTGTATCGGATGGAGACGCATCCATGGCATCTGGGTAACGGTATTTTAAGGTAATGTCATAGCTGGCGCCGGGCGTAAATCCCACCTTGTCACTCTGGTTCCAGGCCGGGTTTCCTGCTTCGCACAGCGACAGGCGTGCCGGCGTGCCGATAATCTCCGCCCAGCTTTGATAGTCGAACCGCAGATACTTGTCCGCTCCATCCTCTCCCGTTGACCACTGGGCGGCATCCACACCGCCGCCTCCGCCATATATGTTGCTGTTGTAATCATTAAATTCAAAGGTGACCGCATCATATTCGGCCGAGGCGGTCAAGGTCAAGGCGGATGCCGCGGTACACAGCGCCAGAACCGCGCCAAGGACTTTCGAAACTTTCCGTGCTTGCATAAAATACCCACTCCTTTTCATTTTTGGATGATGCTTTACTGGGATAAGATGATGCCGTCAGCCCGCGGTGCAGAGAAGGGTGCCCTCGACCGAGGCGTCCTGATACAGGCGAACCCAGTCGATATGAAACTCCAGAGGGAAATCGGTTCCGGCCCCGGCCGCCATCGCAGGATCCCAGGCGTTCCCTTCGGTGAACAGCCAGTTGTCAATCAGGAGGAACATCGGATCCTGCAGCCCGCTCATATCCGTATCCCCCGGCGTGCCGAAGGGAACCGTCGTATCCACCGAGCCGCAGGCCTCGCCATCCACATAGATTGTCATGCGGGTAGGAGTCCATTCAAAGCCGTAAAGGTGATATTCACTGGAAAGCGTATCCTTTTCGGCGAAGGTGTGGGAGGGCATCCCGCCCGCCGGATACTGCACATGGCTGCCGTTGGCATACCATTTATGCAGATTGGACGCCATCGTGTCCTGACTGGCGAAGACTTCAAAAATATCGACCTCCACCATATAATCCGTACACTCCCGGGGGGCCAGCGTCCCGGCCGCCTTCATCCAGAACGCCGGCCATGCACCCCGCTGATATGGGAGCTTGGCGTACATTTCCACATAACCATACCGGAAATTCATGGTGTCCTGGGTACTGAGAACCGGGGGAACCGCATACTGAATGGAACTGTTGGACGGGTCGCTGTACCGGACGGCATTCAGCTTCAGATTGCCGTCGGACACCTGGAGAGTATTCGGATCCCCTGTTGTCACGCAAAATTCTGGCGCTGTTCCCATATGGCCTCCCAGCGACCATTTTGAGGGCTCCAGGCTGCTTGTTTCAAAGTCGTCGCCCCATACATATTGATACCGACCCAATTTTACATCCTCTTTCTGATCCATAGGAATGATTTTCACCTCTTTGAACTGCGCCCATTTCCATTCGCCGTGCCCCAGAAGCACATACGCCGATCCTGCTATGGCCATGGGCTGCAAAATATTCACCGCTTCATCCGGCATCTGTATGATCCATCCGTCCATGGTCAGCCGGTAATCGCTGCCAATACGGATAAATCCAAAGGTATGCGCCGCCGTCCAGTCAAAGCCGTCTAGCACACAGGCCGTCCGACGGACGCAGGAAGTATCGTAATAGGCGATCTCCACGCCGCCGTCCTTTCCGATAAATTCAAAGGTGATAGCCTGCGCGCCTTGTACGGTGGAACTGGCCTTCATTTCGTATTCGCTGCCCGGCGCCGCGGCGCTGGCCCGCAGCGACAAAAGGTACGGCTTATCGGGATAGTTGCAGAAGTTTACGGTGAGAATCTCATTTTCCACATCCAGCGGATGGTTATAGGCGATGGCATACTCAAACCGGCCGTTTTCCCAATCCAGTACATCCACATGATACCCGTCGGCCGGGTTTCCATAGACATTGGCATTGGCCATCCAGTAGAGCGTCGCGGATACCGGCTGTCCGCCGCCCGAGTCCTCCTGCGCCGCCGTACAGGGAACCAAGGCGTTCGTCAGAGCAAATGCCGAAAGCAGGATGCCGCTGAATGCCGTCCGCATTTTGCTATTATGCATCACTGTCCCTCCTCAAGCATGGCTCACTTTAATATAGGGAGCTCCTGGATCCTCGGCAGCTCTTTGAGGTATTTCGCCAGGATATTCTGGGAAAAGCCGTTGTTTTCAATGATCTCCTTGTAGAACCAGGCGCTGGGCTTGGGCGTCCTTTTGAAGTCGTGGACCCGATCCACATCGACCAGACCGAAGCGGGGGATAAACGTCCACCATTCATAATTGTCCAGCAGCGACCAGTAAAGATAACCACGGACATCGACCCCGGCCTTTATCGCCTCATGGAGCGCGCACAGATATTCCGTCAGGTAGACGATCCGGAAAGCATCGTCGTCACAGCTGCAGCCGTTTTCAGTAATGTAGACCGGCTTATCCATCAGCCGGGTCAGATTATGCACCATGCATTCGGGGAAAAATTCATCCAGATAAAAATTCATCGGCAGCATCCGCGTCTTGGTGAATGCATAGCGTTCTCCTACCATATCCGCCCGGCGGGTGTCCACCATTTCGCGGGTATATAGGTTGATCGACCAGAAATCGCAGGTGTCCTTGATGGTCTTGTCGACGATCGCGTCCTTGGTGGGAAGAACCAACTCGCCGGTGCGAATGGCGTGGAAAAAGAACTCGTGGTCAACCGCGTCCTTATACGCCTGCACGGCCCGATCGAAGGGATCGTTCTGACGTTTTCCGTAGAACTGCACTAAGGCGTGCGCCGAGCTGACCGGCCGGTCGGAGTATTGCTTGATCAGGTGGTATCCCTGCGCGTGATAAATCACGCTGTTGAATTTGTGGGTCATCTCCCTGGGAGACGTGCCCAGATTGAATTCATTGATAACATTCCAAAAATCCACATACGGGCTGATCCGGGGAAGGATGTATTTCAGATACCGCTCAAAATAGAGGAGATTGTCCAGCTTCTGAAAATCCCCTTTTTCAGCAAACCACTGCGGAACGGAGAAGTGAACCAGTGTGACAAAGGTTGTGATCCCTTTTTCTTTGAGCATGGCGAGCTCGCGCACATAATGATCCGCTTCCTCGTCGATAAACCGGCCTTCCTCCGGTTCAATCCGAGCCCACTCAACGCCAAGGCGGAACGCCTGATGGCCAAGATCGGAAAGCAACTGCACATCCTCTTCCACCATGTTGTAATGGTTGCAGGCCATTCCGGATACTTCAAAGCTTGGATCCGCCGCCAGCTTTTTCTGCTCATCGTGCCAGCTGCTGGAATGGATATTGTTCCCTTCGATTTGATGAGCGGCGGTGGAGCTTCCCCATAGGAAACCTTCCGGAAAGCGGAAATCCTTGATAGAAAATACGTCAGTCATACCAATTATCCCCTAACTAAGTTTTTTAGAGATACATTATAGGCGTGTAAACGAAAGTACCCCGCTTTTGGGGATGGCCAGCCTGGAAACACCGGCGGCCTTTTCCCCGGCTTCGGCGGCTTCCCCTGTGCAGGTATACACCTGGTAACGGAAATTGTGCGGCGCGTCGATGTACAAGTAGTCTTCATCCGTCCCGTTCACAACCGCGCCGGTACGCGCGCAGCCAAGCGCCACGTCGCAGCGGGAAAACGCGGTGATAACCGCCAGATCGCCCAGATCCGCCCGTACCAGGCTGTATCCCGCTTCCGGATTTCTGGCGGTCAGATACCCGTCCAGCAAAACCTCGCGGTTTTCCCGCCAGAAGCGGAGGTAGAAGGCCAGCATTTTTTTATGCTCCGGCGGCAGGCGATCCAGCATCATGGATATCTGCGGTACGGAATACAGCGACGCGATCAGCTGGTGCGCCGCCGACGCCGCCGTATCGCCGGTATGCCACATCACCATGTCGGAATGCACGGCCGTTTTTCCCGACAAAAGCCGCAGGTCTATCCCGCCCAGCCGATTGCTGAGGGAACAATTCGGGCAATCGTTGACGCGGAGCATATTTCCCAATTGGCGCACGACGGGCCCGATGTATCGCTGGCGGAACTCGATGAGGAAGTCGGGCTTCCGGCTTTTCAGCACCTGGCCGAGTTCATGCAGCAGTCGGGAAATCCCCTCCTCGAGCGAAATGCAGTCCATATCTTCGTATTTATCGGAGGCGAATCCGCTCAGCTCGAAGCTGTCGATGAAATCGAGCTTGAGCCCGTCGAGATCCCACGCTTCCACCGCGCCGGCATAGGTGTCCGCCAGAAATTTCCGGCATTCCGCAAAGCGCGGATCCAGGATGCCGTAGCCTGTTTCCTGGGGATTGTTCAGATATTTGCCGGCGAAGCGCGGAAAATTCGCCGAATGGATGCCGACGAACGGCACGGAATACCAGATCATGATCTTCATCCCGAGCCGGTGTATTTCCGACGAAAGCCGGGCCATATCCGGGATTTTCGAGACCGCTAGCTTCCAGTCCCCGCAGTACGCATATCCGCGGCTGTTGTCTTCGGTCTGCCATCCGTCGTCAATAATCAGCGTTTTCATGCCGAGCTCCGCGGCCAGGCTGCATTGGCGGACAAGCTCATCAGCCGACAGTTCCTGATGGAAGTTGTACCAGCTGGAGAACAGGGGCTCCCGCGCATTTTCCGGCACGCTGCAGGGGGGATAAAACTCTTCCCACCAAGCTTCCACGCCGCTGAGCGCGTCACCGTAGCCGACATCCCGGGTATCCAGACGGATGAAAACCTCGTACCGGTCAATGGCGTGGGTCAGTTCTGTAAACAGGGTCACGTTTATCTGGAACTCCGCCGTTTCTTCCGATACGCCGGCCGAGATTTCCGTCGCGGTCGCCGCATCGCTCAGTGCCACGGTCAGACGGTTTTGCCCCGCCTTGGAAATCAAGGAAAGCACCGGGGCCCCAGCCGCGATGCGGGAGCTGGAGCGCGCCGGCAGCCAATTGGGCTTCAGCATACGCTCCATGCCGCTCAGCGGCGACCATATGGAGAAAATGTCCAGGCTCGGGATGTGGAAGGAAAGCGTGATACGGTGGGGCACAGCGGGAGTCCCGGAGGACAGGACGGCCTTTGCCAGGGCGATGCCGCCCGCCTGTATCTCCTCCAGCTCGCAGGAGAAGCCCTCGCTCTGTATATCCCAGTCCATACCCAATAGGTTTTTCTTTTGCATTTTTATTGGCTCCTATTTTTTAAATTCGGCCTGCCGCTTGTTCGGCTCAATCTGAAAGCCGAACCGGATGGATTTTTCATCGAGGCGGTACCGTTCCTCCAGGCGCGGCCCGCAGGCGTTTGAGCCGAGACCCGAAACCGCGTAATCAATCCGCATATGCACCAGGCCGTCAGGTTTCAATTCGTCTGTGTGCATGGCTTTTGTCAAAGCCATGGAGTCATATTGGGATACGCAGCAGCAAAATCCGCTGTCGCTGGTGAAGCGTAGCCTGCCGATGTCCAGCAGGCGGACATCAGTATGATTGCCGTGCTCCTGCGGCACAATATAGGGGACGTATTCCTGTGCGGCGTTGCTTGTATACAGGCCGATCCGGGAACCGTGGCACATATCGCAGTAATTTTCAGCGGGGCCCCTCCCATAGTAGGAGAAATCCGCCGCGCCTGCCGGAAGGACGGCTTCAAAGCCCAGCCTGGGAAGCCAGACGACATTGTCCCGCACCCGCCCGTTTAGCGCGATCTCGATTTTTCCGTCCGAAGTAACCCTCGCGGACAGGCGGTACCGGAAAAACGGCGCGCGGGAGACGCCCGCCAGCGAGCCATCTGTCACGATAGCGCCGTTTTCCAGTCGGCAGGCATATATCTTGGAAAACAGCTTGTCGAGGTTTTCACTTTGCCAGATACAGGCGCTCCCCCAATAAAAGCTGATGTTCTTATCGTTGTCGGTGGGGGCCCGCCACACCGTCAGCTGCGGCCGGCCCGCCAGCTGTTCCTCTCCGTCGATGCGGATCGAGGAAAACATACCGTAGTGCTTAGAAAACACATAGGCAAACCCATCGCCCGCCATATAAAAATTTTCGGCATCCTCACAGACGGCCGCCGGAGCGGCCCGGCGCACCGCCGTCTCCTTATGAAACTCCAGCCGATGCTGTGTCTGCGCAACCAGTTCCCCCCGGTGATGCAGGCTGCAGTTCAGGTAAAACCCATAGCGGCCGGCAACGCGGGGAATATCCAAAGGCAGCTCCAGGGTGTCGTGCGGCTTTAGGGATAGCGGCAGGGAAGCGGCCCGGATCTCCGCGCCGTCTAGTTCCAGCGAATAGGTAAACGCGCACTCGGAAAAATCGGTGAAATCATACCGGTTGGTGATATGGAGGACGCCGTTCTCATACCGGGTTTTCATGGGCTGATAGGCGGCTTTGGCTTCCAGCGTTCCCGCTTTGAAGCTCCGATCCGCAAACACCAGGCCGTCGCAGCAGAAATTCCCGTCCTGCGTGATTTCGCCTGAAAAATCGCCGCCGTACCGCTGCGTCCCGTCCAGCGTCACGACGGTGTGATCCGCCCATTCCCAGATACAGCCGCCGATCAGCTTGGGATATTTGTCAAACAGCTCGTTGTAATCGTATACGTCCCCCGGGCCGTTCCCCATCGCGTGGGCATATTCGCACAGGAAGCACGGCTGCTTTTTCGTGTCGTCCCGTGCGTACTCCTCTACCTGGCTGAGAGAGGGATACATCCAGGAATACACATCCGCATGCTCGGACACCCCGGCCCGCGACGCGTCCTCGCAGTGAATCAGCCGGCCATCCTGGCATTGGCGCAGCCAGTTTATCATCGCCATATGATTCGGGCCGTGGCCGCTTTCGTTGCCGGTCGACCACATGATGACGCTGGCATGATTGCGGTTGGGGATAACCGCCCGCTGCATACGCTCGACAAATTCCTGCTTCCAGGCCGGATTGGTGCAGGGCCAAACCTCGTCCTCTACATCAAAGCGATACTCCACATTGGAATAGCGCCGCAGAAAGCCGTGGGTTTCCAGATCGGTTTCCAGGATTACATAGAAGCCCATCTTATCGCACAACTCCATCATGTAGGGGGTGGGCGGATAATGGGCCGTCCGGATGCAGTTGATATTCAACTGCTTCATCCGTTTCAGATCCTCTTCCAATTCGGCATTGGTCTGATACCATCCGGTGAACGGATTGGACTCGTGATGGTTCACCCCGCTGAGCTTCACGGGCACCCCGTTAATCAGCAGGGCGCCGTCCTCCGCTATCTGTATCGTGCGAAAGCCGATGAGCTGGCGGATGGTTTCGCCGTCCCGTTCTATTTTCAGCTCGTACAGATAGGGCTTCTCCGCATTCCACAGGATGGGCGCTTCTACCGGGAAAACCGCGCGGGAAGCCTGGCACCGCGTCCCGATTCGGCGGCCCTCGCCGTCGTACAGGAAGAGGTCGGCTTCGTTATCCAACTCCACACGGATTTCCCCGTCGGCCGCCTCGGCCTTCACATGCCGGATATGGCCGTGGGGCCGCTGCAGCAAATAGCAGTCGCGGAAAATCCCGTTCATGCGGAAGTGATCCTGATCCTCCAGGTAACTGCCGCAGCACCATTTCAGGACGTTCACCCGCAGGGTGTTTTTCCCTGGCCGCACAAACGCTGTGACGTCGAACTCCGCCTGAAAATGGCTTCCCTGCGTATAGCCTACCTGCTGCCCGTTTACCGCTACAAAAGCGCAGGAAGAGACCCCTTCCAGGACAAAGTATACGTCTCCCCATATCTCTTCCAACTCGAAACCCCGTTCATAGACGCCGCAGGGATTATCATCCGGGACGAACGGAGGATCCACGGGATAGGGGTAATTGATATTGCAGTAATTCGGGTTTTCAAACCCCTGCGTCTGCCAGCAGGAGGGAACCGCTATCCGATCCCAGTCGGTAATTTTATCCGGCACATCCACGTCCCGCGCATAATATTTGAACCGCCACTGCCCGTTAAGCAGGCGGTATTCGGAGCGGCCGGCCGGTATGTAATAGCTTCGGGGGGGCAGCCGGTTTTCACTGGTTCTCCCCACATTTTCATAAATACGCATATGTCAACTCCTAAAGCAGCCTTGTTCCATGGCGTCTATAACCTCTATATTGGAGCAGTACCATATGTCCTCCCGCCCGGAGATGCGCCGGCAAAAATCCTCAAATGCCTGCCAGTCCTCTTCTGTGACCAGTTCGTAGCTGTGCCCCCAAATATAGAACAGTTGGGGGGTGCCGCTGTCCGCATTCAAAAATTGTTCTGCCAATTCCGTAAGCTTGTTGTCCCGGAAATGGCAGGTTGGATCCCAGGTCAGAGGATGGCAGGGGAAGGAAAACGTGTAGGTGGAAATGACGGTGCGGCTGTACGCGATGCCGATCTTTTGAAGGGCATGGAGAATACGGTCGTTATAGGTGCCGAAGGGGTACGCCATGCCGCGGATACGGCCCCCGTAAAGTGTTTCAAGAATGCGGCGGTCAAGCGCTACTTCGTTATAAAGCGTGGCGTCGTCCAAGCGTTCCAGATGCGGGTGCGTATAAGTATGGCAGGCGATTTCATGGCCGTCGTACAGATGTGGATGATCGCAGTAATTGATATGCCGGACTTTCTTTTCTTCGCTGTACCGCCAGCTTGAGCACTGCGTCAAGCTCCCGGAGTTCAGGTTGAACGTAGCGCGCAGGCCATACTGGTTGAGCAGCGATACAAGGCGTATATCGTCCAAATTACCGTCGTCAAAGCTGAAAGTAACGACTTTTTGCTTTTTTTGCTGCATAGAACCGCTCCATTTTTCATTCTTCTACTAAAAGTTTAGCCTTAGCCAGGAACGAGTTCAAGGCAAAAAAGCCTGCAAATAATTCAGAAATATTGTCCGCTCTGCAAGAAAAGTTCCCAGGCATCCGTTGGACAAAAGTTTTTGGTCTGTGGTAGAATATACGTATCGGAGCACGTCCGTCCTGATGTGAAAGTTTTGCTGGCGCCACATATGGAAGGGGGAGCAGGTATGCCCTTATACATCATCACAGAGCCCGAATATGAAGAAACACTGTGGGCTACCCGGCTATATACGCTTATCAACGAATTAAAGCTAAAGCGCATCTCGTACAACCGAATCAAAAAAATATCCGATATACGCCAAAGGGAATCAAGCGTCGTGATCGCTGTTGGAAGCAGCTATGGCTGGACCTCTGCGATTACAAAAGAATGCAACGAAGCGCATATCCCCGTTATCATTTCCAGCAGCAAATTCGGAACCGTAACGGAAGGTTCCTACAGCTGCGTGTCCTCGGATTGGCAGGATGTGGCCATGACACTGAACCGGTATCTGTCCTGCTACAACAAAAGTAAAATCGCGTTATACGGCGTCAATCATAATTCAGACGCCGATTTGAATTTGGTGGAAGTCTTCTATTCGCTAATCCATTTTCAACCGCAGGACATCCCCTACGTGTTTGAAAACGAAGGCTCTCTGGCCGACTGTTATGAACGCTTGAAAAAGGACTTGCCGCATTACGACGCCATTATCTGTGTCAACGATTACGTGGCGCTCTACCTCATTGATCGGCTCAAGCAGGAGGACGAAAAAGTTCTGGAGCGGCTTTTTATCATCAGCTTTAATAATTTTATCCTGTCCCAGATTCATTCTCCATCCGTCACCTCTTTTTCGGAAGACGGGGAATCGGTTGCCAAGGCTCTCATTGGGATCTATCAGCTTTTGTTAAAATCCAGTGATTTTACCAGTGTTCATGTCCAAATACGGCAAAAACTTCATATTCGACAATCCACACAGTGCCGTCCTCTGCCCGAGGAGAATTCGCCACAGCCTAAAAGTGATACAGCGATTCCCTTCTCCAGCATTATCAATAAGAAGGATTATTTTGGAAGCGGGGAAATAACGCAGTATAACCGGCTTGAGAGTATGCTGGAACACTGTGATAAGCTGGATATTTTTATCCTGCTGAAGCTTCTGCACAGCCACTCCTATGAGAGTATCGCCAACGATGTGTTTGCCTCTGTGGGAACCGTGAAATACCGGCTGCGCAAAATGATGCAGCAGAGCGCCGCCGCTTCCCGCGCGGAACTGATGGATCTGCTGCGCGCCCACGTAAACGAGAAGAATCTGCAGGATTACCACCAAACCTTACGGGATATGGATACCGCTTTCTAAAAAGAATCAGTTGGAACATGAAAGAGACCCTAAGTAAGCCCCCCAGTTCACTTGAGCTGGGGGCTTATCTACAAATGGTTTTCCGGAGTTCGGGACAACGAGCTGCAAAGCTATGAGCGCCAGGGCAGACTCACCTATCCCAACCGGACGGCCAAGGCCCTGTTTGAGAAGGCGTTTGAGCTATACAAGCGTCATCATCTGTCCGGCAAGCCGGTGCGTTCCCTGAGCGTGCGGGCCTGCCGCCTCTCCCTAAACGAACATGAGCAGCTGTCCCTGCTGCCCGACGTGGCCGCCATCCAGAAGCAGGAGGAACTGGAGAGCGCGGTGGACGCCCTGCAGAGCCGGTTCGGGCCTTTCTCCGTGCGGCGGGGGCTCCTGCTGACGGATTGGCAGCTATCCGGCCTCAATCCCAAAGACGACCATATTATCCATCCGGAACCCTTTTTCAAAAGCTGAAGGGCGCCGTTTGCACGGCGCCCCTCTTTTTATGCTTTTGGATTTCCATATTCCCGCTGCATGGCGTCCATGGACACCACCCACTGCTTGCCGAATTTGCAGACATCGACGCCGTTTACCAGCTTCCCGTAGGCAATCGCTTTTCGCAGGGTGCTCTCGTTCAACTGCCAAAGGGCCGTTGCGTCGCTGAAAGCCATCAGGCCGTCAAACGGCGTTTTGACCTCCTTGCCGTTTTCCCACAACTCGTCGCAGGAAAGGTCCAGATCGTCATTCCATACGACGCCGTAGCCGCCCTGATCCACCGCAACATCGTAGAATACATGGTCTTCTTTCAGCGCCTGAAACGCCGGCCACTTGCCGAAAAGGGGCGTTACGTCATAGAGTTTTGTCACGCCTTCCGCGAATTGCACACTGAGCCGGTATCCGGGCAGCGGGGATACGTTTTTCACCTTATGAAACATCGTCCGGCCTCCTTTCCGTTTACAAACGCGTTATTCCAACGGCGGGAGCTGCTGGAATTCCTGTGTCTTCCAGATCTGCATTAGCGCCGCCTGATGGAGAGAAACCCATTCCTTCACCATTTCTAACGCTTTCGAGGGCAGGGCCCCCTCCAGTACGGAGCCGTCCTGAATGGAAATGGCAGCGGTATGTTCTCCGTATATGGCGTGAATATGCGGCGGATTATGTTCGGCCTGCTGGAAATACATCCGTATGACAATACCGTAAAATCTCGACAGAACAGGCATGACCTCAACCCCCTTCGTTTATATCATATCACGGTATCGTGATAATTGTCAAGCATAATCCTTGCGCTTAGAAGGCCATAGCCGGTTCATCCAGCTATGACCTTTCCACACATTCCTCCGCCACCTTATCCTCTCTTAACCCCTTGAATACCGGCTGGCGCATCCCGCCGTTCTTTGTCCGGTGCATGAACTCCACCACGCAGACCAACCGAGGCTCTACCCACCGGGCATCCTCGTTGCCATGGCCGGCCGGAACCGGTTCATCGAAAGGCGGACGAAGCACCCGCGCCTGTGCTTGGATTTTGGCAAAGGCCGCGCCGCCTACCCCCAGGGTGACGTGGCCTTTGTATACCAGCTTGCCGCCGTCATACTGCCCCAGTACAATACTCGTCCTATGGTTGTCCTTGGGTATCCACCCGCACACCACAAAATCGTCATCCATGAGATTTTTCATCTTCAACCAGCTTTTGGTGCGCTTGCCCTGGAAGTACAGGCTATCCTTTTTCTTGGCGACAATGCCTTCCAGCCCCTGCTCCCTGGCAAATTGGAACAGGGCCAGCGCCTGCCCGGCGTCAAACACACGGGACACCGCCAGCCGTTCCGATTCCGTCGCCGCTTTTTGCAGATATTCCTTGCGCTCGGTCAGCGGCCGGAGGGTGAGGTCTTTTCCGTCATAATACAGGCAGTCGAACGCCACAAAGGTGGCCGGATATTTCTTAGCCTCCAGTTCAATCCGATACCGGTTGCTCATTAAACTGCGGCGCTGGATCGTCTCAAAGCTGGGCTTGCCGTCCACCAGACACAGCAGTTCCCCGTCCAGGATACACCGCTTCTTTGCCTGCCGGTGGATCTCCGCCAGCTCCGGCACCTTCGGCAGCATCCGCACGTTCCGCTTGTTCCGCAGTTCCGTCCCTGCTTTCGGATCAAGATACGCCACGCATCGCTCGCCGTCCCATTTCA
>CAJFQI010000017.1 GCA_904419005.1 Candidatus Avimonas faecium | reverse complement strand
CAATGGTTTTATCCAGGAAGCCGAGCTTTTTGGCCCGCAGGTAGGTCTCCTCGTCAAGCCGGGCGGATTTGAGCTCCTTTTCCATCGCGGCCAGGCGGTTGAGCTTACTCAAGAACCAGCGGTCAATCTTCGTAATTTCAAAGATCTCGTCCGCAGTCATAATCCCCCGGGTGATCGCCTCGTAAATGGCGAAAATCCGCTCGTCGTCCATCCGCGCAACGATTTCTTTGATCTCCTCATCGCTCTTTTGCGCAAGCTTGGGCAGGCGGGGGGTATCAATCCCCAGTTCAATGGAACGCACCGCCTTCATGAAGGCGATCTCAAAGCCGGCGCCGATCGACATCACCTCGCCGGTCGCCTTCATCTGAGTACCCAGGCGGCGGTCGGCGTAAACAAACTTGTCAAACGGCCATTTCGGGAATTTGATTACGCAGTAGTCCACCGCCGGCTCGTTGCAGGCATAGGTTTTACCGGTCACCGCGTTGACGATTTCATCCAGCCGGTAGCCGATTGCGATTTTGCAGGCCACCTTGGCGATCGGGTAGCCCGTCGCCTTGGAGGCCAAAGCAGAGGAGCGGGAAACGCGGGGATTGACCTCAATCACCGCATACTCATTACTGTCTGGCTTTAGGGCAAACTGTACATTGCAGCCGCCTTCCACCCCCAGGGCGGTTACGATGTTCAGCGCGGCGGAACGCAGCATACGGAATTCCGACGCCGTCATCGTCTGGGCCGGGGCTACCACGATCGAGTCGCCGGTATGGACGCCGACCGGATCGACGTTCTCCATAGAACAGACCTCAATGCAGTTGCCTGCGCCGTCGCGGATGACCTCAAACTCAATCTCCTTCCAGCCGGCGACGCTCTTTTCAATCAGCACCTGATGGATCAGGGAGGCGCGCAGGCCGCCGGCGCAGATTTCGTGCATCTCCTCGTCGTTATGGACAAAGCCGCCGCCGGTGCCGCCCAGGGTATAGGCCGGGCGTACAACCACCGGATACCCGATGGTATGGGCAAATTCCAGCGCATCCTCTACCGATTCCACCACCTTGGAGGGGATGCAGGGCTCCCCGATGGAAAGCATGGTATCCTTGAACGCCTGACGGTCCTCCGCCTTGCGGATGGTTTCGGGATTGACGCCGAGCAGCTTGACGCCGCGGGTTTCCAAAAAATCCCCCTCCGACAGCTCCATGCCGATGTTAAGGCCGGTCTGTCCGCCCATATTGGCCAGTACGCTGTCCGGCTTTTCGATATCAATGATCCGCTTGACCGTATCAAGCGTCAGCGGCTCAATATAAATCTTATCCGCCATTGTCTTATCGGTCATGATGGTGGCGGGGTTGGAGTTGACCAGCACCACCTCCAGACCCTCTTCCCGCAGCGCGCGGCAAGCCTGGGTACCGGCATAATCAAATTCCGCCGCCTGCCCGATTACAATCGGGCCGGAGCCGATTACTAGAACCTTTTTCACATCGTTGCGTTTTGGCATCGTCATCTATCCTTTCTGTCAAGGAATCCTCTGCGGAAAACCCAGCGGGCCAAACCGGGAATCAGCCCTTGTGCTCCGCCAGCATTGAGGCGAACTCTTCAAACACCCACGCGGTGTCCTGGTATCCGCGGCCGTTGGACGGCTCAAACTGTACGGTCAGCGCGGGGATCGTCCGATACCGGATCCCTTCCACCGTGCCGTCGTTGACGTTGCGCAAAAACGCGTCCGCCCGCTCGGGGTCAATGCTGTCAAGCGCCACGGCATAGCCGTGGTTCTGCTCGGTGGTCATAACGCGATGGGTCTTCTCATCGCGCACCGGCTGGTTGCTTCCCCGATGGCCAACCGGCAGCTTCTCAATCCGGAAACCGTTGGCTACTGCCAGAAGCTGGTGCCCCAGCCCCCATCCAAAGAGCGGCTTGCCGCTCTTCATCAGTTCGCGGATAATGTCAATAATCTCCGGATTGTCCCAAGGGTCGCCCGGGCCGTCCGACAGGACAATGCCGTCCGGGTCAGCCGCCAGGATTTCCGACGCCGGGGTATAGGCAGGATAAAGCACACAGGTGCAGTCCATCTGGGTAAAATGCGGAAGGATGGAACGGCGGAAGCCGTAATCCGGCACCGCCAGCGTATACTGCGGGTTTTCCGCTTCTACGCGCTGCGGCGCGGACACCGTAATCTGTCCCACCGCCGGAGGGACGCGATACCCTTCCAGCCGGGCCAGCAGCTCCTCCTTGTGGTCCAGCGATTCGGCGATGACGCCGTTCATCACGCCGTGGTCGCGGATGTGCCGGGTGAGGGCGCGGGTATCAATCCCGCACAGGCCTACGATCCCCCGCTGCTTCAAATACTCGTCCAGCGTGACAAATTCATGGGCGTCGGTCGGTTCCACGCACCATTCCCGCACGATATAGCCGCTCGCCACCAGCTTGGAAGGCGCTTCGGGATCAACGCCGCGGTTGCCGATCAGCGGGTAGGTCTGCACCACGATCTGGCCGGAATAGGTAGGGTCCTGCAGCAGGTCCTGATAGGTCGTCATATCGGTGTTGAACACCACTTCCCCTATGGCGGAGCCCTCCGTCCCCATAGCGTAGCCCTGATAGCTTGTCCCGTCCTCCAACAGGAGGTAAGCGGTTTTCATCTTTTTTTCCATGCAATCCCCATTCCTTCCATGCTTTTTGTATCCACCGCCCGAACGAGGGCGCTTATTTCCACTCGCTTCCCGGACGCCGCTTTACAGCGCGCCGACGATATCGTCCCGCATCCGCAGGGCTTCCCTGCGGGCGGCGCCGGCGTAATCCTCCGGCGCACAGCCCTGCTTTTTCCACGCGCACAGGATGCCGCGGGAGGAATTGATGACCGCACCCAAGCCGTCCTTATCAAACGCGCCGGCTACATCGGCCGCTCCGCCGCCCTGCGCCCCGTAGCCGGGGACAAGGAAGAAGGTGTGGGGCAGCGCCGCCCGCAGCTCGCTGAGCTGAGCGGGCCAGGTCGCGCCGACCACCGCGCCGACGCCGGAATACCCGTATTTCCCCGGAAGCTGCTGCCCCCACCGCTCGCAGAGTTCGCCCATCCGGCGGTAGACCGGCTCCCCGTCAATCTGCTTATCCTGGAGCTCGCCGGAGGAGGGATTGGAAGTTTTGGCCAGCACGAAAATGCCGGCGTCAAAGCGGCGGCAGACATCAAGAAGGGGCTGGATGCCATCCGTCCCCAGATAGCCGTTGACCGTCAAGGCATCCCCGCCGAAGGCAGCGATTTCTGAGCCGCCGACCTTCGTGACGCCCAAATGCCCGGCCGCGTAGGCTTCCATGGTGGAACCGATGTCGTTACGCTTGCCATCGGTGATGACAAACATCCCCTTCTGCTTGGCGTAGGCGATGGTTTCGCACAGCGCACGCACTCCCGGCCAGCCATACATCTCATAATAGGCGGCCTGCGGCTTGACCGCGGGGACAATGTCGCACAGCGCGTCAATCAGCCCTTTATTAAAGGCGAGGATGGCCGCGGCGGCCCCCTCAAGGGTTTCCCCGTGTTCGGCAAACGCCGCCCGGAGGATCGGCTCGGGGATATACTCAAGTTTGGGATCAAGCCCCGCCACCGTCGGGTTTTTCATCCGCCGGATTCCTTCAATCAATCTGTCGAGTGCCATATGCAGCCTCCCATTTTCAAAATAACCGGATCTCGTCCCTGTGATCCCTGCATTTTCTTTTTGATGGTTCACCGATACCTAACGAATGCAGATCCATGCCAAGGTCAGGGCGTGCCGTCACTCCACCCTCGGCCCCGGAGCCTCCACAGGTTCTGTTCCCGGCTCCGCGCCGATCAAGCCGGCCGCCTCGCTTTCCGGAAGCTCCTCTACCGCGCGCAGGCGGTTTTGTATGATTTCGGTGCGCTTGGTGGCGCGGCCGATGTTCGCCGTCGCCTCCTCCAGCTTTTTCTGGGTGGCGGAAAGCGCCTCCCCAAAGCGGCCGAATTCGGTTTTTATGGCGCCCAGCAGCTTCCATACCTCCCCCGACCGCTTTTGGATCGCCAGGGTGCGGAAGCCCATCTGCAAGCTGTTCAAAAAAGCGCCGAGGGTCGTCGGCCCCATGATGGTAACCCGGCAGTCCCTCTGCAAAGCGGCGCAGAGCTCCGCCCGGCGGGTGACCTCCGCATACAGCCCCTCGGTCGGCAGGAACAAAATGGCAAAATCGGTGGTATAGGGCGGGGCGATGTATTTGTCCCGGATGGTGCGGGCGCACTCCTTGACCGCCGATTCCAGCTGCCGGGAAGCCGCGTCCACCGCTGCGGGATCCCCCGCCTCCGAAGCGTCCACCAAGCGGAGGTAGCTTTCGATCGGGAATTTGCTGTCGATCGGAAGGTAAACGGTTTCAGCCCCCTCTTCCTTTCCAGGGAGGCAGATGGCGTATTCAACGATCTCGTTGCGCCGGGGGATCACCTTAACGTTGGCGCGGTACTGCTGCGGGCTGAGGAGCTGCTCCAGCAGGCTTCCCAGCGCGATTTCCCCCCAAGTACCCCTGGTCTTGACATTGGTCAGCACCTTTTTCAGGTCACCAACCCCAACGGCCAGGGACTGCATCTCGCCCAGGCCCTCGTACACCTTCTTGAGCTGTTCATTGACGGTGTTAAAGCTCTCTCCCAACCGCTTTTCAAGGGTGACGGTCAGCTTCTCGTCTACCGTCTGCCGCATACTGTCCAGCTTGCGGGCGTTGTCCTCCTGCAAGGCGCGGATGTTCCTGTCCAGAGTATCCTGCATCGCCGCCAAGCGGCGGTCCACCGCGCGGGTCATCTGCTCCACGTTCAGGCCGGTAAGCTGGCTGGTATTTTTCATGGAGGTATCCAGCTCCTGCTTGAGCAGGCTGAGCTGCCGGAGCAGGCGGTCGTTCTGGTCCGCCATTTCCCGCCGAAGCTGCTCATAGGTCACGCCGTCCCCCGCCTTCGGCAGGCGGAGCAGGAGGAAGACGCCCAGAACCACCGCCGCGCCGGAAAGTACCGCCGCCAGGATTTCCCACATACGCTGTCACCGCCTTTCCAAGCCAAACGAATGCTTGGCCTCCCTTTTCTGTCCGCTTTAGTCCTCCGATTAGTCCTCAGACCAGTAAACCACCCGGCCCCCCAGCAGGGTCGCCTTCACCCGGCCGCGCAGGGTCATCCCTTTAAAGGGCGTGTTGCGGGACTTGCCGTGGAGTTTGGCCGGGTCAACGATCCACTTCTGCTCCGGGTCAAAAAGGACGATATCGGCCGGCGCACCGACCCGCAGCGTCCCGCCCGGGATTCCCAAAAGCCGGGCGGGCTCGGTAGACATCAGCCAAAGCAGGCGGGACAGGGAAAGCCTGCCCGTCGCCACCAGGGCGGTAATCCCCGCCGCCAGCGAGGTTTCCATCCCGATCGAGCCGTTGGGCGCATGGAGGAAATCGGCTTTTTCCTCCGGCGAATGGGGCGCGTGGTCGGTCGCAATAGCGCTGAGCGTGCCGTCGCAAAGCCCTTCTATCACGGCCTCCCGGTCGTCGGCGGTGCGAAGCGGCGGGTTCATGCGGAAATCCGCGTCCCGGCCAAGGAGCGCTTCCTCGGTGAAGGTAAAGTAATGGGGCGCCGTCTCCCCCGTCACCGGGACGCCCCGGCGCCGGGCATCCCGCAGCAGGGCGACGCTTCCCCGCGTGCTGACATGGCAGATATGCACCGGCAGCCCGGTCGCCGCCGCAATCGCGATATCCCGCGCCGTAGCGACATCCTCCGCCGCGCGGTGGATGCCGGGGACGCCCAGCCGGCGGGAAACCTCCCCGTCGTTAAGGATCCCCCCGCGGGTAAGGGTCAGGTCTTCGCAATGGGACAGCACCGGCATAGACAAAGCCGACGCCGCCCTCATGGCGTCCAGCATCTGCCCAGCCGTGGGAACCGGGCGCCCGTCATCCGACACGGCGACCGCCCCCGCCGCCTTGAGCGCGGCGAAATCGTTCAGCGTCTGCCCCGCTAAGGACGCGGTAACGGCAGCCACCGGATACACGCGGGCCTTCGCGTCCGCCGCCCTTTTCACAACATCACCGATAACCGCCGGATCATCCAGCGCCGGCACGGTATTGGGCATACAGGCAAGCGAAGTAACGCCCCCCGCCGCTGCCGCGCAGCAGCCGGATTCTATATCCTCTTTATAGGTCTGACCCGGATCGCGCAGGTGGACGTGCATATCCACCAGGCCGGGCGCGCAGATCAGGCCGCCTGCGTCCACTGCCTCAACGTCAGGAAAGTCCTCCGCCGAAAGTCCGGCGATGCGGCCGTCGGCAAGGAAAACATTGCAGACGGCATCCAGATTTTGGGAGGGATCCACCACCCGGGCTCCCTTGATGACCAGCTTGGAACAATCCGCCGGTAATTGGTCAAACATCTTGCTCACCCCTCGTCGTCTTTTCCTCCGCCATTTCGGCACGCTCGTCCCTTCCCCTAGGCCAAGACGTCTCCGCCTGAAGGGCCGCAAGGCTGCAAGGAGCGTTGAAAACCAAACAGCAAGCAGCACATCCGCTGCAATCAATTCAACAATGTATTATAGCATACAGCCCTCCCCCCTGGCAACGGGAATTCGACGAAATCCAGCGATTTATCATAAAGTGAAAAAAGGCGCGGCAGACGGCGAAAGGCGGATGTCAATAATTCCCGCACGGAAAGAGGATTATTCCTGTAAATTGCCATCAATATTCATCAATATTTAAGAATAATATTGTTTTAATATTTATATTACAAATTTATAATATGGATTTATAATATAATATTCCGTTAATTTTACGCCAATGCTTCTGCCGAGCGGGGGGTAGTACCCCCCGAAGATATCAAGGTGTTTCGTTTATGCACCATCGGCCCAGGAATCCCTCATTCTTCTAGGAAAAGCTCCGCCTTTTTGAAGCAATTTAAAAAAATCTGAAATTTAACGAGATTATTCTTGCAAAACCGTGTATGGTTTTGTATAATGGCAATAACTGATAGCGATCGTTCGTTTCTATCAGAATTTCGTTCAAAATTTTCATGGTTCAAAAGGAGAGTAGCGTTATGTCTTATGTGGATTCCGTATTGCAGGAGCTGGTCCGCAAAAATCCGGCGCAGGATGAATTCATCCAGGCGGCCACTGAAGTGCTGAACTCGCTCCGCCCAGTTATTGAAGCCAATCCCCGCTTTGAGCAGGCCGGCCTGCTTGAACGCCTGACCGAGCCGGAACGCGTCGTGATGTTCCGCGTCCCCTGGGTGGACGACCAGGGCAAGGTCCAGGTCAACCGCGGCTTCCGCGTGCAGTTCAACAGCGCAATCGGCCCGTATAAGGGGGGGCTGCGCTTCCATCCTTCGGTAAACCTCGGCATCATCAAATTCCTGGGCTTTGAGCAGATTTTCAAGAACTCGCTGACCGGCCTGCCCATCGGCGGCGGCAAGGGCGGTGCCGACTTTGATCCTAAGGGCAAATCCGACCGCGAGGTTATGGCCTTCTGCCAAAGCTTTATGAGCGAGCTGTTCCGCCATATCGGCGCGGACACCGACGTGCCGGCCGGCGATATCGGCGTGGGCGGCCGGGAGATCGGCTACCTGTACGGCCAGTACAAGAAGCTCACCAACCGCTTTGAAGGCATCCTCACCGGCAAGGGCCTGACCTATGGCGGCTCCTTGGCCCGTACCGAGGCGACCGGTTACGGCCTGGTCTATTTTGTGGACGAAATCCTGAAGACCAAGGGCGATTCCTTCAAGGACAAGACCGTGGTAATCTCCGGTTCCGGCAACGTGGCTATCTATGCCACCGAAAAGGCACAGCAGTTCGGCGCGAAGGTCGTCGCGCTCAGCGATTCCAACGGCTGGGTGTATGACAAGGATGGCATTGACCTCGCGGCGGTCAAGGAGATCAAGGAAGTCAAGCGCGGCCGTATCCGTGATTATGTCTCCTACCGTCCCAATGCGGAGTACCATGAAGGTAAGGGCATTTGGTCAATCCCCTGCGACATCGCTCTGCCCTGCGCGACCCAGAACGAGCTCAATGAGGCGGATGCGGCCGAGCTCATCAAAAACGGCTGCAAGCTGGTCGGCGAAGGCGCCAACATGCCCACCACTCTGGAGGCTACGGAGCTGCTCCAGAGCAAGGGCGTCATCTTTGCCCCGGGCAAGGCGGCCAACGCGGGCGGCGTGGCGACCTCTGCGCTTGAAATGAGCCAGAACTCTCAGCGGCTGAGCTGGACCTTTGAAGAGGTGGACCAGAAGCTGCACGGCATCATGGCCGGCATCCACAAGAACGCCTTTGAGGCCGCGAAGGAATACGGCTATGAGGGCAACTATGTGGTGGGTGCGAACATCGCCGGCTTCATGAAGGTTGCCGACGCGATGATGGCTCAGGGCATTGTCTGATTTCTGAATCGGCGCTGAAATTTCTCATCTATCCCAATTAAATGAAAAAGCACCGGGTCCACAATGGACCCGGTGCTTTTCGTTTGACAGAAATTTGAGGGCTTGAACCATTTCTCCCTTCCCAATAGCTATGTTTCCCAGAGTCCATCGCTCCCCAAAGCGTTTTCTCTATCAAACAAGCGGCAGCTCAAATAAGAACATTTGTTTGACATCTGCGGGATATTCTGCTATAATTCCTACATGAAGAATACATGGGGCAGGATTTATCCTGGTAAGTTCTGCACGAACCGCCAGGAAAAGGCGAAGGAGGAGCCGTCCATGGCCAATCTGATACTTCCGCCCACACTGGATGCGGCGGACAAGCTTCATCTGATACAGGAAACCGCCCGCTTTGACATTGCGGATGCGAATGAGTTGACGGACGACGAGATTGCCGATCTTGACACGATCCGCGCCCCCAAGTCGCCGCCGACCGTGCCCAAGCTCGGCTTATCCAACGACTGTATTTTCAACTGCTCCTATTGTTCCTGCCGCGCGGGGCTGGAATGCCGGCAGCGCTACACCTGCGCCCCGCGGGAACTGGCGGAAACGGCGGTACAGGCGGCCAAAAGCAATCCGACGCTCGGGGTTTTCATTAGCTCCGGCATTTACAAAAATGCCGACTATACCGAGGAGCTGATTGTGGAAACGCTGCGGATTATGCGGCAGGAGATGCGGTACACCGGTTACATCCACGCCAAAATCATGCCTGGGGCCGACCCGGAATTGATTGAACAGGCCGGCTGGCTGGCCGACCGGCTAAGCGTAAACATTGAACTCCCTCACAGTGACGGGTATTCGGTGATTGCCAAGCAGAAAAACAAAACGAACATCCTCACGCCGATGGGGGCCATCAGCCAAAAAATCCGCAATCACACAGGGGAGTTCAACGCCTCCGGGCGGCGGTTCGCCCGCAGCGGCCAGACGACGCAGATGATCGTGGGGGCGATGAAGGAAACGGACCGGACGACCATGACGCTTTCCGGCGCGCTCTACCGCAAGTACCGTCTGCGGCGGGTCTATTACTCCCCGTTTCGCTTGCCCCGTTCCTCCCACTTCGATTTTTTCCCAGAAAAAAATACGCCCTCCTGGCGAACGCGGCGGCTTTACCAGGCGGACCGGCTGATGCAGCTCTACGGCTTTACTGTAGACGAGCTCCTGCCGCCGGACGCCCCCAACCTGCCGTTTGATCTTGATCCCAAGGCCGCCTGGGCTCTGCGGCATCTCGACCGGTTTCCGGTAGAAGTCAATACGGCGGACTACGAGACGCTGCTCCGGGTTCCGGGGATCGGGATCACCTATGCCAAACGGATCATTCAGGCTAGGCGCCTGCATACGCTGAGCCATGAGCTGCTGCGTAAAATCGGCGTTTCCCTAAAACGGGCGCGGTATTTCATCACCTGCAATGGAAAATATACCGGAGGACGCCTGCTGGAATCCCCCGGCCTCCGGCCGGCGGTCAGCGACATTGCCGCTCAAACCAAACTGTGGGGCTGGGAGGAGTCTGCCGCTTCCTAAGGGCTCCCCTATCTCCTGCCGGCCGATCACGGTCTATAGAGGTCGAAAGCTCGAAAAAAGGCCCTTGCTTGCTAAAAGGTCAGCAGTTGATCTTTTCCCGCCGAGGAAGGATAACAGCCGCTTGCTCGGCTTCCTCCTTCTCAACGCCATCCCCCTGCGCCGGCGCTGCTGTGAGCATGTCCGGCCTCTTTTCGGCCGCCGCTTCGCCGGCTGAAGAGGGATCCAGCTTGAGGGCCTCATGCTGGAAAGTCGGCACCAGATCGTAGAGGCGGCGAATGATCAGCTCCACGTTCTCCTCATCTACAACCTCTTTCAACGCCTTCATCTTGTGAATAAAATCGTCAATATCAACGGGAATTTGATTGCCGATAAAAATCTTATGGTTCATCGTCGACTGAAGCCCTTCTTCGCTCATCAGCAGCTCCTCAAACAGTTTTTCCCCTGGGCGAAGGCCGGTAAATTCAATCTGGATGTCCCGGTATGGCTCTTTCCCATACTGCCGGATCAAATTTTCCGCCAGGCTCAAAATCCGGACCGGCTCCCCCATATCAAGCACAAAGATCTCCCCTCCCTTTGCCATGGCGCCGGCCTGAAGGATCAGGGAAACTGCCTCCGGGATGGTCATGAAATAGCGGATGATGTCCGGATCCGTCACCGTAACCGGGCCTCCCGCCTCAATCTGCTTGCGGAAGAGAGGGATCACCGACCCGTTGCTGCCCAGCACATTGCCGAAACGGACAGCGACGTATTCCGTGCCGGTGGACTGTTCCGCCATATACTGCATAATCATTTCGCAGCAACGCTTGGTCGCCCCCATCACATTGGTGGGGTTCACAGCCTTATCGGTGGAAACCAGGACAAACTTTTTCACGCGGTACAGATCCGCGAGGTTCGCCACATTAAACGTGCCGATCACATTATTCTTGACCGCTTCCTCCGGGTTGGTCTCCATCAGCGGGACATGCTTATGCGCGGCAGCATGGAACACCACGCTGGGTCGGAACAGCCGGAACAGCCGGTCCATCTTTTTGAAATCCCGAATGGAAGCGATCTGTACCTCAAGGGCGATGGAATCGCCGTATTCCCGCAGCAGCTCCTGTTGGATTTCATAGGCGTTATTTTCGTAGATATCGACAATAATGAGCTGGCGGGGACGGTACTTGACAATCTGGCGGCATAGCTCCGATCCGATGGAACCGCCGCCGCCGGTGACCATACATACCTCGTCCTCTACAAACGCCGCCACCTCTCGGTGGTCAAACTGGATGGTCTTGCGGCCCAGAAGATCCTCTACATTGATGTTCTTCGCCTGGTTAAGCAGTTCTTTTTCACAGATCATCTCGTCAAGATATGGGAGAACCTCAATCTTGCATTTGGTTGCCGAGCAGATCTGCAAAATCCTCCGCCGGTCCGTGTCCATGCAGGAGGGAATAGCAAAAAGGATGGTGTGGATGCCGAAGCGCTCACAAAGCTCCGGTATTTTTTCGGTCGGCCCATAAACCCGTACCCCGTTGATGGTACGCCCGGCCTTCTCCCTGCTGTCATCCACAATGCAGAGGGGGCGATAGCGCCGGTTGGTCCTCTGCATTTCCAAAAGGATGCTGCGTCCCGCCTGTCCCGCGCCGACGATCATGGTCGGCTCCCTAAGCTCTGTAGAAACATGCCGGCACATGGCCGTATAGATATACTGGTATACCAGCCGCATCCCCAGCATAGCCAAGGCCGCGACGAGGAAGGAAAGCACCATATAGAGGCTGGATGTCAGCCGTCCCAGGACGGCGGCCGCAAAATAGCTGGCCGCCGAACCAAAGCAGAGAGCGGCGATCAAGGAAAGAAAGCTTTTTACCTCGGCATACCTCCAAATACTGCGGTAGGTCCCGCACAAGGCCAAGGATAGGAGATTGCAGAAAACAAACAGCCCCAACTCCCAATACGCATCGGGCAAACGGAAATCGGCGGCCGAAAAGGCATCGGACAAATAAAAGGCGGCCAAACCGGAAAGGCTTAGGGCAAGCAAATCCACGATAAACAGCGCTAATTTGCGGATACCCAAATGGACTTTCCGAGTATTGCCTCGTTCTTTGAATGACATCATGCTATACTCTCTCGTTTCGTCGCTAAATAAACGTCTTAAGGCATATCATAGTACTGACGAAAATAAGTAGACATTCATCCTCTTGTTTTTCGCCTATTTTTTTAAATTTATTTTATCATGAAGTCCGGGCGTATGCAACGGTATTCCGTATTTGTTCGCCATATAGAACCAATTCGCACAGATTTTTCTGCCTTTCAGTGCCAATTTTCTCAAAAAATTTGACGATCCCCTGGCATTTTTGGTTTTCGGCCACAGCGGATTCAGGCAGGCTTTTCCATTGACCTGCCGAGATAGACGACGCCGTCCGTTAGCTTTTGCAAACTATCCGCCCCCCATTATTCTGGATGATGCTTTCCCTTATAACGGGGTACTAAAACTGCGGGATTTGCATATACTAGGAACAGCCCAGCCGTCAGAAAACAGGGCGGATACAACGGAAAGCGGAAAGGACAATAGAAATCGCGAAAATTTGGAAATTTCATCTTGACAATTCGGAGAAAAACCGGTATACTAAACCACGTTGTTTTCCTGCATTCCAGTACGGCGCCATAGCCAAGTGGTAAGGCATGGGTCTGCAAAACCCTGATGCCCCAGTTCAAATCTGGGTGGCGCCTCCAAAAAAACAGCCGCGGACGGATAGTTCGCGGCTGTTTTTCATTCAATATTATGATATGGCTTTACAGGCCGTCGGGCCCTGGCAGGCTTTCGGGACGCCAAGAGGCTGGTTTCTCCTTCTTTTTACGGATTTCGGCCATCTGTCCGGTTATTCCTGGGCATGGAATATTTCACGAAACAGGGGCCATACTAACTTCGCGGCTCGTCCGTTAAGGCGGACGGATTTCGCAACCCCCGGTGTGAATTCCCGGGCAAAAAAGAGGAGTGAAACACATGCTGGACAGACTGGCGCTTATCCTCGTGGTCATCGGCGCTATCAACTGGGGCAGCATCGGATTGTTTCAGTTCGACATTGTGGCATGGGCTTTCGGCGGCCAGGGTGCTGCCGTCAGCCGCGTGATCTATACTATTGTCGCGCTGGCGGGTATCTGGTGCATCTCCCTGTTCTTCCGCGACCGTGAGGAGCTCATCGAGCACGAATAAGGCCATTCCGCAAAAAAGGAAACGGGCAATCGTGATTGCCCGTTTCCTTTTTTACAGTATGGACATTCCCCCAGGTTTCAGTGGAGAGAATGCAGAAGCATCCTGCCGCTGGGGAGGATCAGATCTCTTTCCCCTCCACAATCGCCTTGGTGTCCCGCGCGATCACCAATTCCTCGTTGGTCGGGATGACGAAGGCACGCACGCTGGAATCCGGGGTAGTGATCTCCGTCTCAACGCCGTGTACCTTATTCTTCTCGGCATCCAGCTTGACGCCGTAGAAGGAGAACGCGTTCAGGATCTGCTCTCTCAAAACAGGCTGGTTCTCGCCGATTCCGGCGGTGAAAATCAGCGCGTCCACGCCGCCGAGGGCGGCGATATATCCGCCGATATACTTGATAATCTCATAGGTGCGCATATCCCAGGCCAGCCTTGCCCGCTCGTTTCCTGCCTCAATCGCGGCCGCGATATCACGGTCGTCGCTTGAAACGCCGGAAATCCCCAGCATGCCCGACTGTTTGTTCAGCAGTTCGTCCATCTGATGCGGGGTCAGCTGCTCCTTCTCCATAATATAGGTCACGACGGAGGGATCCACCGCGCCCGAACGGGTGCCCATCATAAAGCCGTCCAGCGGCGTGAGGCCCATGGTGGTATCAATAACCTTGCCGTCTTTGATGGCGGTGACGGAGGAACCGTTGCCGAAATGGCAGGAGATGATCTTAGTGCCCTGTCCGTCCGGCTTGCCAAGCAGCTCAAGGCAGCGCTGGCTGACATAGCGGTGGGAGGTGCCATGGAAGCCATAGCGGCGGATACCGTACTGCTCATAATACCGATAGGGCACGCCGAACATATACGCCTTGGGGGGCATGGTCTGGTGGAAAGCCGTGTCAAACACCACAACCTGCGGCACATCCTTGCCGAAAGCGGCGATCGCGGCGTTGATGCCCTGCACATGCGCCTTGTTATGCAGCGGGGCCAACGAGGCGTAGTCGGCAATATCCTGGATAACCTGATCGTTTACCAGCACGGAACGGTCAAACTTTGCGCCTCCCTGCACGATACGGTGGCCGATCGCCGACACCTCGCTCAGGCTATCAATCACCTTGCCTTCTCCCTCCGTCAGCGCCTGCTTAACCTGCGCAAACGCAGCAGTATGATCCGGCATAGCCACCTGCTTGGTGATGACACGGCCATCGTTCGTTTTATGCGTGAATTTGCCGTCAATCCCGATCCGCTCGCAATTACCCTTGGCCAGGACGATTTCGCCGTCCATATCAATCAGCTGATATTTCAGCGAAGAGCTTCCTGCATTGATCACCAGAATCTTCATCTTGACACCCTACCTGCCTTTTCTTAATTTATCGGGCTTTCTTTTTTTGACAATTCTTGCATTTCACGCAAAGAGCCCGTATACTGAAAATACCTCCGAACGCTCCCGCTGCGCGGTTCAAGGCGGAGGCATTGTCTCCTGGATAGGACGCGGCCTCAACTCTTCTATAATAGTACGATTTCCCGCAATTTTCAAGTAAAAAATCAAGGATCCGAAAAGGCTGCGCCTCCGCTTCCCGTATAGCTTTCCCGTGATACGCCCCAAGCTCTTTTAGATGCCCGCCGCGCCAGGGACGGGCGCAAGCCACAGAAAGGAGGATGCCGTATGAAAACAGCCGGCATCGTCGCCGAATACAACCCCTTCCACAACGGGCACGCCCATCATATTGAGCGTACCCGCGCGGCGGACGGCCTCTGCCGCGCCACCCACGTTGTCGCGGTGATGAGCGGAAATTTTGTACAGCGCGGCGAACCTGCCCTGCTGCCCAAGGCCGACCGGGTACGGGCCGCCTTGGCGGGCGGCGTGGATCTGGTCCTGGAGCTCCCCCTTCCCTGGGCCATCGCCTCCGCGGAATCGTTCGCCTTTGGCGCCGTGGCGATTTTAGACGCTTTGGGCTGTGTGGACGTGCTGAGCTTCGGCAGCGAGTGCGGCGACACCGCCCCACTGGAAAAAGCGGCCGACGCGCTGCTTTCTGAGCGTTTTGCCGGCCTGCTGCGCTACCATCTCGCAGGCGGCATCTCCTTTCCGGAGGCGCGCCAGCGGGCGGCGGAGGAGCTCATCGGCAAGAAAGCGGCGTCGGTGCTGGATAGCGCCAACAACACTTTGGGGGTTGAATACTTAAAGGCCCTGCGGCGGCTGGGATCCTCTATCCGCCCCTTTACCATCCCCCGGCTCGGCGCCGGGCACGATGGGCCGCTCCCTGTCGGCGACATGGCTTCCGCCAGCTTCCTGCGGGGGCTTTTGACCGCCGGCAGGATAGCCAACGCCGCCCCCTACATCCCCCCCGTTCCCCTGGAAATCCTGTACGACGCCGCCAGGGCCGGCCGCTGCCCCGCCACGGCAGAGCGGATTGACCGGGCCATGCTGTCGGCCCTCCGCCGCCTGAGCAAGGAGCAGATCGCCCGCCTGCCGGGGATTTCGGAGGGGCTGGAAAACCGGATATATGAGGCGATCCGGAACTCCGGCAGTATGCCGGAGCTGGAAAACGCCGTTAAAACAAAGCGGTACCCGCTCACCCGGATCCGCCGGATCCTGCTCGCCGGCTTCCTTGGCCTTTCCGCTGGCTGGGAGACGCGAAAGCCGCCCTATATCCGGGTGCTCGGCGTAGGCGAAAAGGGGGCTGAGATCTTAAAAGCGGCCAAGGGGGCCTCCCTGCCCCTGGTTACGCGGGTTTCCCAGCTGGAAGCGTTCCCGGAGGACGCGCGCCGCCTCTTTGCGCTTGAAGCCCGTGCCGCCGACCTGTACGCGTTGGCGCTGCCGACCCCGCTTGCCTGCGGGACGGAGTATACCAATGGGATGATCCGCTGGGGGGATGCCACTCGGTCTTAACCGGGCGGCATCCCCCTCTCTCGCAAACGGGTTCGGCCGAACCGTCAGCCGGCGGGATGCTCGTTATCCTCCCTGCTGAAACCGAGGGTTTGGCCGTGTCGGCCGCCAGATTCCTTACGCCAAGCCAGGCGTTCCTTCCGGCAGCTCCCCTTTTCAGCAGAGCGGGAAGCCGCCCCTTTGCGCTCAAGAGGTAGGGCGCATCCCCCACGGCTGCCAGCCGAGGGGATGCGCCCGATTTCTTTTCCGCCTAGGGGATATTTCAAGTCCGGTAATACATATAAAGCTGGCATTTCAGCATCCCATTGTAGAGCTTGCGGCGCTTATCCGCCGGGCGGCCGAACAGGGTTTCAAACTCCTCATGGGGGCTGATGATATAATAGCTCCAGCCCTTTTGGGGAAGGAAGGCCTTCCCCATCGCCCGGTAAAGCTCCTCCGCCGCCTGCAGATCAAGCAGGCGCTCGCCATAGGGCGGGTTACAGAGGACGACGCCCCCTTCTCCCTGCGGGCGGAAGCGGCGCAGGTCCGCCTGCACAGCCGTCAGCCGGCGGCCGACGCCCGCTTTGTCCGCATTTTTCTCCGTCAGGGCGACCATGGCTGGATCCACATCCCCGCCCCATAGCCGGACCGGGCTGTCCCGGCGCTCCATCTCCCGGGCGCGGGCGCGTTCCGCCCGCCAGATTTCCGGCGGCACCGCCCGCCAGGAAGAAGCGGCAAACTCCCGCCGGATGCCGGGGGCAATCCGCATGGCGGACAGGGCGGCTTCTATCAGCAGGGTGCCGGAACCGCAGCAGGGATCGTACACGCCTTCGGCAAACCGGACGCGGGCCAGATCCGCAATCGCCGCCGCCAGCGTCTCCTTGATCGGCGCGCCGCCGGCATTGGCCCTGTAGCCGCGCTTGTGCAACCCCGGGCCGCTGGTGTCAATCAGCAGCGTCGCCTCGTCCTTCATCAGCGTAAACTGTATCTGGTACAACGCGCCGGTTTCTTCAAACCATGGGAGGTGGTAGCGGCTTTTTAAGCGCTCCACAACCGCCTTTTTGATGATCGACTGGCAGTCCGGCACGCTGTGCAGCGTGGAATTCAGCGACCACCCTTTAACCGGGAAGCGGTCATTCCTGCCGATCCATTGCTCCCAAGGCAGCGCACGCACCCCTTCAAACAGTTCGTCAAAGGTACGCGCCGGGAACTGGCCGACCAATATCTGGATGCGTTCCGCATAGCGGGAGCCGATATTCGCCCGGGCGAGCATCTCCGGCCCGCCGGAAAACAGCACCCGGCCGTTTTGCGCGCTCACCTGCTCGGCGTCCATCCGGCGGAGCTCATCCGCCAAAATCCCCTCCACCCCAAAGAGGCAGGGGGCACAGTACCGTATCGTTTTTATGCAGCTCACCCTTTCCACTCGCCGTCCCGCAGGACCCATTCCCTTTCCTCTGTAGCCGGCTCCTCTTCTCCCTGCCGCAGCACGGCGGAAAAGACCATCCGCTCACTGCCGATATAGGAGTACCAGGCAATGCCGGCCGCCGCCTCGTCCGGCTCCAGCGCGCGGTTCCCGGAGAGATACACCGCCGCCGTATGGCTGTCCCGTACCTCAAGGGAATAGGTGGATTCCAGATATTCCGCCAGGGCCGCCTGTTCCCCGTCGTTTAGATGGATCAGCCGCTCGGTATCCAGCCAAAGGACGGATGGCCGGGGCTCCGCCTTCTCCAGCAGGCGGGAGAACGCCTGCTGGTAAACCGCCAGCCTGCCCCCTTCCTGCGGGAGGGGTTCGCTGAGGGTTTGGGACAGGTTGTAATTATAGGACAGCTCCTCCATCAGCTGTTCGCCGGTCATCCCCACGGTATCCGTTTCGCTTTTGAATAAAATATAGAACGGCTTGCCGCGGTATTGATAAAGATATGCCTTTTCCGGGCCGGTCACGGCGGTTTCAAGCGTAGGCCCGAAGCTGTCCAGCAGCTCCCGGTAGGTCATATCCGGCGTCACGTCAAGGATGTTCTCCGTTTCCACTTCGCCGGTGTTGGCCGTTTCGGACACCAGGCGGCCGTATAAAAGGCGGATAGTTTCCTCGTTGTCCCGGTCAAGGGTGTATTCCTGCCCGTTCAGGCGGAGCCGGTTGTCCCAGCACTCCCCGAAGAGGAAATCCCCGTACATGGTAGACATGGCAAAGGTAATCCCTGTTCCGTCGCTGTCCGCGGCCTGGGTCCGCTTCATCGATTCAAACAGCGTGGTAACCGAGCTGATGATCGAAGGATCCCGGCTGAAAACCGTTTCCCCCGTCTCTTCATCCGTGGCGTACATCACCAGGGGGTTCATCTGGTTGACATCCATTCCGAAATTGTTCTCCTCCTGCTTGTGACAGCCGGCTAAAAGCAGGCAGGCAGCCGCAAAAGGGGCAAGGCAGCGTTTGCACAAGGGCATGGCGGGCTTCGTCCTCTCGGGTTAAGAATTGTCCGGGCGCAGCGCACATGCGTCCGACCACAAAAGGCGGGCCATAAGGGAACTTATGGCCCGCACCGTATTTTGCTGAAAACTATGCGTTCGGTTCCAGCAGCCCATAATCGCCGTCCCGGCGGGCGTATACCACATTGATCTCGTTGGTATCCATGTTGCGGAACATATAGAACTGGTGGCCGAGCATGTTCATCTGCAGGATCGCTTCCTCCACATCCATCGGCTTGACCGGAAATTTCTTGGAGCGCACAACGCGGAACTCGGGCTCCTCCGCCTCTTCATCGGGCGGCAGGGCGGCGAAGGCATCGTCCCGCAGCCGCTTTTCCAGCCGGGTCTTATTGCGGCGGATTTGGCGGAACAGCACATCGACCAGCTTGTCCACCACCTCGTTAGCATCCGCCGCCGCATCCTCCGCGCGGAACAAGAGGCCGTTATGGCGGATGGTTATTTCAACGCGCTGAAGGTTGCGCTCCTGAGTGACCGTCACCTCCGCCGCCGCGTCGGAGTCAAAAAATTTGTCCAGCTTAGCCAGCTTTTTTTCCGTGCGTTCGGTGAAAGCTTCCGTAGCAGGGACCTTTCTTCTGGTAATGGTGATTTTCATGAAATCCACTCCCTATCTTCCGCCCCTTACACAAGGGGACCTTGGGCGAGGGGCTTTCTGATACTATTATACCAAAAGGCGCCAAGGAAAAAAAGGGATTTCTATGAATACTTTGTAATTTTTCTTAAAATAGCTAGCGAATTATTTATTAAGCCGTGGGAGCGGCTACAAAACGCGGGAAGCGTGCCGGGTTACATGGCAGCCGACATTGACCGCCACCGGAAGGCCGGCGATATGGGTGGGGTAAGTTTCCACCGCCACTTTGAGGGCCGTGGTACGGCCGCCGAAGCCCTGCGGGCCAATATCCAGGGCGTTCACCCTTTCCAAGGCCTCCTGCTCCATCTCCTGGTAAAACGCATCGGGATGCGGGACGTCCAGACCCCGGCAGAGCGCCTTTTTGGCCAGCAGGGCGCAAAGCTCAAAATCCCCGCCGATCCCGACCCCTAGGATCATCGGCGGGCAGGGGTTGCTTCCCGCCAGGCGGGCCGTCTCCTCAATAAACCGGAGGATCTCCTCCCGCCCAGCGGCGGGCGTGAACATCCGGATCCGGCTCATATTCTCGCTGCCGAAGCCCTTGGGCGCCACCGTCAGGGCCACCCGATCTCCATCCACCAGCGTGGTGTGGAGAACCGCCGGGGTATTGTCCCCCGTATTCACCCGACGGAGCGGGTCGCCGACTACGGAGCAGCGCAGCAGCCCTTCGGTATAGCCGCGGGATACGCCGCGGTTGACCGCCTCGCTCAGCAGGCCGCCGGTCAGGTGGACGTCCTGCCCCACCTCGGCGAACACGACCGCCATGCCGGTATCCTGGCACACCGGCAGCTCCAGTTCTTCCGCCGCCTCCAAATTCCGCCGCAGGTCAGCCATAATCTCCTTGGCCAGCGGAGCGGCTTCCTCCTCCGCCGCCTGGCTCACCGCCTTGCAGACGTCGGGCGGAAGGCGGCGGTTTGCCTCAATGCAAAGATCCCGCACCGCCTGCTCCACGACAGCCACCGAAAGTTCTCTCATTTTCCACTCTTTCCTTCCTGCTTTACTCGTGACGGCCTGCTCCGGCAGGCTTTCCTCCGTTTTAAACGATGCGGCGTCCCATGGCGAAAACCGCCGCCGGCTTGGCTGCGACGGTCAGCGGATCCTGCCGGAAAAGGACCAGGTCCGCATCCTTCCCTACGGCGATGGAGCCGACCCGGTCGCTGATTTTACAGATCCTGGCCGGGGTGATCGTGATCGCCCTGAGCGCCTCTTCATACGGCAGGCCCTCGCGTACCGCCAGCCCGGCACAGAGCGGGAGATACTGCTCCGGGATCACCGGATGATCAGTGATAATGGCGATCTGCTCGACCCCTTCCTGCCGCAGCAGCGCCGGGCTGGCCGGCGTCAGGTCCTTGAGCTCCGGCTTTGACCGGTCGCACAGCAGCGGGCCGCAGAGGATCCGCACGCCGTCCGCCGCCATCAGATCGGCAGCCCGATGCGCCTGCGTCCCGTGAATGATGACGTAATCTAAGTCAAACTCCTTGGCGATGCGCTGGGCGGTAAAAATATCGTCCAAACGATGCGCGTGGAAATGGACGGGCAGCTCTCCCCGGATCACCGGCAGCAGCGCTTCGCATTTGGCGTCGTAGTCCGGCTCGTCCGTATCCTCGTCCTCCTGCGCGCGCAGCTTATCCTGGTAATACCGCAGGGCGTGGGAAAGCTGTTCCCGGATGATGGCGGCGGTCGCCATCCGGGTGACCGGCGCCTGGTTTTTCCCATGGTAAGTTGTCTTAGGGTTTTCCCCCAGCGCCATCTTCATGGCGACCGGTGCCCGCAGGACCATTTCCTCCACCCGCCGGCCGTAGGTTTTGACCGCACAGAGCTGGCCGCCGATGGGGTTGGCGCTGCCCGGGCCGGTAATCACGGTGGTAACGCCGGCCTCCCGCGCTTCGGCGAAGCAGCGGTCGAGCGGGTTGATCGCATCCATCGCCCTCAGCTGGGGTGTGGAGGGATCGGTATCCTCGTTTCCGTCGTCCCCTTCAAAGCCCAGGCCGTCCTCCCACATCCCCATATGGGTGTGGGCATCCACAAAGCCCGGCAGGAGGATCCCTCCCTGCGCGTCCAATGTCTCCTCGCCTGGGACCGCCGGCGCAGGCATCGGCCCTACGCCGGCGATGCGCCCGTCCCGGATGTGCACATACCCGTTCTCTAAGCAGGGGCCCTCCATGGTATACACTTTTGCGTTATAAATTATCATTGTCTGCTCCTTCTGCATTCTGGGAAAAGCCCGCTGCCCGCAAGCGGCGCCGGGCTTTATGCCAAAAAGAAAGGCGGGGACATACCGCCCCCGCCGGGTTTTCCGCCTGCAAGCGCGATGTCCCGCCCTGCGGCCGACTCAGCCGCGGGAGCCGCGGCGGGAAAAGCCGCCGTGCTTGCCGTCCATAGACCGCTTGAGGTCCGACATCTTTTCATCGCTGGCCTGCTTAAATTTCGACATCATGTCCTCAAAGCTGGCGGGCTCGCTGCGCGAGTTATGCCACTCAAAGCCGCCGGGGCGGCCGGGGGACACGGCACGGCGGCGGCCGGGAGCCGGATCCATCGCCTTTTTCATTGACAAGCTAACCTTCCCGTCCTCGCCGATCGACAGGATTTTTACCTTGACCGTCTGGTTTTCCGTGACAAAATCGCGGATTTCCTTGACATACGTCGGCGCCACCTCGGAGATATGAACCATCCCGGTTTTGCCGCCCGGGAGTTCAACAAACGCCCCGAATTTGGTAATGCCAGTGACCTTTCCTTCAACTACCGCTCCTACTTCCAACTGCATATGTGCTTGTTTTCCCCCTACATTTCATCGGTTAATGGATTCCCTGCTATTTTTCTTTAAAGATGGTTTCACCCGGACGGGCATACCCCTGCTCACGCGCCTTCTGCTCCAGATAATACTCGTAATTATCCGTTTGCTTTTGCAGGTTATCGTTTTCCAGCTCCTGCTGGCGGATCTGCTCATCAAGCGCCGCAATCCGATCCTGCCGGTCGGTGATCTCCATCTGTAGCTGGACCAGCATAACGACGACATAAACAGAAAAGGCAGCCAAGGCGATTCGGAGGAAAATACTCTTCTTTCTCTTCCTTTTAACGGCCTTCATCAGCGTCTGCTTCCCTTTCTACAGCGGCAAGCGGAGTCTTACCCGCGCCTTTTTTTCGATTATACAATAGAGAGGCCGCCTGTTTCAACCCTTTTTTCAAAAGTTGCGCGGCTTTTTCACCGATTTTTTGAAACAGGCGCAGAATCGCCCCGGCCGGACACCGCAGCAGGCGGCCGAGCAGCCGAAACGGCAAGGAAACCAGGCGCCAAAAGGCATTCCATACCCTGACCACCGCCGCGGTAACGACGCCGGCAAAGCGCATAACGACCCGCCCGATGGTAAAATAGTAAGCAAAAAAGCCCAGCGCTTCGCCGAAAAACAGATAAAAGCGCAGCCGCCCTTCCATCACGGCGAGGGAAAATAGGAAGGTCAAAACCGCGGAGGTGAGGAAAAAAAGCAGATCCTGGACAAAGATCCCCTTCTTCCCGGTATGCATCACCAGACGGATCACCCGGTACACATCGTAATAGAGCCCCAGGAGGAAGCCCATCCCGCAAGACAGAAAGAGCTGGTTGAGCTGCTGCCCCAACGTTACTTCCACAGCTCCACCCTCTTACTTGAACAGGCGGCCGAAGAACCCTCCGGAGCGCGATGGGATCTCCGAATAGGTCAAGGACTGGACCAGGCCCTCAAGCGTCAGCTCGCCGGTTTCAATATTCAGGCGGTTGATATGGAGCCCTTCCCCTTTTACCGTCAGCTCCCCCATATCGGTGTAGATGATCACCGTCATCTCATCAAAGCTGTCCACGTCTGACACGCCAGACACCGTCAATGCGCGGCGATCCTCCAAAATCACATGATGCGGCATCTGCACCGCTGCCGTCGTTTTGCCGTCCGCCATCGCCACCGCTCCTTTTCTCAGACACTTTAGGCTTTACGCTTTATGTCTATGTGAAAAGGAAGGACAATATGTCTGACGGGCAAAAGCCACCCGCCGTCAAAGGGAGCGTCGGCCTGCCCGCCGGCAGGTCAGGGAAGCAGGCGGTAAAGTAGCGCCGCGTCGTTTTTGGCGGCGTATTCCTGCACCGACACCACCTCCGCCTTGATCAGGCGGGCTCCCAGCGAGATTTCCAGCACGTCGCCCTGTTTGACGTCGTAGGAGGCGCGGGCGGGCTTGCCGTTCACCAACACCTTTCCCGCGTCGCACGCCTCGTTAGCGACGGTGCGGCGCTTGATCAGACGGGATACCTTCAAATATTTATCCAAGCGCATGGTCTTCCTCCTTCCCGATAAATGCCTTGCGTATAGGAAAAAAGAGGAAGCCGCCCCGCAGGACGGCCCCCAAACCGATAAGCCAAATTATTTCGCGACCGCGTCCTTGAACGCCTTGCCAGCCTTAAAGACGGGCTGCTTGGAAGCCGGAATGGTGATAGTTTCCTTGGTGCGGGGGTTGCGGCCGGTACGCTCCCCGCGGGAACGGGTTTCAAACGTACCGAAGCCAACCAGCTGGACTTTTTCGCCGGCCGCGACGGCGTCAACCACCGACTCAAGAACGGCAGCGACCGCCTTTTCCGCATCCTTCTTCGTCAGGCCGGACTTTTCGGTAACCGCTGCTACCAGTTCAACTTTGTTCATAACCTTTAACCTCCATTAGTTTTATCACCAGCGGGTTATACCGCGCATGGATTAAGAATGATCGGCCGGCTGCGCCGCAGGCGGCCCATCCGGGCCGACGCGCCTTTTGGCTAAGGCCCAGAGCCTGTCCAACTCCTCCAAGCCGGCTGAGGACATCACAATCCCCTGCTCGGCGGCCAGCTCCTCGACTACCGTAAAGCGGCGGATGAATTTATCGGACGCCAAGGTGAGCGCCTGTTCGGCGTCCGTATGAAGGAAGCGGGACACATTGACCACGGAAAAGAGCAGGTCGCCCAGTTCTTCCTCAATCTCCCCGGCCTTGCCGGAAGCGATCGCCTGTTTCAGTTCTTCCATTTCGCTGTCCAGGGCTTCCAGGGCGCCTGAAATATCCGGCCAGTCAAACCCGACCCGCTTAGCGCGGCCCTGCACCTTGGCAGCGCGCATCAGCGCCGGGAGGGAACGGGGCACGGCGCGCAGCAGATCCGCCTGGGTCTTGCCGCCTTTGGTCTGCCGTTTGATGGCGTCCCAATTCTGCCATACCTGAGCGGAGGAATCGGCCGAAGCGTCGGCGAACACATGCGGATGGCGGACAATCAGCTTTTTGGCGATGCCGTCGACAACGTCGTCAAAGTCAAAACGGCCTGCCTCTTCTTCAATCCGGGAATGGAATACAACCTGCAGCAGCACGTCGCCCAGCTCTTCCTTCAAGCCCTCCGTATCGTGCAGGTTGATTGCCTCCACCGCCTCGTGGGTTTCCTCCAGGAAATCCGACCGGATGCTCTCATGGGTCTGTTCCCTGTCCCATGGGCAGCCCTCCGGCGAACGCAGGAGCCGCATGATCTCCAGCAAGTCCTGCATTGTATACCGTTCTTTCGGAGCAAATTGTACCGCCATGAACCCATCCCTGCCTTTTCCCGGAATACCACGACACCGCCGTTCATAACAGGCGAAAAACGCCAAAACCCGATCCGGGCCAAAACTATATTACCCTATCCAATTGTGTTTTTCAAGTATCTGTGCGATTTTTTCCCCTTTCGGCAGCATCAGGACGTCTTCTTTGGCAATCGCCCGCGTCATAAACAGTGCAGCGACGTACACGGCCACAGCAGCCAGGATCGCGGCCACCACCGCTATCTTGGCGGGGAGCCACAAAGCCAGCAGAGCGTTGACCGCCCAGGCCGCCGCCCCGCAGATCACCGACGCAATCAGCGGGCGTACAAAAATCATCCGGGCGTTCAGCCTCACCCCCACGACCCGGCGCAGGGCGACAAGGCTGAGCAGTACCATCACGACATAACAAGCCAGCGTACTGTAGGCCGAACCGATGATGTTCAGCCGCGGCTGCATCACCAGTATCACGTTCAGCACCAGCTTGACCAAGCCGCCGACCAAGACGATCTTCGCCGGGATGTCGGCCCTCCCCATCGCCTGCAGCATAGAATTGATCGGCGCGGTCAGGCAGATAAACACCACGGCGATGCCCAGCACCTGGAGCTGCGGACCGGCCACCGAAGCGGTCACCGGGTCATAGATCAGGTTCAGGATGGGCGTAGCCAGCAGGGACAGGCCGATCCCGGATGGCAATGCCACCAGCAGGGTAATCCGAAGCACCACGGAAACCATTTTTTTGAGCTGCGCGCGGTTTTTCATCGCCCAGGCGGAGGTAATCACCGGCAGGGCGCTGATTCCCAGGGTCAGCGTGATATTCGGTACCAGGTTCACATAGGTCATCGCAATGCCGCGGCTGGCTGTCAGGTAGGCCAGAATATCGGTGGTGCCGCTCGCCTCAATCTGGCTGGCGTACATCTGACGGATGATGTCGCCGCCCCGCTCCACCACGACGGCAAGGCACTTTTGAAGCGATACCACGTCAATCAGATTGGTGAGCTGGGTTGCCAGGGTCCCCAGCGCCACCGGGATGGCGAAGGTGAGCAGGCGGCGGAAAATCCGCTTGGAGGAATACGGCCGCGGCGAAGCGGCCAGCTCCGTGCGGGTGATCCCGTTGCCCTTGATCCTATACCGCAGCATCAGATAGGCCAAGGAAATGAAAGAGCCGAAGGTGACGCCGACCATCCCCCCCGCCGCAATATACGGCAGGCTGATCTCAAGCGCCTGCGTCGCGTCCGCCGCCGGCTGGCCGAAGACCACGCCGCCGTGCTCATACTGCCACTGGCCCAAATGCAGCGCGCCGGCCGCCAGGCCCAGGCCCACAGCAAGCTTGCCGACCGCCTCAAGAATCTGGGAGATCGCGGTGGGATACATGTTGCGGGAGCCCTCGTACACCCCCCGGTAGGCCGAAACCATGCAGCAGAACAGGATCGAAGGCGCCATCACCAGCATGGTGAGCATTACCGGCGGCATATTGACAAAATTCGGGTACAAAAACGCCGCAATAAACATAATGACGGTGCCGACCATCCCGGTGGCAAAGAAAATGCGGTTCGCCACCCGGTGGATCACCCGGATATCCCGGAACCGCCCCAGCGCCAGGCTTTCCGACACCAGGCGGGACACCGCGACGGGAAAACCGGCGGTGGAAACCGTGTAGAGCGGGATATAGATATTATACGCGGCGTCAAAATAACCATACGCCGTCTGGTTAATATTCTGCAGAGGGATCTTAAAGAACAGGGCGCCGATAATCTTGGTCAGAATCGCCGCCGCCGACAGGATCAGCGCGCCATGCAGAAAGCTTTGTTTTTCACGTTTTGGCAAGCCGGGTCAGTCCTCTCCGGAATGGTATCAGATTGGCTTTATCTCGCCAGGAGCGCTTTGACGCAGCGATGGACGCGGTACCGCACCCGTTCCAAATCCAGCGTGGGGAATTCCCCCTCCCGGTAAAGCACATTGCCGTCGACAACCGTCATTTCCAGCGCATCGCTCCCCGCGGAAAAAACCGCATTAGCCAAAGCGTCGTGCTTCGGCGTCATTGACGGCGCCCGCTGGTTGAGCACCAGCAGATCCGCCCGGTACCCGACCGCGATATCGCCGCAGTCCTCCCGGCCCTGGGCAAGGGCCCCGGCGCGGGTCGCCATATACAGCGCCTGCCCCGCCGGCAGGGCACAGGGATCCCGGGAGATCCCCCGGGCCAGTAAGGCGGCGGTGCGCAGCTCCTCAAGCAGGTTCAGGTTGTTGTTGCTGGCGGCGGAATCCGTCCCCAGCGCCACCGGGATCCCCTGCCTGCTCATCGCCTCCACCGGCGCAATCCCGCTGCCCAGCTTGAGGTTGCTCTGGGGGCAATGGGCCACCGTCACGCCGTGCTCCGCCAGGATCTCCCGGTCGCTCTCGGTCAGCCAGACGCAGTGGGCGGCGGTGACGGGGCGGTCCAGCAGGCCCGCGTCCCTCATTACGGCGGCCGGCGTCTTGCCGTGCCTTTCCACACAGGCGAGCTGCTCCTCCTGCGTTTCCGACAGATGGGTCTGCACCCGCGTACCGTATGCCTCGGACAACTCCGCCAAAGCGGAAAGGAGGCGCGGGGTGGTCGTATACTCTGAATGAGGGGCCACATCGACCCGCAGGCGGCTGGTCTTCAGCTGCTGGAGCGCTTCCAAAAGCCCCCTGGTTTCCTGATATCCCCGCAATCTCTGCGGGGGCTGCCCGTCGTCCGTGCCGCTGATGCTGTAGGCGACGTTGGCCTTGATCCCTGTAGACAGCACCGCCTGCGCCACCCGATCCTCATAAAAATACATATCGGAAAAGGAAACCGTGCCAGTAGACAGCATCTCGGCAATGGCGAGCATGGCGCCCCAGTAAACGTCGTCCCCCGTCATCTTGGCTTCCATCGGGAAAATCCGTTCCCGCAGCCAGCGGTCAAGGGGAAGGTCCTCGCCGTATCCCCGCAGCAGCGTCATCGCCGCATGGGTATGGGTATTGTAAAACCCTGGCATCAGCAGCCGGTCCTTGCCGGCTACCACCTCGCCCCAGTCGGCGGTAGGCACCGATTTGCCGATGTAGACAATCCGCCCGTCCCGCACGGCGACCGTGCGTCCCGGCAGCAGCGTCCCGTCCGCCCGTAAAACGTCAATATTGGTAAAGAGCATTGCCCCGCCTCCCTAATCTTTCCGCCGGGCCGCTACAGAGCGGCCAGCACCGCCTTCAGCAGGCGGCCGAAACGGGCGGACGCGCTGGCAGCGTTGACGTTGACCTCCTCGTCGCTGATCGCCGCATCCGGCACCATGCCCGCCGCCAGGTTGGTGATGCAGGAGAGGCCCAGGACGTCGATCCCGCACTGGGCGGCGGCCGTCGCCTCCATCACGGTTGACATCCCAACCGCATCCCCGCCCAGCAGGCGGATCGCGCGGATTTCCGCCGGCGTTTCAAACTGCGGGCCGGGCATATAAAAATAGACGCCCTCCCGCACCGGGATCCCCTCCGCCTGTGCGCAGCGCCGGGCAAGCTGGCGCAGGCGGGGCGAATAGGCGCGTGTCATGTCAAAAAAGCGGGGACCGAAGAGCGGGCTCTCCACCCCGCGGGCCGGGCTGTCCGCCCCGAATTGGATATGGTCGGCGATCAGCATCAGGTCCCCCACCTGGTAATCAAGATTCACGCCGCCCGCCGCGTTGGTCAGGATCAGCGTCCGCACGCCCAGAAGCTTGAGGACCCGCACATAATACGCCACGGTCTGTGCATCGTACCCTTCGTAGTAATGGAACCGGCCGGAAAACAGCAGCAGCGGCCTTCCGGCCAGAGTGCCCGCCGTCAGGATCCCCGCATGGGAAGCAACGGTGGCGCGCGGAAAGCCCGGGATCGCCGTGTAAGGGAGCCGCACGGCCTCCTCCGCTTCCTCGGCCAGCGCCCCCAGGCCGGAGCCCAGCACCAATGCGGTATCCGGCACAAACGGCAGTTTGTCCCTCAGGAAGGCAGCGCTTTCCTCATACTGTTGCATTGGGATCATCGGTCGTTCCCCCTTGCTTTTACCTGTTATGACAAACAGGGCGGTACGCCTTACCGCCCTGTTTATTCGGATGGCTTTCCCCGTCTCAATTCGAAAGCTTCACGCCGCAGCGCTTGCAGTATACTGAGTCGTCCGCATTCTGCGCGCCGCAGTTTTTGCAGGTAATCTGGTTGCGGTACTCGTCGATCTTCGCCCGTACCTTGGCCAGCTCCTCATATTTTTCATCCAGCTTCTGGCAGCAGTCGTCCAGCTTTCCGGCCGCGTCGGCATCCTCCTTGCGGGATTCGTAAACAAGCCGGCCCAAGCCTTCCAGCATAGAAGAAATTTCCCGCTCCATATCCCCCGCCTGTATTTTCAGGCGGGCAACTTCAATCATTTCTCCCGTTTTTTTGCCTGCCGTTTCCGCCACGCTCTTCGCCTTGGAAAACACATCGTCAAAGGTTGACATAGAGAATCCTCCTTTATTGTTGAAATAAAACCTTCCAATGAACCATTGATATCCGGAAAAAGGCGGAGGCTCCCCGCCATGGATTTCCATTTCCCGCTTCATTATACCGCACATTCCCCGTTTTGACAACCGAAACCGGCAGGCAGGAGGCGGAAAACCGAAAACGCCGCCTAATAAATGCCGTCGCCGACGAATTCCCGCAGGAGGGAATCGCGGGGTATCACGTCCAGGGAAACCGGCACAAACGCCTCCAGCTTAGCGGCCAGCCGACCGGCGGCGGGCGCATGAGGGCTGTCCGACGGGACGGCCCTCAGGGAGGGAAGGAGCAGCGGGGCAAACGCATTCACCTCAAACGCATGGGTTGTATCCACGACATAATCTACGGTATCGACATAGGGGAACATGTATTCATTCTCTCCCCGTACCACCTGCGCCCACATATTCAGCGTATTTTCCACCGGGCTGCTGCGGAACCGCTCATCCCGCAAAAGGCGGCGGGTCAGGCGGATATCCCGCCTGGCCATCAGCTTTTCAGAGCCTTGATAAATCGGGGTAATCGTGTTGACAAAGATTTTAAAGAGGTTTTCGCTGGGAAGGTGCTGTTCAAAATAGGGGTTGATCGCGTGGATCCCTTCAAAGATCACCACCGAATTGGGCTGGATACGCAGCTCGCGGGTCTCTTCCGCCGGCCTGCCCGCATGAAAATCAAAATGCGGAATCTGGGCGCGGCCCTTTTGAAGCAGGTCGCGCATACATTCCTCCAGCGTATCCAGCCGGAGCGCCTCCAGCGCCTCGTAGTCAAAGGAGCCGTCCGGCAGCCGAGGAGCCTGCTCCCTGCCCCGGTAAAAATCATCCATTGAAACCGTATGCGCGTCTACCCCCATCTCCCGCAGCCGGTCCCGCAGGATCAGCGCGGTCGTGGTCTTCCCGGAGGAGCTCGGACCCGAAAGCATGACCAGGCAGTGGCTGTCAAATCCTACCGCCAGATATCGGGCAAGCGCCTCCACCTCTCGCAGGTAGGCATCGCTTTCCCGGGCGGCAAAGCCCTCTGGATCCTCCCCGGCCAGACGGTTAATTTCCTCAAGCTTGAGGGTACGCTTATGGAATTTATACGCATTTTGCTTCATCGCGAATGTCTGTCCTTTCCGCGGCTCCCTCCGGAAGGGTGCCGCTGCGTCCGGATGCCCGCGCCGCCCCGGCGGCAACGGCAGCCGGACCCGCTTGGGGCCGGGCTTCGGATCAGCCGATGCACAGCGGGAATCCGGAAGGCCCGGGGCGATCCAGGACGTTTGTAAGTCAATTATATGCCTTAGGGTTAGTATTGTTGCCCAAAGGCGCGATTAATCCTAATTTTCTTCATCATAGCACAAGAAATGGAAAAAGAACAAGACAGCAAAAGAAAACATTTCATGAACAGAGGCGGGCCGCATGCAACGGCGCGGCTCAGGCTGCAAAAAGGGGCGCTGCAAAATCCGTCCTTTTGCAGCGCCTCCTGGTGTCCTATGTAAAGCCGCAGCCATTGGTCTATGTGCGGGCGCATCGACAAAGGGACCGCCTTGCCGGATTATTTGCCGAGTTCCGGATAGCCGGCAGGGATTTCCCCGGCGTATCGGCGGTAAAAATCCAAAATCCCCTGCTTGCGTTCCAGCAGCTCGTCAAAGCGGCGGTTGTATTCGTAAGGGAATTTGAAATTGAAAATCCGGTCAATCTGTTCGCCCGCAGGCTCCTTGAGCTTGGTGACCGCCCCCGCGCCGCAGGCCAGGATGGTATGGGTCTCATCCATAATATAAACGTTATAAAGGCCCTCGCTCCCCGGCTTGGACCACCCGACGTTCTCCATATTCCCCACCGCGCGGCTCTGCCGGTAAAGATAATAAGGGTGATACCCTTCCGCCCGCAGCCGCTTGCCGCTGTAGTCAACCATCTGGACGGCCTGGCGGCCGCCGTCGTACTCCGCGCGATGATGGATAACCAGGTTGGAAGCCCGCTTCATCGCCAGAGTATGGACCGTCACGCTTTCCGGAGAGAGCGCCGCCACCCCATCAAGGCTGGACTGGAACCCCTCGTAATCATCGCCGGGCAGCCCGGCGATCAGATCCACGTTGATGTTGTCCAGCCCGCAGCGGCGCGCGAGAGCGAACGCTTCGTAAAACTGTGCGGCTGTATGCCGCCTGCCGATGGTCTCCAGCACCGAATCCCGCAGGGTTTGGGGATTGACGCTCACCCGGGTGACGCCGGCCTCCTTCAGCACGCGCAGCTTTTCCTCGGTGACGGTATCCGGCCGGCCGGCTTCTACCGTATATTCCCTCAGATGGGCGCAGTCAAAGGCAGAGGATACCGTCTGCAGAACCCGCCGGAGCTGCTCCGCCGTCAGCGTGGTCGGCGTCCCTCCGCCCATGTAGACGGTTTCCAGGCGCAGCCCTAACTGTAAAGCGATTTCCCCTGTCACTTCAATCTCCCGGCAAAGGCAATCCACATAGGCAGGGATTAGCTTGGCGGCGCGCTCCACCGTATGGGACACAAAGGAGCAATAGTCGCAGCGGGTAGGACAGAAGGGCACCGAGAGATACAGGCTGAAGGAATCGGGGCGGGACAGGGCCAGCAGCTTGTTTTCCTCCCGTAAAGTATCCAGGCAGAGGGCGGCCTTTTCCGGGCTGACCAGGAGCTCCCGCTCAAACCAGCGGACGGCCTCCTGCTCGCCCATCCGGGCAATCTGGCGGCGCATCAGCTTGACCGGCCGGACACCGGTCACCGCCCCCCATCGCAGAGAAAAGCCAAAAAGCTTTACAAAAAGGGAATACAGCAGCACCGCCAGACGGCGCTCACACTCCTTGGAATAATTCGGCAGCGCATTATCCACCTCGGCCTGGGCAGTCTCCCGCCAGTCTGCCAGCATCAGCTCGGCACGCAGCAGAGTATGCGCCGTCCCCCTTTGCAGGATGGTCACCGCATGGACGCCTTCGGCCTCCTCATTGACCTTCACCGCTTCCTGAGGCAAAAAGAGCCGGCAGATATTCTCCATTTCATACCGGTAGGTATGACCAATCAAATCCAATCTCATAGCAGCGCCATATACGGATTGCTCTGGCGCTCAGCGGCCAGAGTGGTGGCCGGGCCATGGCCGGGCACCACCGTATAATCTCCTTGTAAATTCGCGAGACGGCGCAGCGACCTTGACAGTGCGCAGCTGTCGCCTCCCGGAAAATCCGTCCGGCCGACCCCGCCTTTAAAAAGGGTATCCCCCGTCAGCAGGACGTTTTCACAGCGGTAACAGCTGCTTCCCGGCGTATGGCCGGGCGTCGCCAGCACCTCCAGCTGCAATCCGCCGACATGCAGGATCTCCCCATCCCTTACCAGACGGTCCGCCCGTAAAGCGAGGCGGTTTTGCGCCGGCAACTCTGCGAGCAGGCTGCGGGAGGGGTCGGCCAGCGCCGCCTCATCTCCCTGCGGAACCCACAGCGGCGCGCCGGATGCGGCCTGTATCTCCCCCGCCGCCAGCATATGGTCAAAGTGTACATGGGTCAGCAAAACCGCCTGCACCAGCAGCCCCCGGCGGCGGATTTCCTCCAAAATCCGCCCGGCGTCCCCGCCAGGATCCACAACCACGGTATTTTTCTCCTCATCCGATAAAAGGCAGCAGTTGGCCTGGAGCGGGCCGACCGGCAATACCACAATCTCCATAGACTACCATTCCTTTGTGTTCAACATCAGGGTGACCGGGCCGTCGTTTTCCGCGAAAACCCGCATATCCGCCCCAAAGACGCCGGTTTCCACCCTTTGCACCCCGGCCTCCTGCAGCAGCGCGGCAAAACGCCGGAAGAGCGGCTCTGCCGTTTCCGGCCGGGCGGCACGCAGAAATTCCGGGCGGCGTCCATGCCGGCAGTTCCCGCAAAGGGTGAAATTGGGGATCAAGAGGATGCCTCCGCCGACATCCCGGACCGAGCGGTTCATTTTCCCCTGTTCGTCACTGAACACGCGGAGATCCGCCACCTTCCCGGCGAGTCTGCACGCCTGCTCCTCCCCGTCGTCGGTTTCCACGCCGAGAAACAGCAGGACTCCCTGCCCAATTTTTCCCACAATTCTGCCCTCCACCGACACATAAGCGGAGAGAACCCTTTGATAGACTGCCCGCATAAGCGTTCTCCTTTATGGGGCCTGCGCCGGACCGCGCTTGCCCTTGTTAACGGACAGGCGCTATCCGCCGTGCCCCGAACGGGTAATGCTGTAAATCCCCTCGATTTTAGACAGCCGGTTGATCACCGACTGGAGGTGGTCAAGGCTGTTGACCCCCACCGTTACGCTCATCACCACCGAATTGTCCTTCGGTTCCCGGGCGCTGATGGCGTGGATCATCACATGCATGGCCGCCAGCTGGCTGGTAACATCCGCCAGCAGAGCGTGCCGGTTGCGCGCTTCAATAGACAGGGTGGCTTTGAACTCGTCGCGCACGCTGTCCTCCCAGTACACCGAGACCCAGCGCTCGGGTTCGGCGGCCAGGGAAATATCCTTGGGGACGTTCACGCAGTCCCGCTTATGGATTGACACGCCGTAGCCGCGGGTAATAAAGCCGATGATGTCGTCTCCCGGCACCGGATTGCAGCAGCGGGCGAATTTCACCAGGCAGTTGTCCATCCCGTCAATGATGACGCCGCCGTTGTTGTGGCGCGGCTTCGGGGCTGTCACCGCCGTTTCCGGCTGGATATTCTCGGCCTTGACCAGCTTTTGATAATCCTCTTTGATCCGCGGCATGATGCGGGAAAGCAGGATCCCTCCGTAGCCGATGGCAGCATAAAAATCCTCAACCGATTCGCAGTGCTGCTTATTGCTTTCCTCTTCAATAAAGCGCTCCATCTCCCCCTCGGGAAGACGGATCCAATGCCGGGCCAGCTCCTTTTCCAGTTCCTGCCGTCCGGTAGCGACGTTCTCCTCCCGGCGCTCCTTTTTAAACCAGGCGCGGATCTTGTTGCGCGCCTCCCCGGTTTTGACAATGCTCAGCCAATCCCGGCTGGGGCCGTGCCCTTGGGCGGAGGTGGTCACGATCTCCACGATTTCGCCGGTTTTGACCACATAATCAATCGGAACCATCCGGCCGTCCACCTTAGCGCCGATCATCCGGTTGCCGACGGCGGAATGGATCGCATAGGCAAAGTCGATCACCGTAGAGCCGACCGGCAGGGTGATGACATCCCCCTTGGGGGTAAAGACGAACACATCGTCGGAGGAAAGGTCGGTCTTGATTGAACGGACGATATCCTCCGCATCGTCCACGTCCTTCTGGTTCTCAATAAACTGGCGCACCCAGGCCAAGCGTTCTTCCAGTTTGTCCTTGCGCTGGATGCCGAGCTTATATTTCCAATGGGCAGCAATACCGTATTCCGCGGTATAATGCATCTCCCATGTGCGGATCTGCACCTCAAACGGGATCTTTTCCTTGCTGATGACGGTGGTATGCAGCGATTGGTACATGTTGGCCTTCGGCGTGGAAATATAGTCCTTGAAGCGGTTTGGCAGCGGGCGGAACATGTCATGCACCACGCCCAGCACATTGTAGCAGTCGTTGACGGTATCGACAATCACCCGCACGGCGTAAATGTCGTAAATTTCGTCAAACGCTTTTCCCTGCATATACATCTTGCGGTAAATCCCCGTGATGCTTTTGATCCGGCCCGAGACATAGCATTTGATTTTTAAGCTGGCAAGCTTTTCGGTCAGCCGCTGCTTGATGCTCTCAAGAAAGGCGTTGCGCTCCCCTTCCCTTAGGGCGAGGGCGTTCTCAATCTCCTTGTAGGCGATGGGGTCAAGGGTGCGCAGCGAGAGGTCTTCGAGTTCCTCCTTGACCGCGCGGATACCGAGCCGGTGGGCCAGGGGCGCGTAGATATCCATGGTTTCCTTGGCGGTATCCCGCTGCTTCTGCTCCGGCTTGTACCGGATGGTGCGCATATTGTGCAGGCGGTCGGCCAGCTTGATGATGATAACCCGGATATCCTGCGCCATCGCCAGCAGCATCTTCCGCACGTTTTCCGCCTGCTGCTCCTCCCGAGTAGAAAACGGAAGCTTGCGCAGCTTAGTCACCCCGTCCACCAGCGCGGCCACCTCCGGCCCGAAAGCCTTGGAAACATCCGACAGCTCCAGCGGGGTGTCCTCCACCACGTCGTGAAGAAGGGCGGCCACAATGGTGTCAGTATCCATCCCCAGTTCGACTAGGATCTTTGCCACGCTCAGGGGATGGATGACATATTCCTCCCCTGAGGAGCGCATCTGGCCGGCATGGGCCTGGCAGGCCATATCAATCGCCCGGTTAATCACCGCCATGTCATAGGGTTTCCCGGTGCTGCGGATCAGCTCCCGCAGCTCTTCAATCGCCTGGGCCTTGTCCTTCTTCGGCTCGTCCGGCAGCTCCGCAAAGGGGGCGTCTACCAGCTTAGCCGCATCCTGCTCTGAAGGCGCCGGCATAGCCGCTGATTCCGGCTCCGGCTTTTCGGTTTCGGATATTCCCCCGGCGCGCTCCTGCATACCGGGCGTATCCTCCTCTGCTTTCCGTTTCTTTTCCGCATCCATCCGGCTCACCTTCCTCCCGACGCCGCAAGGAACCGCCGTATCGGCGTTTCCTCCAGCTTTACCTTGCCGTTGACCGGCCGGAGCTTCAGCTGAAAGGAATCCCCGCCGTCAACCAAATCAATCAGCCCGGCCTGCCGCAGCGTTTCCATCGCTACCCGCAGGCGTATATAGGATATCCGGGGCTGCTCCAAAAAATAACACAATTGCTCCAAGGAGCCGCTCCATTCGTTTTTTGCGCGCAAAAAACGGTATAGGCGTTCCATCTCCGCGCGCGCAGGCGTCCATTCCGCTGCTTGCTCGGGGGAGACCTTTTCCTCGCGCTGGATGCCGTCAAACTGCTGAAAAGCGAGGATGAGCTCCTCCTGGTCCAGCTCCGCGGCACGGATCTCCTTGGCCAGCACCGTCGGCGTTACCACGCCGCGGTACTCGTTGCGCTCCAACGTGACCGCCAGGTTGAGGATCTGCCCGCATTCAAAGGGGAATTCCGCATAGGGCATCCCGAATTTCAGGACGGAAAGCCGCACATCGTCCCGCGAGACCGACATGCGCACATGCTTGCCGCCCGCCAAAGGGGTGATGTTATCCAGCCGCATAGCAAACAGCCCAAACACGGGAGCGGGATTCCCCGCCCCCACCGGCTCCAGCGCCTTGAGCAGGTTCAGCTTTTCCACGTCCACCTGCGAGGGGCGGAGCTTAAAATCCAGCATAAGCTCCGGGACCGGCATTTGCGGAGCCCGTTCGGCGGCATATTGGTTGATCCGCTGCCGGAACGCGGGGATATTTTCCGCCGGGAGGCCGACGCCCGCGGCCAGCTCGTGCCCGCCGAAATGGGTCAGGAGGTCGGAGCAAGCGCTGATCGCCTCAAACAGGGAAAAGCCCTTGACGCTGCGTCCGGAGCCCCTTGCCTCCCCGTCCTTTGACGCCAGGAGGATGCACGGCTTGCCGTACCGCTCCAGCACCCGCGAGGCGATAATCCCTACCACGCCGGGGTGCCAGCCCTCCCCGTCAATGACCAGGACGCGGTCGGCCAGGAGCCGCGGCTCCTGCTGCAGGCGCTGCTGCACCTGGCGCAGGATTTCCCCCTCCGTTGTCTGGCGCAGGGTATTGCACTGCTGGATCTCCCCCGCCAACGGCTCAGCCTCCGCCTCCTGCTCCGCCAATAAAAGCCGCGCCGCCTGATCGGGGGAAGCCATCCGGCCGGCGGCGTTGATCCGCGGGACCAGGGTGAACACAACGTTGGTCGAGGACAATTCCTTCCCCTGCACCCCCGCCGCTTTGGCCAGGGCGGCCCAGCCGGGGCGCTTTTGCTGGTTGAGGACGCGCAGGCCGGCGCGCACCAACGCACGGTTTTCCCCTTTCAGGGGCATCACGTCGCCCAGCGTGCCGACGGCAACCAAATCCCCGTACCGCTCCAAAACCGGTTCGGCGTCCCCTTCAAGGGCACAAACCAGCTTAAAGGCTACCCCCACGCCGGCATAATCCTTAAAGGCGCTCCCGCAGTCCGCACGATGCGGATCAACCACCGCCACGGCGGCCGGGAGCGCCTGCTGCGGCTGGTGATGGTCGGTCACCACCACGTCTATGCCCCGTTCGGCGGCATATGCCACCTCTTCAAGCGCGGCAATGCCGGTATCAACGGTCACAATCAGTGTGACTCCTTGCTGGTACAGGCGTTCAATGCTTTCCTTATGCAGGCCGTACCCTTCCTTTTCCCGGTCGGGGATGTAATAGGATACGTCCGCTCCCTTTTCCCTGAGGTAGGTATACAGCAGCACGGTGGACGTCACGCCGTCCGCATCATAATCGCCGTAAACCGCCATCGGCTCATGGGTATTGATCGCGCGCTGGATCCGCTCGACCGCCGCGTCCATATCGGCAAAGCCAAATGGGTCGTCCGCAATCTCCCCGCCAAGCAGAAAATCCGCCGCCGTCTCCGGATCCGTAATACCCCGGGTAACCAGCAGCAACGCCAGGAATGGGTTAAGCTCGCAATCCTCCGCCAACTGGGCCGCCGTCTCCTTATCAAGCGGTACGATCACGGACCAGTTTTCACTCGTAATAAGCCGGTATGCCGGGCTTCCCTGTTCTGCTTTCATCTGATCAGAGAGTACGGTGCTTTCATAGACAGACCGGTCAAAATTTTCTTTTGTAAACGTATCCTTTGTCAGAGACTCATACCCATCCACTGTGAATGCCACAACACCGTCCTGAGGGGTAGCGTATGATGTCACATCAAATCCACTTTCAGAGATCAGCGTGCTAAGATGATCTGTGCATCTGGAACTAAACGCTTCTTGAAGCGATGCACTGATTTCATTTTTAAGTGAGTAGACAGCGCTGAAATCCTCCGGATGGTAATTTTCATTGAAATTTTGTATCTGAAATATAATCCCTGCCTGAATCTCCGGATTAAGCTCTGCCGCAGCGGCGGTATCCTCTTCGGAGGCTTTCGATGTATCAAGCTTCTCAGGGGAGAGCGCATAGATATATGTTCCTGCCTTAACCTTGGTGTTCTCGTTCTGATAATAATTGATATATCCCGCCGCCTCTGTCATGACTGCGCTCTCCTGACGGATAATAAGTCCGGTGTAAGAGTTATCCTTTACGATACTTCCCTTACGCACTTCATAAACAGAGATATTTTCTCCCGTAAGATACATGACCACCGTAACCACAAGGTATATGAACACAACCGCAAACAAAAGGAGCCCTAAGTTTAATTCTTTTTTATTTTTATAAGTCTTTATGTTAGTGGACTTTCTCTTTCCTGATGTCAAAATCAGACGGCACCTCCTGTAATCAATAGCTAAATAAGTATAGCATTTTTTGATGTATATTTCCAGTTTTTAAGGTAATAATACAGATATTGTAAATATTCAAAAAGGAGGAGATCGAATGAAATGGTTTGATTACACTGCTCTGACGCTTGTGATCATGGGGGCGCTCAACTGGCTGCTGGTGGGGATCTTCAGATTCGACCTGGTGGCATTCCTGTTTGGAAACTTAAGCTGGCTGTCGAGAATCATCTATACTATCGTCGGACTGTGCGGACTGTATCTGATCAGTTTCTTCGGAAGG
>CAJFQI010000016.1 GCA_904419005.1 Candidatus Avimonas faecium | reverse complement strand
TCTCAACGACATATTTGGCAAATTTATCGTCGATTCCAGAGAGATCGGTCAGCGTGGTGGGGATCTCCAGGATCATAACCCGGACATGACGTTCCTCAAAATATTGCAGTTCTTTTAGAATTTCCGCCTTGTTCCGGCCGAACCGGTCGATTTCAGTGATAATGAGGATATCGCCTGGCTGGATGCGTTTCCGAAGGAATAGGTACTCCGGTCGTTCAAAGTTCCGGCCGGTTTGCTGGTCGGTAAAAATATCGGTGAGTACCATCCGCCGCTCTTGGCAGAAATTCTTGATTTCCGAAATTCCGCGATCGAGGTGTTGCTCCTTTGTACTGGTTCGGTCATAGCCATATACCGCCACATTGAACATCCTTTCTCTCTCAAAAATCCCTGAATAGATTTGATAATGCTCAAAAACATAGAAGTATGCTTTTTGATAAAGAAAGCATGCACGATTTTAGCAGCTTCAAAAAGTATGCTTTTTGGAGCTGCTAATTATATACGGTTCTGATGAGCAGATTACAACAGCGGCATGCGATTTCTGCTTTTCAATATTTGATCATCGTATTGACGAAAGCAGCGGGTTAGGTGGACGCGTAGTTTATAGTACCACTCACAGAATATTGATGAAGAAAAAGGACCGCGTACGCGGTCCTTTTTCTTCTGAACAATCTCTTACCCCGATACCGTATCTGTCTAGGAATGGAGCCAGGGAAGCAATTTAGCGTTCAGGGCATCGGCATAGTTTTGGCTATCTGCCTCCACCTTGGGTATATATGTACCATCAGATGAAAGAGCATTGTACTCTCGTACATAGGATTGCTTTTCCCTGTTAAGATATGCCAGCATAAGCTGCTGATCGGCTATAAACGGTTTGACCTTATCGTTTTCCCATACAACGCAGAAGTCATATAAGGGAATGAAAAACTCCAGCCAATGGAAAAACAAATAGTCTACCATAGAGCCCTGTGGGAATCCATATTGAAAAGCCGGTATGGTTAAATAGGGCTCAGCCATATATTTCTGAACCGCAAATAATGTTTCGTCGCTGGACGACAGCACGAAATACAGACCGTTGTCTACCATAACGAAATCTTCTACTATATCCAATTCATTGATAACGCTTGGTGGAGGCAGTTGACCGAAACATACCGGATAGTCCATTTTGCAGCAGCATAAACACGCACGGGTTTCCTCATAGGTTTCTACCGTTTGAGGGCGTTCATTGAGCAATCTGTTTTTAGCAAGAGCATATCCCACAATCTCTTTACTTTCCTCCATAAAGAGATATATCCTATTATGAGCAATCGGGATGCCAAACTCAAACGCTTTGGGTGGAAGGAGGTCGCCCATTGCATTTTTTAGCACGGCATAGCCTTCATCCATTCCGCAACATACGAAATATACTGCGGATAAATCAGTGCTTTCGCATTCAACATCCCCTAACAACTTGCCACTTTCCGCAATCAGCACCTTCATCAGTTCCGCGTTCATATCCATATACAACCAACCTTTTTATTTTTCCTTTTCCATTGCCAACACCCCCGCCATATAATCGCATAATGGCAAGGCTTCTGTTATCATGTTCTCCAGATAGTTTCTGCCGGGATCAGATAAATGATAATAGATATGACCGATCTTTCCATTCACCTTTTTTTTCCGCTTTGCAACGAATCCCATTTTCATAAGTCCAAAGAGATGCGATAATACGATTCCCTTGGAACGGTATGTGCTTCCTGGGCTGGCTTGCCCAATTCCAGACAAAGTTGCGATACAGTTTTCTCCTTTTCTTTTAGCAGGGATAATATCATCAATTCCAGGATGCTGAATTTCATATGTTCAACAACTGTCATACGAAATAAACTCCTATTTATATATCCATCCAGGGATGCCTAATTTGCCATTTCGCCAATTTTTTTAGCGCACTGGCGGCATAGGCGCAATCTCCCGTATTCAAAAAGTCCCTCCTCATCCGTTTTACCGCATGCTGCACACTTGTTATCTTCTTTCCGTATTTCTATACAATCTTCTTTTTGAAGGATCTGCAGGGCTTCTCCTTCCTTTATTCCGAGGCGGTTACGCATCTCAATTGGTAGAACAATACGGCCTAAACTATCAATTCTTCGGGAAATTCCTACTGCTTTCATTTTCAATTTCTCCTTACAACATTTGGCCGACAGCAGGCCAGCCTCTTTTAACGGCTTTCACATACTCGGGATACTGTTAATTAAGGCAGGGACAGCCTGCGGGGCTTTCCCGCTGGCAGATGGAGCCTTAAACCGTCGTATCTCTGCCAGCGGGACATGTTTTTCAGTTAGTGAACTTAGATGCGTCTTTGTATGTTCTCTCCCCACAGTACATTTCTTTCTCCCTGGTATCTATTAATGCTTTCATGACCATGAAGATAATGGTATTGGAAAGAAACCCGTCATCCGATAGCTTTCGTGAGGATAATATGTAAATGAGTGGTTTCAGCTCCTCGTCAGCGTTTTCATACGCATCGTGTATGAGGCTAGAAATACCTTCCCGTATCTCCTCCGGCTTCTTTTTATATTTATCGGCAATCTGTTCATAAACTGGTTCCAATTCAAAGCCCTGTTTTCCTAGAGTTTGTTTAAACAGAAGCACAGAAGCCTCCATTAAGTATTCAAAGGATTCACAATTTAAATTAAGGCCCAAAACCACGTACAGCCACCAGCCTGTCCAGGAATTCTCGTTCCTGAGCGGAGTATTGCGAGTATTCTGTAATTGTCATAACTTATACTCCATACGCGAATACAAATTTACGGTTTCTAAAACAGCATAGTTCGTGTCCAATGCAGACGCTTCATTATGCACCCGATAATAATATCCGCCTGGTAAGCCGGAGATATCTTTCATAATGGAATGGCCTCCATTGGTATAGAAAACTTCTTGCCATTCCATGTCCGGCACGTCTGTCCAGGCGGTACATGGATACTGTGCCATAAAAGGACATGATGCCGTCCTTAATGGTCAGATTGCAGGATGCCTGGGTCAGATAGGTCAAATACGGTGTGATTTCCTGATCGGCGTTGGCATAGACCGTTGGTATATCCTTGTCATATACAACAACAGGGCCGGACGGGAGCAAAGAACTGTCATAAGAATACGATTCGGATTGTTCCTGGGCAGACACGGGCGCTGCCATAATAGCGAACAGGGAAGCAACAACAATCAATAGACTAAATAAGCGCTTTTTCATAGGGAAATCATCCTTTCTGTTTTAGTTGGGGAAACTTTCTGCAACGTGGAGCATTTCCGCTTTTTTGAGCAGGCCTGTGATGCTGAAGAAATAGTCGTCTTTTATCCAAACTAACTCCCTTCTCCAGTAATAACCTTCTGTGCCGTTTACCGTAACAGTTTCGGCGTCAGAAGGGATATCTTCTTCATAATCGTAGATATTTGAAGATCCGGCTTTCTCCTCAAGTAGGGTAAAACATCACCCGCCCCATTCTGAAAATTGACCTGATATATTTCACTGCTTTCATTGACGCTGACATCAAATCTTGTGAAGCCATGGGGGGATGTATGCTGGCCACGTCATCCCTTCGGGAATAGGACTATTGTTGTGAAAACTCAGATAGCCGTCATCGTAAGAGATAATCTGATCATACAGGAATCCCCGAAATTGGGCCGATCCCATAAAGGCAAAGATGCACCCCAGTATCAGTAATGCCATACAAGCTGCCAGAATATTGACCGTTCGCTGTATCCCTCTTTTCACACGTCTGATTCGTCGGTCGTGCACGAATGCGGCATCAACGATTGCTGGGTTAGGCAGCGGTATCTCTTCTGGTTGGGCCTGTTCATCTACGCTGGCAGCAGAAGCATATTTTTGCAGGGCATCGATAAGCATTATTTCGTCCTGATGATATTTTAGCTTTTCGTCAATAGAGTCTGGCTTCATTTTACCTGATCACCTCCTTGTAGCAGGCGTAACGCATGTCTACGGGCGGTGCGCAAAACAGCTCCGACGCTGTTCGGACGAATCCCCATGAGTGTGGCAATCTCTTTGTAGGAATAGCCCCACAGGTAATGAAAGAGCAGGATATCCCGTTCCCTTTCCGGCAAATCAACGAGGGAAGTGTACAACTCCACCTTTTCTTCATGGGTAATGCCACCGGGTTCCTCATATGCAGCCGCTTCTCTTTTCTTCCTGCGACTTTCAAATTTGTTATGATTCATGGTCGTGTACTTTACGGTTGTCACGATATATAACGTCTGCTGCGATGGCTTCAACCGACGAAGCAGATCCAGATGTTTCAATAGATGGAGCAACGATTCCTGTACATTATCCTCGGCCTGTGATTCCGGGCCAAATCGTTTTGCGACGGAAAGCATCTTCCGGCCAGGCCACCGGAAAAAGCCCCGGCTCCGTCGTTTGAAGAAGCAGATCCGCCTCCGGAGGAACCAAAGCCCTTGCCGGTTATGCCTTTGGCGGCCATACCTACGCCGCGCAGCGCTACCATGGCCTCGCCCAGCATGCTGCCACCGGTATGCCCGACGTTGATCCCCAGGCTGCTCATAAAGCTGTCCACCTTTTGGGACACCTTCAGGAAGGCAATGGCGCAGAGAAACCAAATAAAGATGTTCCCAGTAACAGCGGCGCTTCCCTGTGCAGCCACCTGCTGCCGCACTTCGTCTTCTGTCAGAGCAGCGGCGGGGAAAACCGCCAGGCTGGACAGTATAAAAAGCAAAACGATTGCAAGAATAAACGGTTTTCTCCTTTTCATGTTTTCCTCCTATATGCCCAAAGGATTTGCCAGGAAACTGCCTACTATGGAAGTGAACAATCGTAGGCACCAGGCATTCATCAGAAGCAGAAAGATTTGCCCGGCCAGCATACGGCACCAACTCTTAAATATCCCGGATGTCAGCTGAGAAGCTCCCATGCTGAATGCGACCGGCGCGGTATATACCAGAACACCAAGGAGCACATACCGTTCTGCCGCCTCAAACAGCAGTTTGATGTAGTTCCATGCGAGCATCAATACCAGGATAAGCGAAACGATCAGCATGACGCCGTTGGCAACGACGCCTAATATCACGGTGACAACCGAGTTGAATGAAGCGAAGTTAATAGGGGGCAGATCCGATGCAAGGATCCACGAATACGGTGTTCCGCCAATTTTGAGGATCATATCGACGAACTCATCCGAAAAATAGATCAATAGGATGAACAGAACTGAACGGAGTAGGAGTTTTCCGGGGTCTTCCACTTCCAGTCCAAGACCGCCGGCAAAATTTTTAAAAAGTTGCCATACCAGATTCAGCAGAACCAAACCGAGGGCAATCGCAACAAAGACATTGTAGAGCGTTTCCGCAGCAGGAAAATATCGGATAAAAATATCCATATTGCACCCCAGCGCCCCCAGCACTGAGGTCGTAACCAAATCGAGGCAGGCCATGACTTTTTCCGCAATCCAGGCCACAATGCCGTCAAGAATCCCCATCGTTTATCCTCCTGCTTCGTATCGAGAACGCTGCCGCCCAGCTTCTGCAGCAATGAAACGGTTTATGGTTCATACCAGCGTTTTTCCCCCTGCCAGTAATCTTTCAGCGTGCCGCTTCGGATACATGTGGAGCAGCGGGACTTGTCCTCTGAATCCCTGTGATCACAGTCAGCACAATCCATGTTTTGATAGCGAAGATTGCTATTAACGAGGACATCTGCTATAATTCGGCAGATCTGGAGATTTTTCAGTGTGGGAATTTCGTCCACAGAGCATTGATAAAAACTAACATAGGGATTCAGCTTGTCCGTCAGGATAAACCATTCCCACCAGGCCCAAAAGTTTTCTTCGGAGAGAAAAACCCAGGTGCGTATTTTCCCTTCTATGTCCACTGTACCCAGATGCAGATATGCCGTGCTCCTTGCATCTACGTCCACTATCTGCACTTTTCCATCCGCCTTCTTTATGTGGATGGTATTGCCGGCTGCGGGAATTTCGGAAATCACAGCCGTCTCCAAGTGAATTTCCTTTGCTGGAAGAAGCGGAGCGCTATCGGGCGCTAAATACACGTTTTGTCCCACTACCAGTTGATCAATAACCTGCCGGATCCATTTTTCAATGGGTGTAAACATACTGATCGCCTGCTTTCTTTGGAGTTACGGAGTCCATTTCCCACCCACAAAGAAGGGGGTCACGTAACTCATGATAAATCCCAATCCGTTCAAAATGGCCCAACTAACGATAATCCGCTTGAGCCAGGCCCGGCTTTCGCCAACCGTCCGATCATTTTTGCTGAAGTTCATAAGCAGCAGGGCAATGGAAGCAGCGACGATCCCGGCGATAGTAGAAATGCCCAGGATCTTGGTGTAAATGTCCTGCATAATGGCCTCGGCCTTATCCCATATCGTTGGCGTTGAGGCAGTTCCGGCTGCCAGGGCCGGCAGGCAGAGCAATACGGCCATGCAGAGAACTAGGACGGCCGCAAGCAGGTATTTTTTCCTTCTGGGACGGCTGCGGGAAGGAGAAAACAACTGCCGGGGAATTTGGATCTTCTCTTTCAAAATGGAACCTCCCTGTATAAAGTCTGGCGGCAAGGAATTTCCCCAAAAAAACAAGGCACCTGCAAAGATGCGGGTGCCTTGTTGACGGATCGACAAAAAAGGCCGCCTTTTCATCAGGCGGCCTTTTTTGTGTATTCGTTTTTGGATATACCTTGAAGCATGTTCAGTATAGCATGGTGCTTTATACAGGACAAGCGCAAAACCGTATCGATTCCGGATTTTTCCGTGCCAATTTCATGCCGGGTTTGTGTTATTAAAACGTGCATTAAATTATATATTGGAAAATTGAAGCCTAAAAAATATAAATTGCAATTTTTTCTCTTGAATTCATCTGAAAATAGGGTATGATAAAAGAAAGGGGGGTTAATTATGCTGATCGAATTTACATTTGCAAATTATCGTTCATTTCGAGATCCTGCCGTTCTTTCAATGGAAGCAACCGGGCTGGGGGCGTTGAAAAAAAGTCTGATTTCTTATAAAAATAACTCTCTCTTACCGACTGTTGCTATTTACGGAAAAAATGGTGGTGGCAAAAGCAATGTGATCCGCGCTTTTTGGCTTGCCGTTCAATTCATTCGTAACGCCCAGCGAACGCAGCATGAAAATGCGCCGATTCCTGTGCAACCGTTTCTGTTAAATGATACCTCTGCACAAGAGCCAACGTCTTTTGAGTTTATTTATGTGTTGGAGGGTATTAAATATATTTACGGCTTTTCTGCCACAAGAAGCGAAATTGTCAAGGAATATCTATATCATACGCCTAAAGGTCAAAGAGCATTGGTATTTGACCGAGAGTATCAGAATTTTACATTTCGTGACAATGCAGAAAAGAAAAAACGCCAACTTATTGGAGAAGCTGTCGGAAAGAACCAGTTGTATTTCTCTGTCGCCTGCACAATGAATGAAAGTGCATGCGCAAAAGCAATGACTTGGTTTCGAGAGCATATTTTTTTCTCGCGTGACTATACGGATATACCTCAACAGCTACTTGAATACGCCGAGAATCCTAATATGCTGCAGGCAATTAAGAATTATGCCAAGATGGCTGATTTAGGTATTCAGGATATGAGTTTTGAATTTCACAGTAAAGACATTGACAGACTAAATGCTATTCCTGAACAGATTCCGGATGAACTCAAAACAGCATTAACCCAGTTCATGAAAGCGTTATCTGATGCCCCGAATACTTCCGATACAAAACTTAAGTTGAGTGAGGTAAACGCCATATCTTTCCATAAAGGTATCGCATCTGATGGAACCAGCAAATTATTTGAACTGTCCTTGTCGGATGAATCAGATGGTACTAGAAGGTTGATGTCTCTTGCACCGGCATTGGAACGTGTATTAGCATGTGGTAGTGTATTGCTGGTTGATGAGCTGGACCGCGAGATGCATCCTTTGATGGTGGAACTGATTGTCTCAAAGTTTCAAAGTCCCACAAGTAACCCCAATCATGCACAACTCATTTTTACGACTCATGATACAGAACTGCTCAATACGGGTTTATTACGAAAAGACCAGCTTTATTTTGCGGACAAAGACCGGAAAGATGGCGTATCTTCCCTTTATAGTATCGGCGATCTTTCCACACCTACCAATGAGAATATTCGTAAAGGCTATCTTCTTGGGAAATACGGTGCAACACCGGAACTTCCGATTGAGGAGGTGGAGTAAATGCCAAGAAGATTATATTCGTATAAGCCCCTTATCTATGTGTTTTGTGAGGGGGAAAGCGAGCAAGCATATACTCTCTTTTTGAAGGAAACGTTTGAAAACGTTGTCGTTATAAAGCCGAAAATGGGCCTTTTTTCGGAGGCACAAAATAACTTCAAGAAGGATACCCAGCTTCGCAGCTATGTCAATGTGATAGATGAAATTTGGTTTTTCTTTGACGTAGAAGAAAGCGATCGGCCGAAATTGGAACAGCGTTTTCAGATCATTCAGGAACTGAGGAAGCTACGCAAAAATCCCCACATCAGGGTAAGGCTTCTAATGACAACAGCTTGTATAGAGTACTGGTTTCTGCTCCATTACAGGAGTACAGCTCCTCATTTATCCACGGTAGCAGAGAAAGAGGCTATGCTTAAATGTGTTCAGGATAAAATACCTGGATACCACAAAGGGGATAAGGATGTTATCTTCAAAATTGCTGAAAACTATCACAAAGCAGTGAAGTATGGGCAGGCGATTCTTGTCCAACTACTGCAGGACGGGATGCCAACACTTGAAGATACAGACGAAAGAAACCGATGGTTATGCCAAAGCGGACTGACCTTCACTACCGTACATGAGGCAATCCAATTTTTGGAAAGCAAGCGTTCTTAATTCTAAAAGCGGTTCGGGTATTCTAGAAAGATTACCCGAACCGCTTTCTAGTTTAACACGACTATTTTTCCGGAAAAAAGCGCTCCAACAACTCCATGCAGTCTTTCGATGTGTACCCCCACAGGACACTGCTGAGAGCTTCGATGGCCTCCCGGCGATACCGATAATACGTCCGGTAGGATATGTACTTCACATGCGGCCGTATTGCTTCGATGATGTCCAATACGCTCCCTACTTCCTGCGGGGAAAGGTAGGTATAGTACAAGACCCAATAGAATATTTCGCCGTTTTTATGCTTGTCCCGGAGCAACTCCACGGATGAGTCAACCAGTTTGAGCATTTTGTTGGAGCGTTCGATGCACTTGGTCTGGTATGCGATATCCGTCCCGGATAATTCAACACCAGCCAGATAGATACTGTCGAGAAATTCGTCGATACTGGTGCCGTATTCGATTTCGAAACTCTTTTTTACCTGTTGTACGGATAATTCCAAACTCCAGGTAACATCCCGGTATTTGCTTAACAGTTTCCAGGTATCATGCAGCAACGGGTTTTCTTCCCGGTTGGTGAATTCCCTGTCGGTATGTGGCGCTTTCATTGCCGGATTCCCCCTTCCTGCTGGACCGTCAGGTTCAGTTCAAAGCGGTATAAGGCGGGACCGTTGCCGCAGTGTATTGTAAGTTCCAGTTTATTCTTTCTCCCGCAGCCGTCCGGATAACTATATAACTTATACCGGGAATTCCGGCATCGGCAGCATGGAATCCCTTGCGAATACAGCACTTCGGATACTTTAGACAGGATATACGGGACGCACGATTTTGAAACGCTAGGAACCGTGCCTGAAACGCAAATTTGCTCTTCTTGTACGAGTTGATTTTGATTGTCCGGTTCTTTTGGAACCTGGATATGGAAGCATAGGGACATGGCAATCTCCTCCTTGTCGATTAAAACGTCGGATATTTGGAACATGGTGGACAGGTAATTATTCAGGTAGATGACACTGCCTTTTTTGCCAGTTCCGGCTATCAGGGTTAGATGGCCATTTTGGGCCAGCTTGTTGAGGGTACGGCTGACGGTGGAACGGGAAACGCCCCAGCGTTCTGCCAGTTCGGTATAGCTGACGAACGGCTCGCCAGTGCAGCTACGGTAATAGACCACCGGCCCCTTATCCGAACCCCGCACGCGCTCATCCCGATAAACGGTATGCAGCCACAGATCAAGGAGGATATCCAGTTCGGAGCATTTTCCCAGACCGATCAGTTCGTTCAGAACGGCAATGGGGAAGAAGAAAAAGCCGGCGTCCTTTTGGCAGGGAGCGTTATAGTCGAGCACGGTGTTGCTTTTCTGCCAGTCGGTAATCTTGAATTTGACAACCCTCCCGCGTGCCAAAAGGCTGAAAGTGATATAGTGTTGTTTCTGCAGACGTTCCAGTACCTGCAGGGTCTGCCTGGAGCGTTTCTGCCGCAGATAGGCCGTTAGGTCGGAGAGGGTACAGATCCATTCGCCGGGGTTGACAAGATAGGACGTGCGCTCAATGCGCTGATAGGACGAACGAAAGTTGGTAAGAGAACAGAGTACGATATAATAAAAAAGACCGGAGCCTCCATTGGAATGGAAACTCCGGTCTGCAATCAGGGATTGAATGAATTTTCGGTAAATCCGGCAGCGGGGATAGTCCACCAGCTGCTTGAGTTCCAATTGATATTCCGGCATATGAATATTCCTCCTCAATAAAAAGCCTCACAACCCGTTTGCGATGGCTGTGAGGCGTGGTTTTATAATGTACTCAATTCGGAACGCACTGCGTTCCGGTTTTTCCGATAAGAAATCCCTTGCCTTTTAAGCAAGGGATTGGCTGTATGGAAGTATTTCTGCTAACATGAAACCATATACTCTCTGCTAACAAGCTGCTAACATTTTGCTAACATGCTGTCCTTGCAGAGGGGGATAAAGCTTGACATTAGATGCGGATTATTCCGTAAAGCCTTGCGAAAAACGGCTTGTTTTCTGCATTCCTTGCGGAACAAGTCTTACGGTGCCAATGGCCGGTTAGGCTACGAATCAGAAGGTCGGGGGTTCGAGTCCCTCCGGGCGCGCCAGACCTGCGGTCGGCAACTCGTGATGAGTTGTCGGCCGCTTTTTCGTCGTGTAGCTCGACCTTGAGCAGGATCTTTTTTGTATCACCCTTACATTGTCGTAAGAAGTCGATTACTGTAAAGTGGCCGGCTTCTTTTTTTGTATGCTACAATTCTAATGGTAGATATTTTGGATTTTATAAAACGGGGGATAAGATAAAATGATCAAATTGATGCCATATACTCCGGAGTTCAAAGAGGATACGGTTAAAAGGAATAATGCGGCTTTTGCGAACCGCGTCATTCCTTTTTATAGGCATTTACCGGAACACTTTATAATGTGCCTCTATTTTATCAGCAGCGCGTTGAGCAGTATTTTCTGCAATTCTGGACGGCTTTCAACGCTTCCTTACAGCGCCATAACAGGGGCGATGGAGCGAGCGCCCGCTTTAGACGGCGGATTCGCTTTTTATGCCTCTAAAACCGTATCTGCGAAAAAAGCAGCCCTCCTCTGGGGGCTGCTTTTTTCGTTTTTCCGCTTCTCCGCCTCAGGACGTTGGCTTCCGAGCCGGCCCCCCGGACTGCCCGCCGGGTGTGGGACAGGCGCCGGCGGCGCGGATAGCTTCCGGAGCGGGAAGGCCGGCCGCTCAGTACCGCCCCTGCTTTTTCAGCCGGCGCACCGAGAGGAGCGTCGGCACCAGCATAAGCGCAAACAGGGCCAGGAGGTACCAGGGGAAAAGCCAGGCGCCGAACGCCTGCGCCAAAAGGCCGAAAACCGGCGGCATGAACAGGATGCCGCTGTTGGCCGCCGCCATCTGGGAACCCATCACGGACTGGGAGATTTCCTCCCCGAAATTCCGCGGGGTCAAATACACCAGGTTGGGGAAAACCGGCCCGTTGCCCAGCCCCACCAGAAAGAACCCGGCGACGGCCGCAGCGGTAGGCAGCGGCAGGAGGATCAGGAGGATGGCCGCCAGCACGACGCCCTGCCCCATGCGGATCAAATCCCAGCTTTTGACCTTGCGGGACAGGACCCCGGAAAGGAAACGGCCCAGCGTCATGCCGGCATAATAAACGGTAATCATCTGCGCCGCCTGGCCGGCCGCCATGCCCTTCGCCGTGATCAGGAAGGTGCTTCCCCAGGTATTGCAGGTGTATTCTATCGCGCAGGAGCCGAAGAAAATCAGCCAAACCAGCCAGATGGACGGCTGCTTTGCCAGCTCCCGCAGGGGGACCGTCCGCGGGGCGGCCTCCGGCTGCCCGTCCCCGGCGGCGCCGGCCTTTTTCCAAAGAGGGAGGGACAGGATGGTAAGCAGGGCGATCAGTATTTGGATGATCGCAACGAACCGGTACCCGCCCCGCCAGCCTCCCTGCCCGGACAGGGCAAAGGACATCAGATAGGGGCTCAGGGTGATCCCGATCCCGTAAAAGCAGGCGATAAAATTCATATGGGCGGCTTGGTAATGGAGGGCGACATAATTGTTCAGGGCCGCATCGATCGCCCCCGCCCCCAGCCCCAGGGGGATCGCCAGCAGGCAGAGCGCGGCCAGGTGATGGGAAAAGGAAAAGCCGAGCAGGGCCAGCGCCGTCATGGCCGTGCTGGCTGCCGTGATCTTCCCGGCACCGAAGCGGTTGATCAGCCGCGCGCTCATCAGGCTGGATACGAACGTCCCGCAGGAGACCAGGACGGTGACAAAGCTGGCGGCGGAAACGGGCAGGCCGAATTCCGGGTAGATGGCGGGCCAGGCCGTCCCAAACAGCGAATCGGGAATCCCCAGCCCGATGAACGCGATATAGATAACGATCAGCAGTATGGTTGCCAACGCCGTCCTCTCCCTTCCTCGCCAGCCACCGCCCTTGCCGGTTATACCCGGCGCGGTCGGTTTCTCCCGTACGCCGGGTTTGCTTTGCCGCCGGCGGGTTCCCGCTTTCTGCGGCGCAAAAATTCATTATACCACAGCCTATTCGGGATGAAAAGAGGCGGGGGCGGCCGGGGAGCGGGGCCACCCGCCCCGGTACGGGCCCTTTCCCCGGCGGAAGGAACCTGTGGCCTCCATAGCGTTTTCCGGCTATCCTCCCCGCCGAGGCCGGAGGGCAGGGACGCCGCCAATCCTGCATTTTCCAGGAATCGATGCGCTGCGGCGCGCGCCAAAATCGCCCCGAATTCGTCCAAAGTAGCCAGAATTCGAAACTTTAGAAAACAAAGCCGACAGGGAGACAAAGCCCCGCCTTGCCGGGAAGGCCGCCTGGCCGTGTAAAAAGCATAGCAGGCATATTTTCCAAAACTTAGCCGCTAATTAAAACTTATTTATGCTATAATTTACACAAAATCGAAACAGAATATATAGTACCGCTGCCGTCCACCAACGATCTACTGCCCTGCCCGCCGCCGGCTGGCGCCGTTTTCCGTGCGGGAACAAAAATAGGAGGAGAAAATTCTGAGCGAAGTGACCTATTTCTTGACAGCGTCGGGAAACAGCGCCTATGCCCCCATGCATTATGTGATCCCCCAAAAGCACAGCGACTTTGAAATTGTGTATTACCGCGAAGCAGAAGGGGTCACCACCATCAACCAGGAAACGTACGAGATATCGTCCGACTGCCTGGCGGTTATCCCGCCGAATGTGGAGCATGACGAGCTTTTGTATTGGTCCAACCGGGTCCTGTACTGCCGGTTTTCAAGCAGCGACGGCTCCGTCCCGCTGAGCAACTGCCTTTTTTTGGGAAGAAACGGCCGCAGCGAAGACATTTTCGGCATCCTTAACCGGATTATGGAGGAAAGCTTCGGCCAGCTGAGCCGCTATCAGGAATACGTCGACCTGCTGGTTAAGCAGCTGCTCCTTGAGATTGACCGCGCATCCGGAAAAAGGAAGCACCTTGACGTGGTGGCGCGCATTATGGAGTACATCCAAAACGCGTATGGCCAGGACATTGACTTTGAGCGGCTCAGCGAGAGCTACGGCTACTCCCTCAGCCGGGTGCGGCACATTTTCAAGCAGGAAAAGAACATTTCCCTTTACCAGTATCTAATCAATGTACGCATGAACGAAGCCAAGAGGTATTTGAAGTCCACGACCCTCTCGGTACAGGAAATCGCCCGCCGGTGCGGGTATAAGGAGAGCAATTTCGTTACCATGTTCAGCCGGCGTTTCGGGATTACCCCGCATCAGTACCGTATGCGCCTCAGCCCCGGGAAGGAGGGGCAGGATGTGGTGGTTTTCAGCAAGGACAGCGAAAAGCCGTAAGCAGGCGCCGGCTTGCCGCACAGCGTATAAGGGGGGTGGAGCAGAAGGGGCGCAGGCCGGCCTATCGCGGCGCGGCAAGGCGGGCCCGGAACCGATGGGATCGTACCGGCTCAGGCCGGCAGAATAAGAGAAAGGGAGGAGATTGTTATGAACCGCAAAATAGCCGGGCTGACGGCCCTGGCTCTGGCGTTGGCCATCGGCCTGACGGCCTGCTCGCCGTCGTCGACCACCTCCGGCGGGGAATCGTCGGGGCAGCCGGCGGACGACTTCTACAGCGACATTGAGGGGACAACGCTCCGCATCGCTTCGGAGACCGCCCTGGACGAGCTGACCCAGAAGATGATCGATGAATTTGAAAGCACCTACGGCTGCACCGTCCAGTACGAAAACTACGGCGGGGAGTGGTCCACCAGGATTTACCAGCTCATTAACAGCGGCGATCCGCCGGACACCATGATTGTGACGGACAACACCTATCTGACCTATCTGTCCCGCAACATGATCCAGCCGATTGACGGGCTGTACGACCCGGAGGACCCGGTCTGGAATACCGACATCATGGAGCAGTTTTCCTACAAGGGCGAGACCTACGGCGCGGCCCGGCAGGATGAGGACTACATATTCTTCATCTATTTCAACCAGACCATGTTTGAAAACGCCGGCGAAAAGACGCCCGCGGAATACGCCGAGGAAGGGACCTGGGACTTTGACACCTTTACCGAGGTAGCGGCAAAATTCGTCCAGGATACCGACAACGACGGCATTTCCAACCAGCGTGGCTACGGCACCTGGTACTGGGATCTGTTTATCTTCGCCAACGGCGGGCATGGCATTGAGATTGCCGACGACGGGTCGATCAGCCTCACCCTTGACCATCCCGAGGAGCTCAAGGGGCTGCAGATCATGCAGGACCTGCAGAACGTATACCGCTCCTTTGACCATGGGCAGCCCTACTGGCGGGAGGATTTCATGGCCGGTAACGTGGCGATGATCGCGGAGCGGCCGTGGCAGGCGATGGGCAGCTACGACGTGTACAACAACACCAATTTTGAAATCGGCATCGCGCCGTTCCCCACCGGCCCGGATGCGCCGGAGGGCATCGCCCCCGCCATGCTGTATTCCTGGGGGGTGCCCACCGGGGCCGACAACCCCAAGGGCGCGCTCGCCTGGTACCGCTTCCAGACCGTGTACAACGAGGAACACGCCGACGACCCCCTGATCGTAGCCAGCCGCAACCGCACCTACAAGGACGACGAAACCTATGCGTGGATTAAGGAGTTCAACCGTACCCACACGGCCAACGGCTCCTTCATTTACGGCCTGGCGGACTGGTGGAGCCAGCGCTGGGTCCTCTGGGAGGATATCTTCAACAACTTGGTCCCCCCGGCGACGGCCGTCGCGTCCCACCGCTCCTTTATCCAGGGCAAGATCGACAGCCTGACCGAGCTGCTTGAGGCGAAGGATTCCTAGCTCCCCCTTACGGCCCCCTCGCGCAAGCGCTCCCTCTGATGGGAACATTCCCCGCACAGGCGCGGGTAATCAATCTATTCAGAAAGGAAGAAAGCAGAGATGAAAAGGGTTCTGGCAAGTTTGTTGGCAGCGGGATTTCTCTTAACGGCGTTTGTCCCGGCTTTGGCGACCGGCGGGGCCACCGACGCTCTTGAGACTAAGGTCCTGGTCAACTACGCGGACAAGTCCACCGAGGACGACGCGACGGAGGCGGTGCATATCGGCGGCCAGACGACCGGATCGGTAGCCTACATCCCCAGCGTCCGGGGCGGCGACGGCGCCTCCCTCAAGCTGATGCCCAAGGAAGGCGGCGCGGCCGGGAGATACAACTTCGCCGTTAAGCCGTCTGTCGGGCAGGATGTGACCGGCATGGAAGCCGTCGAGCTGTATATTAGGAAGGTGCAGGGCACCGACGGCGCAGACAACGGCGTGTACGGATTCTCCTTGGCCGACGGCGAAGGGGAGTACTTCGGGCTGAAGGCCGGGAGCGAGGTCTACTACATCGTCAAGGGCGAGGGCACGCTCCGGAAGGCGACCGTCGCGTCAAACAATATCACGCTGCCGGCCGGCTTTGAAGGGGTCGTCCGCCTGCCGCTCGCCAGCATGACGTATAACTGGGGCGGGAACGGCGACAAGCAGCTCACGATGGATGATATCTACAACATCCAGGTTGCCGCCACCGTCGGCACCGACACCTACCTGGCTGTCGACGAGGTCCGCGGGATCAGCGACATAGAATACATCGACCCGTCCCTGCTGCCCCCGGAGCCGGCGGACAGCGTGGTCCTGGCCAACTATGCGGATAAGTCCTCCACAGACGACGCGACCGAGGCGGTGCATGTCGGTTCCCAGACGACCGGTTCGGTGGCCTACATCTCCAGCATCCGGGGCGGCGAGGGCTCTTCCCTCAAGCTGACGGCCTCGGGCAGCGGAGTGACCTGGAGCAACTTTGCCCTCAAGCCGACCATCAGCCAGGATGTGACCGGCATGGAGGCCATTGAGCTGTACATCAAGAAGGTGCAGGGCGCCGACGCGGACACCGGCGCGTACCGGTTTGCCATCGCCGACGGCGAGGGCGAGTATTTCCGGATCCCGGACGGGACTGCGATCTACTTCATCGCCAAGGGCGAGGGCACGCTCCGGACGGCGGCCGTCGCTTCAAACACGGTCCATCTGCCGGTCGGCTTTGAAGGGGTCGTCCGCCTGCCGCTTGCCAGCATGACGTATAACTGGGGCGGGAGCGGCGACAAGCAGCTCACCATGGACGATATCTACAACATCCAGGTCGCCGTGGACGTCAGCGCCGAGACCTACCTGGCCGTTGACGAGATCCGTGGCATCCGGGATATCGACGCCCTCGACCCCTCCCTGACGCCCGGCGAGCCCGGCGAGGAGGAAGCGCTCAAGGTTCTGTTTGTCGGCAACAGCGCCACCGCGGTCAACAATATGCCCCAGATGTTCGCGCGCCTGAGCCAGGAGGCGGGGCATGACGTGACTGTGGACAGCCTGACCTGGGACGGCTGCACGCTGGCCCGGTACGCCGACCCGGACGACGCTGCCGGCCAGGCGCTGCGGGCGCAGCTGAGCGGCGGCTACGACATCGTTTTCTTACAGGACAACACCAACTGCATCAGCACCGAGGAGCGGCGCGAGGCCAGCAAGGCCGCCGTGAAAGCCATTGACGAGCTGGTTAAGGCCGCCGGCGGCGAAACCTACCTGTATGTGCGCCCGCCGGTTGAGTATGCCAATTTCGGCTACAGCACCCTGCAGCAGATTGAAGAGTACACCAAGCTGTTCGACGAGGTCGGCAAAGAAATCGGCGCGCCCCGCGCGTATGCCAACGAAGCCTTCGGCTACATGGTGGAAAACTACCCGGATATCGAGATCTGGGCCGCGGACGACGCGCATCCCAACGAGCAGGGCAGCTTCCTGGTAGCCTGCGTCTGTTTCGCCACCCTGTTTGACGAATCCCCGGCCGACGTGTACGACGGAGGCTTTGACGCGGATGTGGCCCAGGCGATCTGGGAGGCCGCGGACGCCGCCGCCTCCGGCAGCGGCAGCCAGCCGACCGATCCGGACGACGAGCCCGGCACCGGCCCGGACGATTCCGGCGATGAGCCCACCGAATCCCAGAAAAAGATCATTTTGGCCAACTATGCCGACAAAACCCCCTCGGGCGACGCGGCCGAGGCGCTGCAGAGCGATTCCCAGGGCAAGGCGAGCTATATCCCCAACATCCGCGGCGGCGAGGGCGCCTCGCTCAAGCTAGTGGCCGACCGGGACGTGATGACCTGGAACGCCTTCAGCCTAAAGCCGAGCATCAACTGGAATGCGACCGGCATGGAAGCCATTGAGCTGTACATCCGCAAGGTCGCGGCCGATGCCGATTCGGATAACGGCGCGTACCGCTTCGCCATCGGCGAGGCCGGCGGCACCAGCCATTGGGAGGTATTCCGGCTTAAGGAAGGCGCCACGGTCTACTACATGGAAAAGGATGGCACCACCCTGAAGGAGGCCGAGGTCCTTGAGGACGGAAGCTGCCTGCTGCCGTCCGGGTTTGAAGGCATCGTCCGCCTGCCGCTTGATCAGCTGGAATACTGGTACGGCGGCACGGCCGGCGGGAACCGCCAGCTTAACCTGGATAACCTGTTCAACATCATCGTGACAACCGACGTCAACGCCAGCACCCAGTACCTTGTGGTGGACGAGGTCAGCGCGATCACCAACATCCTGTACACCGGCTCCGACGTGACGACGGAGGAACCCACCGAGGACGTCAAGCCCCCGGCCGAGAACCCGGACACCGGGGTAGCCTCTTACGTCAACGTTGCGGTTCTGGCCCTGGCCGCATCCGCGGCCGCGGCGGTTGGTTTCAAACGCAAGAAGAAGTAACGCACAAGGCCGGGCGAAAGGAAGGAGGCCGTACCCGTTCCCACGGTACGGCCTCCTTCCCAAAGGGGGGCGCTTCATGGCACGGATCGGCAAACGGATATCGCTGGAACAACGCAGGCGGTATGCCGGGCTGCTATTTATCCTTCCGTTTATCATCGGGTTCGCCGTTTTTATCCTGCAGCCGGTCGTCATGACCGTTGTGTATTCGCTGCACGAAATGGTCATTGAGACGGGCGGCGGGTATGCGCTGCGGCCGCTCAGCGGCGGGGCCTTTTCCCATTACCTCAACGCCTTCACCAAGGATGCGGAATTCCCGCAGCTGCTGGTGGGCACGCTGCGCAACATGGCCTACCAGACGCCGATTATCGCGGCCTTCAGCCTGTTTATGGCCATCGTGCTCTCCCAGCCGTTCCGGGGGAGGCTGGCGGCCCGGGCGGTTTTCTTCCTGCCCATCATCGTCACCTCCGGGGTGATCATCAACATCATCAAGATGGGGCTGCGCGACGTGGCGATGGGGGACGGTTCCCAAAGCAACCTGTTCAACAGCTATTTCCTTTATCAGATCCTGGTGAATCTGGAGATACCGGACGGTATCACCGATACGGTGATGCAGGTCGTCAACGGGATCGTGGACCTGGTCTGGCGCTCGGGGGTGCAGATCCTGATCTTTATCGCCGGGCTGCTGGCCATCCCCAAAAGCTATTATGAGGTCGCGCAGGTGGAGGGGGCCACCGGCTGGGAGACGTTCGTCAAGGTCACCTTTCCCAGCATCGCACCGCATATGGTGCTGGCGCTGATTTATACCATTATTGACTACAGCGCCAGCTATGAGAACGAGACGCTGCTGTACATCTCGGACGTTTCCTACACCCAGGCCAGCTATTCCTATGGAAGCGCCCTTTCAATTGTGTATTTTATCATCACGGTCGGCGTAGTCAGCCTTCTTTACTTTTTATTGAATCGGAAGATACATTATGAGACATGATACAAAGCTGAAAACGGCGGGCCAGGATGCGCCGCGCGACAGCGCGCTCCTGCGGTATTTGGCCCAGCTGGCCTGGTGCCTCTTCCGCACCGTCCTGCTGATCGCGCTGTCCTTTGTCATCTTGTACCCGCTGCTCTATATGGTGAGCATGGCGATCCGGGAGCCGAACGATGTGTACGACCCGACGATCGTCTGGGTGCCCCGCCACTTCACCCTTGAGAATTTTAAAAATGCGGCGGAGGCTATGGAATACCCCCGGGCGCTGATGAACACGCTGCTGATCTCGCTGGTATCCTCGGGGATCCAGATGGCGGTCTGCTCCTTTATCGCTTACGGCTTTGCACGGTTCCGCTTCCCGCTCAAAAGGGTGTTCCTGATGGCCCTGTTCCTGATGGTGGTCATCCCGTCGCAGACGATTTCGATGCCCACCTTTACGCTGTACCGCAGCATGGCGATCCTTGACACCCCGGCGGTGTTTTACCTGCCCGCCCTGTTCGGCGTGGGGTTGCGCTCTGGGATTTTCATCCTGATCTTTATGCAGTTTTTCCGCAACCTGCCCAAGGACCTTGAGGACGCCGCGTATATTGACGGCTGCGGATTTTTCCGCACCTATGCGCGGATCATGCTCCCCAACCTGCGCAATGCCATGCTGATCGTGTTCCTGTTTTCCTTTGTGTGGTATTGCAGCGATTATTACCTGACGACCATTTTTGCCTCGGGGATGCCGACCCTGTCGACCATGCTGGCCAACATGCGGCAGAATCTCAACAAGACCATGGGCACGACGTGGGACACCTACCAGATCATCACGATGCAGCAGGCCGGCGCCTTGCTGACGGTGGCCCCCCTGCTCATCGTGTACCTGGCGCTGCAGCGCTTCTTTGCCGAGAGCGTGGAGCGCAGCGGCATTGTCGGGTGAACGCCGACGCTATCTGTAAGGAGGGCGGACCGCCATGAAACCGTTTTGCCTGAGAATCACCGCCGCCGGCGCGATGGCGGCGCTCCTGCTGGCCGGCGTGCCGGCCGCCGGGGCGGCAAAGGCCCGCGCGGCCGAAGCGCCGGAGGAGCCGGCCCCGCCGTCCGCGTCCGCGTCGTCGTACCTTGACTATGCGGCGCAGGCCGCCGGTGTACCGGACGGCGGGGAGGAAATCATCCTGCCGGCGCCGGACGGGGAATGGGCGCTGGAGGCGGGCGAGCGGGCGGAATGGACCGTCCCCCTCCCGCAGGCCGGCCGTTACCGGCTCTCCCTGACCTATCTCGCCCAAAGCCAGCAGGGGCAGTCCCCTGCCGTGACGGTCCTGCTTAACGGGGAAACGCCGTTTGAGCAGCCGGGAGGGCTGGCGCTGGACACCGTGTGGGTGGATGACGGCGTGACCCAGGCGGACAACCGAGGCAACCAGCTCCAGCCGGACGCGCGGGAGGAGGCCCGTTCCCACACCATGGTGCTGCGGGACAACAGCACGGTACACGACGGGGAGCTGCTCCTGGCGCTGCCCGCCGGGGAAACCGAGCTGGCGGTTGAGGCGGCCCAGCCCCTGGTTCTGTACGAGGCCCGCCTGCTGCCGCCGGCCGAGACGCCCTCCTACCAGGAGATTTCCGCCGCCTATCCGTCGGCGCAGACCGGCGCGGTGTGGGAACGGGAGGCAGAGGACCTGGCGGAGCGGTCGGACGCGGCGATCCGCCGCCAAAACGACCAGTCGGACCCCTCCGTTTTGCCCAACAGCCCCCGCCGCCTGCTGCTGAATACGGTGGGGGGCTCCAGCTGGAAGCAGCCGGGGCAGTCCATCACCTGGCGGCTGGACGTGCCGGAGGACGGGCTGTACACCCTGTCCTTCCGTTACCGGCAGGACCTGGTGGCCGGGCTGCCCTCCTTCCGCCGCCTGCTGATTGACGGGTCTCTCCCGTTCGCGGAGATGGAGGCCGTCGCCTTCCCCTATTCCTCGGGCTGGCGGACGCTGACCCTGGCGGATGCGCAGGGGGAGGAATACCTGTTTTACCTGGAGCAGGGGGAACATACCCTGACGCTGGCGGTGACCCTGGGGGAGAAAGGGGATTTCCTGCCCGCGATTGAGGAATCCATCCAGTTTATGAACGAAATCTACCGGGACATCATCATGGTGACCGGGGTCAATATTGATATCAACCGCGATTTTAACTTTGCCGAGGAGCTGCCCAGCCTCCTGCCCGACCTTGAAGCGCTGCGGGAGCAGCTTACCGCGACCCGGGAGGCGATCGGCCGGCTCCAGTCGGACGGCGGGGACCAGGCGTCCGGGGTCCTGGGGGACATCCTGCGCCAGATTGACGAGTTCCTCAAGCGCCCCTCCCGCATCCCCGAGCGGCTGGACCGGTTCCGCACCAACATCAGCACCCTTTCGGACATCTTCGCCGATATGCAGGAGCAGCCGCTGGAGCTTGACGTGATCGTCCTGGCCGGCAGCGCGGCCGAGCCGGAGGAGCGCCGTTCCAGCCTGCTTGAAAAGCTGTGGTTCCGCGTGCAGATCGTGGCCTACTCCTTTGTGCAGGACTACGCGGCCATCGGCAGCGTGTACGGCGGGGAGCCCCTGCAGGTGTGGATCAACACGGGGGACATCCTTTCCACCGGCGTGGCGTCGGGCCGCGACCAGGCGCAGATCCTCAAGGATTTGATTGACGAGGATTTTTCGGTTTCAAGCGGGATCCCGGTCGAGCTTACCCTGACCAGCGTGGGGGACTCGCTGATGCAGGCCTCCCTAAGCGGGGTGGGGCCGGACGCCGCCGTTTTCGTACCCGAGGCGACGCCGGTCAACCTGGCGCTGCGGGAGGTGGCGGCGGACCTGTCCGATAAGGAGGGCTTTGAGGAAATGCGGGAGTGGTTTTACCCCTCCGCGCTGATCCCCTATACCCTGGGGGACGGGGTATACGCCCTGCCCGAGACGCAGAGCTTTTACATGCTGTTTTACCGCACCGACATTTTTGAGGCGGTGGGGCTGGAGCCGCCCGATACATGGGAGGACTTCCTGGACGTAACCGCCGCCCTGCAAAAGAACAACCTTGAGGTCGGCGTGCCGGAAAACCAGGCGATTTTTGAGATGCTGCTGCTGCAGCACGGCGGCGCCGTGTTCAACGACGACATCACCGAGATCACCCTGACGACGCCGGAGGCCGTCGCCGCCTTCACCCAGTGGACCGACCTGTACAGCCAGTACGGCCTGCCGCTGTATTTCGACTTCTTCAACCGTTTCCGTTCCGGGGAAATGCCGATGGGGATCGCGGCGCTGTCCTTCTATAACCAGGTGGCGATCGCCGCGCCGGAGCTCCGCGGCCTGTGGCGCATGGCGCCGGTCCCCGGCACGGCGGGGGAGGGCGGCGTCAGCCGCGCGCAGAGCGCCAGCGGCACGGGCGTGGTCGTGCTCAAGGGGCAGCGGGAGGACGACGCGTACCAGTTTGCCCGCTGGTGGGTGAGCGCCGGCACGCAGTACACCTTCGGGCAGGAGCTGGAGCTGCTGATGGGCACCGCCGCCCGGTACCATACCGCCAACCGGGAAGCCTTTGAGAGGATCCCGTGGACGCAGGAGGAGCGGGAGGCCATCACCCGCCAGTGGGAGCAGACCACCGACATCCCGCAGAGCCCCGCCTCCTACTACATCAGCCGCAGCCTGACCAACGCCTTCCGCGCCGTCCTGTACAGCCAGCGGAACCCGAGGGAGACGATGCTGCGGTACAACACCGACATGCAGAAGGAACTGGAACGCAAAAACGACGAGTTTGGATTATCCGCCGGGGGCGCCTGACCCGGCGAGGAACAAGGAGGTGTCCGTATGGGCGGAAAATCCGGGCAGAAGCGGCGGATCAATCGCCTGAGCTATGCCTTTATGGCGCCTTGGCTGCTCGCTTTCCTCATTTTCACCCTGGTCCCCATCGCGGCGTCCGTCGGCCTGAGCTTTACAAGCTTCAATATGGGGCCGCGCATCCGCTGGGTGGGCCTGGGGAACTATCTGCGGCTCCTGCTGGACGACGACGTTTTCCTGATCGCCCTGCGCAACACGCTGCTGTACGCCGTCGTCACCGGCCCGCTGGGCTATGTGCTGAGCTTTTTGATCGCGTGGCTGATCAACGACCTGGGGCGGAACCTCCGCTCGGCGCTGACGCTGCTGTTTTACGCGCCCTCGCTGGCCAGCAACATCTACGTCATATGGACGTTTATTTTCAGCGGCGACAGCTACGGCCTGCTCAACAGCTGGCTGATCCGGCTGGGACTGATCCGGGAGACGGTCAACTGGCTCAACGACCCCGCCTACAATTCGATCGTGGTCATCATCGTCATCCTGTGGATGAGCATGGGGGCGGGCTTCCTGGCCTTTGTGGCCGGCCTGCAGCAGCTCAACCCCACGCTGTGCGAGGCGGGCGCGATCGACGGGATCCGCAACCGCTGGCAGGAGCTGTGGTATATCACCATCCCGCAGATGCTCCCCCAGCTCCTGTTCGGCGCGGTGATGGCGATATCCGGGGCCTTTGCGGTCGGCTATCAGAACGCCGCCCTGACCGGGATGCCCAGCACCGACTATTCCACCCATACCCTGCTGCTCCACATGATTGATTACGGCTATACCCGCTTTGAAATCGGCTACGCTTCTGCGGTGGCGACGGTCCTTTTCACGCTCATGATCGCCACATGGGCGGTGGTCCAGCGGGCCTTTGCCAAAAGAGGGTGCTGAACCAGCCCTTCCCGATTCCAGAAAAAGAGGAGTGCGTGATGCATACGAGGCATAAAAAGCACAAGGCGATCAACCGTTCCGCCGGCGGGAACGGGCTGGCCTTTCTGTTCCTGCTGCTGCTGGGCACCTTTACCGCCCTGCCCATCGTGTATTCGGTGATCAACGCCTTCAAGCCGCTGCCGGAGCTCTTTACCTACCCGCCGCGCTTTTTTGTGCAGCGGCCGACCCTGCAGAATTTCAGCGAGCTGTTCCGGCTGCAGCAGGATATGCTGGTGCCGGTTGAGCGGTACCTGCTCAACAGCCTGTTTGTGACGGTGGTGGGGACCGGGCTGTACGTGCTGATCGCCAGCCTGGCCGCCTACCCGCTTGCCCGCTTTGATTTTACCGGCAAGAGGATCCTGTTCCAGCTGGTGGTGCTCTGCATCCTGTTCCGCACCGAGGTCACGGCCATCCCCCAGTATGTGGTCATGGCCAAGCTCCGCCTGATTGACACCCTGGGGGCGGTCATCCTGCCCATGATGGGCACCACCTTCGGCGTGTTCCTGATGCGGCAGTTCATGGAGGGCATCCCCAACGATATCCTGGAGGCCGCCCGGGTGGACGGGCTGAACGAGGGGGGCGTTTTCTGGCGGATCGTCACCCCTATGGTGCGCCCGGCCATGCTGACGCTGGTGATCTTCACCTTCCAGAGCCTGTGGAACAACAACGGCGTCCAGGTGATCTACAACGAAAACCTCAAGCTGCTGCCCACCGCCCTGCAGCAGATCAGCACCTCCGGTTTTGAACGGGCGGGAGTCGCGGCGGTGATTGCCGTCGTCCTGATGCTGCCGCCGATCCTGCTGTTTTTCTTCAGCCAGCGGGCGGTGATTGAGACGATGGCGTATTCCGGCATGAAGATGTGAGGGGGGCCTTGCGTGAGCTTGTCATATACGGGCAAGGGCAGGAAACGGCGGCTTGCCGCCGCCGGGCTCGTGCTGGCGGCCCTTCTGGGGCTTGCCGTCCCGGCCGGCGCGGCCGGGACCTACAAAAGCTACATATACGACCAGCGGGGGGAGCCGGTGGCGGCCCCCGAGCTGTACACCTTTGACCGGACGGTTTCGGGGCAGTCCCTGGGCCTGTCCGCCCTAAGCAAGCCGGCGGACCTCTTTACCGACCGGGAAGGCCGGGTCTACCTGGCGGACAGCGGCAACCACCGGATCCTGGTCCTCAGCGGCCAGCTCGAGCTGGAGCGGGTGATTGAGACCGTGACGGTGGACGGCGCTGAGGAGACGCTCAACAACCCGCAGGGGGTGTTTGTGACGGCGTCGGGGGACCTTTACATCGCCGACACCGGCAACGAGCGGGTGCTCGCCCTCCGGCCGGACGGCACCGTGTTCCGCATCTATGCCAAGCCGGAGGCGGCGATTTATCCCCAGCAGACGGCGTTCAGCCCCAGCAAGCTCGCCGTGGACCGGGCCGGCAGCCTGTACGTGGTCTGCTCCAACGTATTCCAGGGCCTGGTTTCCTATGACGCGGAGGGGGAATTTACCGGCTTCTTCGGCAGCAACCCGGTGGAGCTGACACTCAACCAGCAGCTCGCCCGGCTGTGGCGGAACCTGTTTACCGAGGAGCAGAACGCCGCCATGCAGCAGGCCCTGCCGGTGGAATACGCCAACGTGTATATCGGGGCGGACAATTTCCTGTACACCGCCACCCGCTCCACCCAGAATTCGCTGGATGAAATTAAGAAGATGAACGCGCTGGGCGAAAACGTGCTCCGGTTTGACGACAGCGGCGTGTTTTATAAGAAAAACGATTTTGGCGACCTCAAGAAGGGCCGGCTGCGGGGGAACACGATCGACAGCCGCTTTGAGGACGTTCTGGCGGACGACAGCGGCCTGCTCTATGCGCTTGACGCCGAACGGTGCCGGGTGTTCGTCTATGACGGCGAGTGCAACCTGTTAGGGGTTGTGGGCGGCAAAGGGGAGCAGCAGGGCACGACCCGCCAGCCCTCCGCGGTTGAGAAATGCGGGGACAGCCTGCTGGTGCTGGACAGCGGCAAGGGGACCCTTACCGCCTATTCCCTGACCGATTACGGACGGCTGCTGCTGGAAGCCCGGGCGCTGTACCAGGAAGGGCATTACGACGAAAGCCTCTCCCTCTGGCAGGAGGTCGCCCGCCGGAACGCCAACCTCCCCATGGCCTACCGCAGCATCGGCAAAATCTATTACATGAGCGGGGAATACACGCAGGCCATGGAGCAGTTCCGGCTCTGCGAGGACCGGGACAGCTATTCCCAGGCGTACCGGGAGGTGCGCAAGGCGTTTGTGAGGGAGAACCTGCTTTGGCTCCTGCTCGGGGTGCTGGCCGCCGTGGCGGTTTTGAACCGGCTGGTCCACGGGTTCTTGGTTTACACCGGGGCCCGCCCCCGCCGCGAAGGGAGGAGAAGACGCCGTGGTTAAAGCGCTGATCCGCAACCTGGGCATTTCCCTGCGCAGCGTGGACCTTTCCCGGTATGCCTACCGCCGCCTGGACAAGCGCAAGCTCCGCTGGCCGTTCCGGCTGATGCGGCACCCGTTCGCGGCGCTGTACGAGATCAAGTACGAGGGGATGGGCTCCCTAAGCCTGGCCCACGTCCTGCTGCTTTTGTTCTTCCTGAACAACGTGATCCGCTACTCCGCCCGGGGCTTCCTGTTCAACACCAACCTGCCGGAGAAGTTCAGCTTCCCCCTGCAATTGGCCGTCTCCTTCCTGCCGGTCCTGCTCTGGTGCGTCTCGCTCTGGGCGGCGTCCGCGCTGTTTGACGGGGAGGGGCGGTTCCGCGAGATCTATATTACCAGCGCCTATGCGCTTTTGCCTATCCTGGTCTTTTCGGCGCCGGAAATCCTGCTGTCCAACGTGCTGCTGCTGGAGGAGGGCGTTTTCCTCAGCCTGCTGACGGCGGTGGGCGCGCTGTGGACGCTGCTGCTGTTTGTGATCAACACCCTGGTGGTCGAGCAGTTTACCCTGAAGAGGACGATCGCCTGTATGCTGACGGCGGTGGGCTTCCTGTTGCTGATTGTTTTCATCGGCGTGCTGCTGTTCAACTTTATTCAGCAGATGCTGGGGTTTATACAAACCGTCCTGAAGGAGATTTTGTTTTTATGAAACGGATGGGTGTAAAACGATGGCTGGCGGCGGCCTTCGCCGCGGCCCTGGCGCTGCCCCTGCTCTCCTGCGGCGGCGCGCCGGCCGGCGAGGAGCCGGGCGGGCTGGATTTTGAGGGGCTCCCGGTCATCGCCGACGGGACGGGGCAGGCCGGCGAGGTCGCCGCGGCGGAGAACGAAAGCCTGCGGCTGCTGGTGGACCCGGCGGACGCGTCGGTGTGCATAGAGGACCGCGAAACGGGCGCGCGTTATCCCCTCGCGGCGCCGGAGCAGGCGCTGCCGGAGGCGCTCGACGGGGCGCAGAAGATGCTGCTCCAGTCCCTGCTGCAGGTCACGGCCATGGACTCGGTGGGTAAGGAATTTGTGGTCAACAGCCGCGTCGGCAGCGTCAACCGCGGCACCTTCACCATCTATGGCTGCGAGGACGGCGTCATCCTTGATTTCCGTTTTGAGCGGGAAAGCGACCAGTACGCCGTCCCCGCGCGCATCCGCCTCACCGAGGACGGCTTCGCCGCCGAGGTGCTGTTTGACGGCGTGCGCGAATGGGGCGACGTGCAGATCAGCCGGATCGCCCTTCTCCCGTCCTTCGGGGCGCAGCCGGCGGGGACCGAGGGGTACATGCTCATCCCGGACGGGAGCGGCGCGCTGGTAAGCTACGACGCGGCGGTCGGGAACCCGGCGGATTATTACGGGGATGTTTACGGCCGCGACCCCTCCCTTTCGCTGGTGATGCAGACGGAGGTGCGGCAGGAGGTCCGCCTGCCGGTCTTCGGGGCCAAGGCGGGGGATGCCGCCTTCCTGGGCATCATCGCCGCCGGGGATGCGGGAGCCGCCGTCCACTGTACGCCGGCCAAGGCGTCGGGGGAGTACGGAAGGGTTTACGCCAGCTTTGTCTACCGCCAGCCGGATACTTCGATCCTGGCCGACAAGGACTGGAATTCGCGGGAAGTCACCGTGATGGCGGCGCGGCGGTTTACGGAATCCCCCTGCGTGCGGTACTGCCTGCTTTCCGCCGAGGAGGCGGACTACAGCGGCATGGCCCGCCGGTACCGGCAGTACCTGACGCAGGAGCAGGGGGTAGGCCAAACGGCCGGCCGGCCGACCCTCCTGCTGAATGTGATCGGGGCGTATGCGCAGCAGGAGTCGGTGCTCGGCTTTACGGTGGAGCGTTCCCACTCGGCCACGACCTTTGAACAGGCGCAGGAGATCATCAACGCCTTTTCCCAGGCGGGGCTGCCCGAGCTTACCGTCGTTTACAGCTCCCTAAATGAAAAGGGACGGTACCGCTCCCAGGCGGGGAGCTTTACGCCGGACGGCGTGCTGGGCGGGACGGACGGCCTGCGGACGTTGGCCGATTTCTGCGCGCAGCAGGGGGTGGAGCTGATCGCCGAGCTCGACGTCTTTTCCCATTATACCAAAACGGATGCGCTGTTTCTCTCCCGCTTTGCCCGGCGCATTAACGACGAGCCGGTGAAGCTGTACGCCTATTCCCCGGCCACCAATCTGGCGGAGGAGGAGCTTTTCCGCTACCTGACCCGGCCGGACCAGTGGCTCTCGGACTGGCAGGCGATGACCCGTATCCCGTCGCAGCTCGGCTTGGCCTCCTACGCGCCGGCGGGGCTGGGGGAATTCCTGTACGCCGACCACACCAACGGGCAGGAGAAAAACCGGGACGACATGAAGGCGGCCATGGCCGGGCTGGCCGCGCAGATGACCGAGGGCGGGGAAACCCGCCTCCTGCTGGGCGGCGCCAACGCCTACCTGCTGGCGTATGCCTCCGGCCTGCGGGACGTGCCGGTGGACAGCAGCGCCTTTGACCTGCAAAGCGAGTCGGTCCCCTTTTATGCGATGGCAGTCCATGGGCTGCTTCCCCTGTACAGCGAGTCGCTGACCGGCCGGAGCGACCTGGAGGACTGGGGCCTGCGGCTGGCGGAAAGCGGCGTAATGCCGCAGTTTGAGGTTACCGGCAGCCCGTCGGCGGATTTCCTGAATACCGAGCAGAACAGCGCCTACGCGTCTTATTACGAGGATGTGCTGGGGCAGGCGCAGGAGCTCCTTGAATGGCTGGGGCCGCTGCTCGAACCGGTATGGGATCAGGCGGTTGTCCGGCATTCCCGGACCGACGGCCTGGGCGTTACCGAATACGAAAACGGCGTGACGATCGTCACCAACTATACCCAGGGGGAGCGTTCGTACCGGGAGGTACGGATTCCCGCACGCAGCAGCCGCGCCGTTACGGCGGCTTGAGAGTTTTGAAAAGGAGGAGAAGCAGTTGAGAAAAAGGCGGATTTTCAGGGCCGTTTGCCTGGGCCTGTGTATGCTGATGCTGGCTTCGTGCGCCAAGCCGAAAACCGGCACGGAGTCGTCGGAGAGCAGCGAGGGGGAAGGAACCGTGCAGCCTGCGGACGGGGCGGTCCTGATGGACTGGGTGGTCAGCGATTCGAAAAATGTCGACGTGCGGCAGGCGACGTCCTGGGAGGGGAAAATCGGCCCCTTCTATCCCACGCTGGGCGAGGAGACGGCGGAGACCTCCTTCCCGGCCGGCCAGGCGCGGTTTGTGGAGCTGGAGGATTTCCTGGGCACCGCCTCCCTGGCCGGCGAATGGGCGCAGGACACCAATCACCAGCAGTCGGGCGGCTCGGCGCTGTCCCTGGCCTCAAAGGAGGGGCATAACGGGAGCCTGACGCTCACCTTTGCGGGCACCGGCATCGCGGTGTACGGCGTGCGCTGCACGGCCAGCTCCCAGCTGGCCTGGTCGCTGGACGGCGGCAAGCAGAGCGGCATAGAGGACATATATTACGCGGACGGCTACAAATACCAGGACTGCCTGCTGTCCCTCTCCGGCCTGCCGCAGGGGGAGCATACCCTGGTGCTTTCCGACGTGGCGGAAGGCTATAAGAAAAACAACCCCTGGGAAACCGAGTTCCGGCTGTTCCTGGATTTCGCCATCGTGGAAGACGGCGGCATAGTAGCGGAGCCGCTGCAGCAGGCGCAGCTTTCCGGCGCCGAGCGGACCGAGGACGGCCTCCTGCTGCAGGAGGGCGGCGTGGTCACCGGCGTGTTCATGGGGGATGCCTTCTGCCTGAACGCCAAAGGCAGCGGCCGGCTGAAGGTACAGGTGGATACCGACCAGCGGGAGGTGCAGCCCACGGCGGAGATGGCGGCGGTTTTTGAGACGGAGGGCCTGTTCCGGGGCGACAAGGATATCCAGCGGATGCACTCCTACCGAGTGGAATGCCTGGAGGGCAGCGTGACGCTGGGCGACATCGTCCTGCAGAACGCCCAATACCCGCAGGATGCCTTCGTGGAGCTGACGCTGAACCAGGAATGGGAGGGCTACCGCGCCGGTGTCGTTCTGCTGGACAGCTATTCCTTTGCGGATACGGCGCTGCGGGTGGAGGCTTTCGACAAAGAGGGCAACAAGCTGGCCGAGGGGGAGGACTGGTTCCTGTCCGTAGGGCAGGAGGGGGAGGCCTCCCGGCTGCGGATCACCTTTGAGACGCAGGGCTACAGCCGCGCCCCCTACATAGAAAGCCTCTGCGTGGTCAGCGCCGCGGAGGGGGAGGCCGACCCGGAGGGGCGGTACATCGGCTTTGAGCCGGGCACCATCAAGGAAGGGCAGCAGATGATCCTCAACGGCGTGGGGAACTTTGCCTGGTTCCCCCGGCCGGGGGCGAACTCGGTGGATGCGTGGAGCCGTGTCAAGAAGATTGACATCTTTGTCAACGCGGCGGCCATGCGGGAGGCCGGGAACAGCTTTATGATCAGTATGCGCCACGGCTTCGGCGACTACGTCTGCCCCGTCTACCTGCTGAAGGACGGCGACTGGGCGGGACTGACCTATCCCGACATCTATACGCAGGAGGAGCTGGAGGCGCTCCAGCTCCTGGGCGGCGGCTACTTTTCCGGCGTGCTGCTGGAGGAAATGGACACCACGGTGGTGCAGAACGGCCTGGGCAGCGCCACCCGGGAGGGCCTGGCCGACCTGTACGACTTCACCACCCGGGCCGGGGGGCGGGCGTCCATAGAGGCGGAGCTGAAGAAGTATATCGACCGGTACGCCTCCTGGGGGCAGCCTTCGATCGTGAATTTCGCCACCATGTACCAGCATTCCGGGTACCGCGCCGGGGCGGATATGGTCATCGGCGAGTTCGGCGCCCAGCACGTCGCCTACGGCGTGCAGCTGGCGATGCTCCGGGGGGCCTCCCGCCAGTTTGACAAGGACTTCGGGGTGTGGGTCTCCCTGTGGCACAACGTGAAATTCCCCCTGCCGGACGAAAGCCCGGTGGCGGGCAGCTACCCCGGCATGACCGAAAACACCGGGCATTCGGCGGCGCGGCTGCGCCAGACCATGCTGCTGTCCTACCTGTCCGGCGCGGCGGTGGTGGTCCCGGAGGATACGCTGCCCATGTTCGTGGGGGACAGCATGGGGGACCTGGGCCTGTCCGAATGGGGGCAGGTGGTCAAGGATATGACCGACCTGGCCGACACCCTTGATGCCTATTCCCCCGATGTGCGCACGGCGCTGATGCTGGATAAGGACGCGGGCTGGACGCCCAGCTCCCTCTGGGGCGGCTGGCCGACCTGGACGACGGAGCCCTTTGACAACGGCAGCGAGTACGGCCATATCTGGGGCAAGCTCAAGGCCGAGACGCCGGAGCTCCAGGAAATGGCGGTTTTTGAAACCCTGTACCCCGGCAGCTCCGACAGCGGGGTGGCCCTGTACCCGGCCACCTACACCGACACGCCCTACGGCCCGGTCAACGTCGTGCAGAGCGACGCCTCGCTTGAGGCGCTCCAGGAATACGACCGGATTATTGTCAGCGGATATTTCCAGCCCACGCCGGAGGAATTCGGCGTCCTCAAGCAGTATGTCGAGCGGGGCGGCCACCTGCTGCTGAACGCCTGCCAGGTGCAGGATTACTGGGACGACGCGGCCTTCTGGGGCGGCACGGTCTCACCGGAGACGTCCGCCGTCAGCGAGGCGGAGATGGGGGGCGGCGCGTACTCCCTGTCCGCCGAGATCTTCTCCTATCAAGGGGAGGCGGACACCCTGATCGGTACGCCGGCCGGCCCGCTGGCGGTATCTCATACGGTTGGGCAGGGGAGCGTGACCCTGACCCTGTCCGCCCAGTACGACCTGGTTTCCGCCGACGAGCCCACCCTGCTGCCCTATTACGGCGACCTCCTGGCCGCCATGCTGGGCAAAGGGACGGCGTACGAGGCCGAGATTGATTACATTGAAGGGCTGGAGTATCTGCATTTGACCAAGGGCGGAGCCCCGGCGCTCTTCCTGACCAACAACAGCGCCCGGACCATCGCCGTGACCTTCCGCTTTGACGGGCAGGGCCGCAAGGCGGCCGACACGCTCACCGGCACGGTGTACGTGGGTCAGGATGCCGGGGAGCAGACGCAGTTCACCCTGCTTTTGGAGCCCTATGAAAACGTCCTGCTGGACTGCCAGTAGACGCCGGGCGGGGTCCCGGCTTCCCCTAAAATATGAGTGCAGGAAAGGATGATGGATGTATGAAAAAGCAGAACGGACGCCAAGCGGGGAGGGCGTGGCGCCTGTGCGCCGCGGCCTGCGCCCTGGCCCTCGGCCTGATGCTGCCGGCCTACGCGGCGGGCGACTCCCTGGTGGTGGAGGATTTTGAGGGCTTTACGGTCGGGCAGCGGGCGGACGACTCCCTGATCCGCAACCCCGACCAGATTATCGGCGAATTCGTCCCGTCGATTACCGGGGACGACGGGGTCAGCCTCAAGGTGACGTCCGACCGGGTGCAGGCGCACGTCGGCGTCGGCATCCGCCCGGCGGTGTGGGACTGGAGCCAGTACGGGGCGGTGCAGTATTATATTCAGACTACTACGCCGGAGGGCTCCGAAGGGTTTAACATCAAGCCCACCTTTGAGGAAGGGGGCCCGGACTGGGAGTGGTACCTGATCGCTCAGTTTTCGCCGGTGTACTACCGGGCGGAGGGCGACGCCGAATGGACCGAAACCGTCGTGGGGGAAGGGTACTCCTTCTGGCTTCCCACCGATTTCAAGGGCTACCTCCAGATCCCGCTGGAGAATTTCGTCTGGGCCTCCCAGAACGGCGATTACCAGTTTAACCTGGGCAACGTGTACAGCTTCTGCCTTGAGGTGGACGGCCTGGGGCCGGATACCCCCTTCTACATTGACGACGTCACCCTGCTCAAGGAAGTGAACCTTGAGGTGGAGGAGGCTCCGGTTACTGCCCCGGAAACGACCGTAACCCCGGCGACGGACACGGAGAGCGAGCCTACGGAAGAAACCCCGACCGAATCCCCGACCGAATCCCCGACCGAGGCGGCCACTACGGCTCCCACGGCCCAGGGCGGGGAGGACGGCTCCGGCGGGGTGTCCCCGGCCGTTGTGGTCATCATCGTGGTGGCGCTGCTGGCGGTCGGCGCCGGCGCTGTGGTGGCGATTCGCCTGCTGATCCTCAAGAAGAAAGAGAAGTGAACGTGGTGATCCCACGCATTTTGCTGGATACGGATATCGGCGGCGACTGTGACGACGCCGGGGCCCTGGCCTTGCTGAATATCCTGGCTTTACGGGGGGAAGCGGAGCTGCTGGCGGTTACCAGCGCTACCTCCCGCCGATGGGCGCCCGCCTGCATCGCGGCGGTAAACCGGTACTACGGCGCCGGGGACGTGCCCATCGGTATGCTTGAGACGCCGGGCTTCCTTGACGGCCCCGGCGAGGATGTGTACGCCGAAAAAGCGGCCCGCCGTTTTGGAATTACACAGCCTCCGCCCCGGGTAGAGGGGGCCGTGCGCCTGATGCGGCGGACGCTGGCGGACGCGCAGGAGAAAATCCGCATCGCGGCCATCGGCCCGCTGCGCAACCTCAGCCATCTGCTCGACTCCCCCCCGGATGAGCTTTCACCCCTGAGCGGGGAGGAGCTCCTGAGGGAAAAGGTGGAGAAGGTGGCGGTCATGGGCGGCGTGCTGAACCGCCCTCCCCCCGGCGCCGAGCCGGTTTACACCCGGGAATACAACATCCTGGGGGACATCCCGGCGGCGCAGCGGTTTATCCACAGCTGCCCGGCGCCGATCACCTTTATCGACTTCTACCTGGGGGAAAATGTAAAGACCGGCGGCCGGCTGACCGCCGCCGGGGATATGCGCCACCCCATCACCTTTATCTATACGGTGCATGGAAGCCCGCGGCGCTCCAGCTGGGACCCGATTACCGTGTTGTACGCGGTGCGGGGGCCGGACGGCTGCTGGACGGAGAGCGGCCCCGGCAGGGTGACTGTGACCGACGACGGCCGCACGGAGTTCACCCCGGTGCCGGACGGCCGGCACAGCTACCTGCAAAGCCGGCTGCCCCCCGGCGCCGTGGCGGAAAGGATCGACCGGCTGTTGGATTTCCGGCCGCCTTTCTCCTGCCCGGTACGGGCCGGCGCGTATTAGGCCCGCGCGCAGCCGAGGCCGGCGCCCCGCCCCTAAGCGGACAGGGCAAGCGGTTGCCACGGTTCCCTGCCTGCGGGCCGCGGCGCTTTTGCGGGGGACAGCGCCTGGTTCCTCCCCTGCCGAGCGGCCGGAAAAGTGCAAAAAAGCGGCAAGCCCAAAAGGCTTGCCGCTTTTTTGCACTTTATGCAGGGCAGGGACGCCGAACGCTCCCCCCGCCCAAACTCAGCGGGACGAGTAATAGGGCCGCGTCACCCGGCACTGCCGCGCAACGGCGTCGCACCGCTTGCCGTAATAGTCCAGATACGCTTTTTTCCGCTGCCGCTCAATACGGTTTTGGGCCTGCAGCACCTTCCAGCGGGCGCAAGCCTTGTGGCAGCCTTCGTGATAGGCGAGGCAATGGGATTGACAGGGGATCATAACAACGGCAGCTCCTTTCACGTCAAACGGCAGAAAAAACAGCCGGCTTCCCATGGGAACGGCGCGCAAAAGCGCACACGACCCCGGGGAAACCGGCTGAAGCAGCAACGACTCGATTCCTTTGGATGGCGGACCGGCCGCCCGGCCGCCGAAAAGAAAAGGGAAGAAGCGGGACACACATGGACAACGCATCCTTGCTCTTAGTATCTGTTTTTAGTATACCATATCGTCCGGAGGAAATCCACCATTTTTCTGTTAAATTTCTGCAAGCCGCCCGCTCCCTGGGGGCACTATGCCCGGCCGCCGCAGAAGCCGGCCTCCCTGCAAAGAGGGTGCCGGCTGCGGCTTTCCCGCATACCGGCCGGGCTAGGCGGGGGTGTCCTCCCCGCCGGCGAGACGCTGGCCGAAGTGCCGGTCAAGCACCACCGCGGTGGAGGATACCGCATCCGCGTAGGGCCCGAGCCGGGAGGGCAGCACTTGCACCGGATGGACGCGGGTGATCAGCGACTGCCGCCGGATTTTTTCCTCCAGCAGGGAGAGCAGCAGCTCCGGCCGGTAGTTGAATTCCCCGTACAGGACGATGGAATCCAGGTCGAACAGGTTGACCGAGGTGACCAGCCCGGCGGCGAGGTGCCGCGCCTGGTACTCCAGGATTTCCCGGGACGCGGGGTCGTCCCGGTAGGCGGCGTCGACCACCGCCGCATAGTCCGCAAAGCCAAAGCGCTGCCGGAGGGCCGCCATGGTGGCGTACTGTTCCAGGCATCCGCGGTTCCCGCAGGGGCAGGGCTGCCCGTTGAGGTCGATGCTGGCGTGGCCAAGCTCCCCCGCGTGCCCGCCGCAGCCGCGGAACACCTGCCCTTCCCGGAGCAGGCAGGAGCCGATGCCGTGGGACATGATGACAAACAGGGTGTTGTGGTAGCCGTCGAGCGCGCCCGACGAGTATTCCGTCATGGCCAGCAGGACCGAGTTGTTCTCCAAAAACACCGGCAGGCGGAACTCCTGCCGCATCCGGGAGACGATGGGGAGGTTGTGGAACATCGCAAAATTCGGCGGGGTGAGGATCACGCCTTTTTCGGCGTCGAGCGGCCCGGGGCTGCTGATGCCGATGCCGACGACCCGGGACAGGGGGAGGTGCAGACGGTCCAGCTCCCGGCGGATGGTCCGGCAGAGCCAATCCACCGCTTCATCGGCCGCGGCAAAGCGCTCCGTCCGTTCCTCAACACAGCTCACCAGCTCCGCCTTCAGGGTGGTTACGAGCACCTGGAGGCGTTTGCGGTGCAGGCTCACCCCAACGGCGTAGCGGTAATCCGGCACGATATCAAGCAGGATCGGCCGCCGCCCCTTGGGCGAATCCGCCGTGCCGATTTCCCGCAGCTGCCCTTCCGCGATCAGCTCGTTGGTAATCATGGTGACGGCGGATTTGGACATCCCGGTTTCCTTGGAAAGCTGGGCGCGGGAGACCGGCTGCCGCCGGATGCGGCTGAGCAGCAGGGCGCGGTTGTCGTTGCGCAGCGTGTTGGCGTTGGAACCGTTGGTTTTCATGCGGTGCCCCCTTCCTTTCCCTATGCCGTCTATTGTATTATTTTTTTCAAAAAAAGTAAAGAAAGAACTTGCAATATCAAGAAGAATGCGCTACAATGCAGTTGATAGTTCAAGAGTTGAACAAAATGGAGGGAGCACAATGCCGCCCCAAACGCTCACCATCTTTCAAAAGGGCTTCAACTATTCCCAGGACGGGCCGGGCAACCGGCTGGTGTATCATCTGCAAGGGTGCAACATGGCCTGCCGCTGGTGCGCCAATCCGGAGGGGATCCCCGATCAGCCGCCGCTCATGGCGGTCAAGTCCCCCCTGCTGGACGCGGTGTGCCCCCACGGCGCGATCCGGGACGGGGCGCTCGACCGCGCCGCCTGCCGGGGGTGCCGGGGACGGGAGTGCGTGACGGTGCATAAGAACGACGGCCTGGTCTGCCGGGGGGTGACCGTCCCGGTCGAAGCGCTCATCGACGAGGTCGAGCGGAGCCGGGGGATGTTTTTTGAAGGCGGCGTCACCCTGACCGGCGGCGAGCCGACCCGCCAGTTTGAGGGGGTCAAGGCCTTCCTCTCCCTCCTTAAGAAGGCGGGCGTCTCCACCGCGGTTGAGACCAACGGCACCCATCCGGACCTGGCGGCCCTCTTCCCGCTGGTCGATACCCTGATGATGGATTTCAAGCACCCCGACACCGCGGTGCACAAAGCCTTCACCGGCGTGGGCAACGAGGAGATCCGGCGGAATATCCGCCGGGCGGCGCAGGGCCATCCGCGGGTGCAGCTCCGGGTGCCGCTGATCAACGGCTTCAACGTGGGGCAGGCGGAGCTGGACGGCTTCCTGGCCTTTTTCCAGGGGCTGAAGGCGGACGGCCTCCCCCTGGAGAATGTCACCATAGAGTTCCTGCGGTATCACGAGTTCGGCCGGCAGAAGTGGGAGCAGTGCGGCTGGGAATACCGGGTGGAAAACGGCGCGGTGCCCGCCGAATGGGCCAAGCGGTACGAGGAGGCGTTCCGGCAGGCCGGCTTTACCGTAATCCATACATAAACCCTTAGGCAAAAGGCGGCGGGAAACGGGCCCGGCGCCATCGGGATCCTGTGATATATGTAGCAGAAAGGATGAAACGGCATGGCAGCAAGCAACGTCAAAGCGGTATACGACGCGCCGACCATCACCCAAAAGGCCAAGGCCCTCTTTAAGGAGGAGCGGTCCCTCAAGCGGATGGACGGCTGGTTCTTTGTCAAGGAGATCATGCGCGAGGGGGAGCAGGAGTACGCGGCCCTGCCCATGGAGCTCCGCACGGCGGAGACGCTGCGCAAGGTGCTGCGGGAGTTCCCGATCTCGCTGAGCGAGCACGCGGTGTTCGCCGGCACCCAGCGGGACGCCTTTGCCCGCACCTACGCGCTGATCAACCCCGCCTTTAAGGTGGAGGAATTCTCCGGCTACTGCGACCCGACCGCCGTGTTCGGGGACATCGTTCCCAACGAGGAGATCCCCCAGGAGCGGATCGACTCCCTGCGGGAGTACAACAAAAACAGCGACTATGTCCGCACCCTGGACGCGACCTACCAGGCGGCGGAGGAATACACCGGCGAGGTGGCCTTCTTCATTGAGCAGGTCACCGGCCATGTGATCCCCGATTTCCGCTTTGCGGTGGCCAACGGGGTGGACGCCGTGATCGCCCGGCTGGACGAGCAGATCGCCAAGGAGGCCGACGGGGAGAAAAAGGTCAATTTTGAGGCCATGAAGGTGGCGCTTGACGGCGTGAAGGTCCTGGCCGCGCGGTACGCCGACCTGGCCGGGGAGCAGATGGCCGGGGCGGACGAAACCCGCCGGGCCGAGCTCGCGCTGATGCAGGACGCGCTGCGCAAGGTGCCGGCCAAGGGGGCGGACACCCTGTACGAGGCGATCCAGTCCTTCCTGCTGCTCTGGCAGGTGATGTGCCTGGAACAGACCCCCAACCCCTTCGCCCTTTCGGTGGGCAACGCCGACCGGATCTTTGAGCCCTACCGCGCCCGGGACAAGATGGACCGGGAGACGGCGTCCGCCCTGTTCAAGCATTTCCTGGTGTTCTTCAACGTCGGCGACCGCAGCTGGGCGATCTCCCAGAACGTGTTGCTGGGCGGCAAGGACCGCCAGGGGCATGACCTGACCAACGAGATGACCTACGCGATCCTGGACGCCTATTACGATATGAACCTGCCCCAGCCCATCCTCTCGGTCAAGCTCCACCGGGGCACGCCGGACGCGCTGTACGCCAACCTCGGCCGCTTCTTCTTTACCCCCGGCTGCCTGACCCCCTCCCTGTTCAACGACGAGTCGGTGTTTTCTATCCTTGAGGCCAACGGCTTCGACCCCGCCGACTGGGAGGATTATTCCGTCGCCGGCTGCCAGGAGCCGCTGATCATGGGCAAGGACAACGGCAACACCACCAACAGCTGGTTTAACCTGCCGAAAATCCTCGAGCTCACCTTGAACGACGGCCGCTCCACCCTGACCGGCAAGAAGATCGGCCCGGCGGTGGGGATTGACGACCCGCTGGCCCTGCTCAAGCAGGTGCGGGAGCTGTTCTATGAGCGGGCCGATTGGTTCGCCGACAGGATGGCGGAGGCCGCCAACAACGCCTCCCGCGCGGTGGCCTGCCTGCCGGTGCCCTTCCTGAGCGCCTTTATGGGCGGGGTGGAAACCGGGTACGACATGCGGGACACCCACCACCAGGGCACCAAATACAACGCTTCCGGCTGCCTGATCCACGGGCTGTCGGTCATCGCGGACTCCTTTGTCGCCATCGACTGCCTGCTTGAGCAGCGCCCGGAGGACGCCGGCCGCTTGCTTGACGCGCTGCGGGACGACTTTAAGCACGACGAGGAGCTGCGCCAGTTCCTGCTTTCCTGCCCGAAGTTCGGCAACAACGACCCTGTCGCCGACGAGGAGGCCCGCGAGGTGGCGGACCGCATCTCCGATATGGTGCGCTCCAAGAAGAATTACCTCGGCAACCCCTTCCGCGCCGACTGGAGCACCCCGTCCACCCATCTGCTCTACGGCTACTGGGTGGGGGCGACGCCCGACGGCCGCCCCGCCCGCGAGATGCTCAACTACGGCGTCGACCCCTTCTACGGGGACGCGCAGTCGGGCCTCGGCTTCCGCACCCTCTCGACCCAGAAGCTCCCCTTTGAAAAGATGAACGGCGGCTACGCCTCCCACTTCGGGATCGACCCGAAATACTTCCGGGGCGCGACCTACGAGGAAAAGGGGATGGAGTTCCGCAACCGCGTGATTATGCCCTTGTTCTTCAACGACCGGCAGGAGGGGCTGTCCCCGTTCTACCTTTATGTGAACGTCACCACGCCCGAGATGCTGCGCAAGGTGCTGGCCGAGCCCAAGAAGTACGCGCCCAGCGGGGTGTACATCATGCGCATCCACGGCACCTTTGTGAATTTCTTAGACCTGTCCCCCGCGATCCAGAACGACATCATCCGCCGGCTGGATCCCTGCTCGACCTCCCTGTAAAGGGCCGCCCGGGCCAGGGCGGCCCTGGAGCGGGCGCTTCCCGGCAGGGCTGGTATTGCTCAGGGGCGGGAAGGCAAGGGCCTTCCCGCCCCTTTCGCTTTGCCTGGGGCTTCCGCGGGGCGGGCCGGGCAAAGCGCGGAGCGCAGAAAGAGGGCCGGGGATGGGGAGGCCGCCGCTCTCCCGCAGGAGGGCGGAGCGGCCGGGCGGCCCTCCCCGTGCAACAGAGCGCGGCCCCCTCCCGGCGCCTTGTGAACCAGAAACGAAAGGACGGTATCCTTATGCGCGTGATCGGCTTAGACATCGGCACCACCACCATCTGCGCGCTGGTGCTGGACGGCGGCACCGGCCGGGTCCTGCACAGCGAGACGGTCAAGAACGATTCCCCGCTGGCCTCCGAAAACGCTTGGGAAAAAATCCAGGATCCCCGCCGGATTGAGCAGCTGGCGCTGGTCCTGGTGGAATCCCTGAAGCGGCGGTTTTCCCCGGTCGGCGGCATCGGGCTGACGGGGCAGATGCACGGCATCCTTTACCTTGACCGGGAGGGGGAGCCGGTCTCTCCCCTGTATACCTGGCAGGACGGGCGGGGCGACCTGCCCCTTGAAGAAGGGCGGAGCGCCGCGCAGCTTTTGAGCGGGCGCACCGGCTACCCGGCGGCGACCGGCTTTGGGACGGTCACCCATTTTTATAATCTCCGCCGCGGCCTGGTCCCGGCGCAGGCGGTAACCGGCTGCACCATCCACGCCTACCTCGCCATGAAGCTGGCCGGGCGCAAGGCGCCGCTGCTCCACCTATCGGACGCGGCGAGCTGGGGGCTGGCGGACCTGGCCGCCGGCGCCTTTGATGCGGCGGCCATTGCAAAGGCGGGGATGGATCCGGCCTTCTTCCCCGGCATCGCGCCGGACGGGTCGGTGCTGGGCCGCACAGCGGACGGCATCCCCGTTACCCCGGCCATCGGGGACAACCAAGCCAGCTTCCTCGGCACCGTCCGGGATATGCGGGGCAGCGTGCTGGTCAACGTCGGCACCGGCAGCCAGGTTTCGGTGTGGACGCCCGCCCCGGCCGGCCTGCCCTCGGTGGAAACCCGCCCCTGCGCCGAAGGGGCGTTCCTGCTGGTCGGCTCCTCCCTGTGCGGAGGCCGGGCGTTTGCCGCGCTTGAAGGCTTTTACCGCGAGGCGGCCGCGATGGCGGGGGGGCCGGCCGTCCCCCTCTACGACGCGATAGAGCGGGAGGCGGAGGCGTGCGTCGGCTCCCCCGATCGCCTGCGGGTGGACACCCGCTTCTGCGGGACGAGGCAGGACCCGTCCCTGCGCGGCGGCGTCGCTGGGCTGGGGCTGGACAATTTCCACCCTGGCTTCCTGACCCTCGGCGTGCTTGAAGGGATTGTCGAGGAGCTGTACGGCTTTTATCAGGAAATGGAGACGGCGCTCCCGAAAAAGCCGGCCGTGCTGGTCGGCGCGGGCAACGGGCTGCGCAAGACCCGCTTGCTGCAAAAGCTGTTTTCCGCCCGCTTCGGCCTGCCGCTGCAAATCCCCGTCCATCGGGAGGAGGCCGCCTACGGCGCGGCTCTGACCGCCCTGGTCGGCGCGGGGGCGGCGTCCGGCATCGCCGAGGCCCAGGCGGTGATCCGGTACGAGCCGGGAGCCGTATTTGAATGAGCGCCCGGAGGGATCCCGCCCCTCCGCCGCGCCGAGTAGCCGCCCCATTGCGGGCGGGAACAGGAAAGAGGAAAGGAAGAGGACCAATGAGCAGGACAACCAGCGAGCTGGCATCCCGCCCGCTGTTTTTTGAGCGCAACCGGGTTTACCGCATTTATCAGGGGGGCGCGCTGTTCCACCCCCTCTTCGGCGACCCGGCCGAGGACAGCAACTACCCCGAGGAATGGATCGCCTCAAGCGTCAAGGCGCTGAACAAGGTGCCGGCCGGCGAGCACGAGGGCGTTTCCCGCATCCGGGGGACCGACGTGTACCTGGACGAGTTGCTGCGCGCGGAGCCGGAGAAGATACTGGGGGGCCGGAAGGACATGGGCTTCCTGGTCAAGGCGCTGGACAGCGCCGTCGCCCTCCCGATCCAGGCCCACCCGACCAAGGAGCGGGCGATGGCGCTTTTCCATTCCCCCTACGGCAAAACCGAATCCTGGCTGGTGCTGGACGCCCGCCCCGGCGCGAGCATCGCCTACGGCTTCAAGCGCCCTGTGACCAAGGAGGAGTTCCGGCAGGCGCTCCATACCGGCACCGAGGCGGTCTACGAGCTGCTGAATATCCTCCCGGTCCAGCCGGGCGACGTGTTCCTCATCCCTGGCGGCATGGTACACGCCATCGGCGCGGGCTGCCTGATGCTTGAGGTGCAGGAGCCGACCGACTTCACCATCCAGCCGGAGGAATGGCTGGGGGACTATCACCTGAGCGAATACGAGCGCTTCCTCGGCCTGTCCGAGGAGGACGCGCTGACCTGCTTTGATTACGATATGTACGGGGAAAAGGCGCTGGCCCGGGGGCGGAGGACGCCGAAGGTGACCTATGAGGGGAAAACCCGTGTGTCGGAGCAGCTCATCGGGTATGAGGACACGCCCTGCTTCGCCGTCTGCCGGCATACCCTCCGCGGCGGCGAGTACGTCCCGCCGGCCGGCCCCGCCGTCTACCTCGTGGGGGAGGGGAGCGGGGCCATTGCCGGCCAGGGCTTCGGCTACTCCCTGGCCAAGGGCGATTATTTCCTGCTTCCCCACGCCGCGGCGGGCCGCTATACGGTCCAGGGCAGGCTGACCCTGCTCGAATGCCTCCCCCCAAAGGAATAGGGGGCGGCCGCAGCGGGCGCTCCCTGCGATGGGCGCTATGAAAAACAGCCCTTCTGCTTCCTTGGCAGAAGGGCTGTTTTTTTTGCATGTGGACCCGCAAGGGCGGTGGAAAGGTGGAAAAAGGAGGGGGCTTCTTGGGGCCTTTTAACCGGCGGCATGGACGGCCGGCGGGGCCCGCAGCCATGCGGCGCGGGGGAAGGCGGCTTCGCTTTAAGCGGCCGTCGTGGCCTGTGTGGTTTCGGCCGTCGTTTCGGCGGCGGTAGTATCCGCCGCGGTCGTAGCTG
>CAJFQI010000015.1 GCA_904419005.1 Candidatus Avimonas faecium | reverse complement strand
CACCAGCTCCGCCGCGGTCACGGAGTATTCCTCCGCGTCCGTGTAATCCCGGCCGCTCAGCGGGAACTTGCCCTCGGCCAGGCTGCTCCCCGCCTCGGGCTCCGCCCGGTCGGCCGCCGGGCCTTCTTCTATGCCCGGGTCGTCAAAGTCGATGCTAGTGTATTTGACGCACGGGTTCATGTTGACCTCGTCAAACCACGGGTTCCCTTCGCCGCGGTTGAAACGGAAATAGACATACTCGTTCTTCCGGATATTGAGCGTCACCGGCTCGAACTCCGCCGAGCCGCCGTTGGGGATGTACGTCACCGGCGAAATATCCGTGACCTCCCCGTCGCTGGAAAGCTGCATCCAGACGTTGACGCCGTCGCCGGACCCCTCCGGGTCCTCCTTGACCCAGGCGCCGTTCTCAAAATAGGCCGTAATGGTCCCGGTATACGGCGCTTTGAAGGCGATGATGGCGTCGTACTCGCTGCCGGGGATCACCGCCGTCTGGAATATCGTCGCGATGATGTATTCCCAGGTGCCGTCATACCAGCAGCCGTCCTGGTAATACGGAACCTCCATGACCATGCCGTTTTCCCCGATCGGGGCGTACAGGTAGTACCAGCCGTCCTGGCCCTGGGTATCGGAAAACTGGTCGTAGTACGAATAATTGGCCAATTCGGCAAACTGCGCCTCCTTGTCCAGGGATGCGTCATACTCCAAGGAGGTGTACTCCGCCTCCGGCATAATCTTCAGGCTGTACTCGCCGGTGCTGTTGACCAGGGAGGCCCGGATGTGCAGCTGGTCGCCGGCGTGGACCGCCGTCACGACATCCTCCAGCTCGAGCTGGATTTCATCGTAGCCGCCCAAGGTGTGCTGCACCGTGTAGCCGCCCGCCTCCGGCCAGATCTGCACGTCGTTTTTGTAGACGGCCAGGCTGATCACGTTGCCCGTCGTATCCTGAGCAAAGGTGGCGTCGCCGAAGCGCAGCTCCAGCACGCCGTCCCGCGGGGCCTCATAGGTAAAGGCCACGTCGTTGCCGTCGGGCGCGGGGTAGAGGAAGATCCCATCGGTGACCCAACTGTCCCCCACATGGTAGTTCGCCTTAATGACGCCGCGCTCCCACAGCACCGTCCCGGCGGCCACCTCCTCCGGTGAATCAAAGTAGCGGGCCTGCGTCCAGGCATCGTTGTGCGACAACCGGTTCATCGCGGTATATACATTGCCGCGGGCCGCGTCCATCCGCCAGCCGCTGCCGTGGGTAAAGTTGTTGTCCGCCGGGTCGTCATAGGGGAACACGTCCGCCATCACGGCCTTTTCCGGCATGGCGAGCGCCGGGTCGTTTTCGGCGTCGTAGTCCCCGTTGTCATAGGTAACGACCGGGTCCCAGGCAATCACGTCGTCCCCGGCGTTGCCGTTCGGATCCATCACAAAATAGAGCTTCTCCCCCTCCTGGATTGAAAGGGTATACGGCTCAAAGGTGTATTCATGGCCCGGGGCGCCGTCGGCGTCCGCACTGCCGCCCAGGGTCTTCCAGCGGTCGCCCACCGGCCAGACCGGGATGATCGCGCCCGTCTGGCTGCTGGATTTATAGATGGCGATCCGCACGCCGTTGGGCCCCTGATTCCACCAATCCACCCACAGGGGGTCGGAGGCGGAGAGGGTGACCGTGCCGGTGGCCGGCGCGGTGTAAACCATGGCCGCGAGATTGTCGCCGGCGAGGTTGATCCTCCCGGTGCTGTGGAAATTGGCGGTGCCCCAATAGACGCCGCCGGGCCCGCCCTGGGCGGCGATATCTGCGGAAACCGCCCAGTTGTCGTACTGTACGCCGATTGGCGGGATATAATACAGGTCGGTCAATGTTTCAAAATTCGTGGTATTTACCGGGGCCTCGGCAAAGGCCCAGTTGCCGGACGGCACATACGGATGGACCACCGATGTGTCCAGGCCGTCGGTTGACGGGAAATGCTCCCACGCACTGTCCGGCGCGGGAAGCCCGCCGTCCGCCGGCGCGGCCAGCGCCGTGCCGATGCAGGAGAAAAGCAGGGAAAGCCCCATGGTCAAGGATAAGCAGCGCCTTAAAAACGGATGTTTGTGCATCTCTTACACCTCTCTGCGGCTTGCGAAAAGCCCGGAGCAGGCCATAAACGGATCCGCCTGCTCCCGCCCTTCTTTTGACTCTTATTCCTCTCTCTTGCGGTTGCCTGTATAATTTTCCATTTTTGTGATTGGCGCGCCACCCCAGGCAAAAGCCGGGGCAGCGGTTTGCCCGGGCCGCCTATTCCGCGGGCCGGGACGGCTCCCCTTCCTCAAGAAGCCGGAGCAATTCTTCAAAAACCTCCTCAAAATGGCCGGGATCGTCGTTATAGGTAACGTTGTTGGTAAAGACCCTCCTTGTCAGGCGGTCGTGCGCCGCCTCGTCCCGCTGCCGCAGCAGCCCGAGCAGGGCCGCGTCCTCCGCGCCCCGGCGGGACGCCTCAAGGCGCATCCCCGGCCAGGGGCCGTCCGGCCCGGGATAGGCCAGGAAAGCGTCCCCGCAGGGGAAGTTGGTGCCGATCCCCGTGTGGTTGGGGCAGCTGGTCCCCCGGAAGGGATCCATCCCCTGCGGGAATTGGTTGAAGCCCCAATGCAGGAAGCCCTTCATCCGGTTGGCTGCGCAGCCCCAGAACAGGAGCCTCCCGTGAAGCAGGGGGCTATCCAGGAATCGGTTGAGCCAATGCCCCTCCGGCGTACAGCAGACATAGGTCCACACCTCTTCGCCCAGGGCGGTCAGGCGGTCGAATTCCACCTTCTGCTCCTCATAGCTGGAGGTAACCGGCACCCAAATGTCTACGCCGCCGCGGAAGGAGGCGGTCTTTACCGCTTCAATAACCCGCACGCCCGGCAGATGCCGGCGGAGGATGTTCGCCGCCAGCAGGTACTGCCTCTGGCGGGCCTTCAGGGCCGCTTCATCCGGATAGTGGACGTCGGGCTCGTCATGGATGTGGAACACCGTCCGGTCCGCCCAGCCGTTTTCCCGCAGGAACCCGGCCAGCTCCCGCACATACGCCGTCAGCAGCGCGTAGCCCTCGGGCGAATCAACCGGGACATCGGGCGCAGCAGCGCAGCGGAAGGCCGCGGTATACATATCCGGCGTGCCGTCGGGGCGGAACCCCCGGCTGAGCAGCGGCCCGATTTCAAGGGTGTGGAAGCCCTGGTCAAAGAAGCAGGCGATCAGCGGCTTTAAATACGAAAAATCAAAGCGGTACGGACGGCGGGAAACGACGCAGCGGCTGTCCAGCTCAATGTAAAACATCGTCTGGTGCGCCCGGCGCATCAGGCCGGCGTACCGGCCGACCATGGCATAATAGGCCGGCGTCCCATCCTGCACCTGGTGAAACCGCCGGATGGCGTCCAGGCTGAACCAATTCGTAACCGCAAAGCCGTCCTGCGGGATCCGCACGCCGTACACCCGCACCGTAAACGCGCAGGTATACGTCTCCAGCCCGCATTGCGCGCGGAGCTGAAGGCGGTATTCCCCTGCGGGGAGCCCCTCCCGGGGCACCAGGCAGAAATACGCGGCCGCCACCCCGTTCACGGCCGGGATCCTCCCCTCCGGCGCAGGGCGCAGGCAGTCGTATACCCAAAACGGCGCCAGCCGGAGGGCGTAATCCGGGCAGCGCTCCGGCCTTTCTTCAAGGACCATGGCACCGCCCTGCTCCGTGCCGTCCCCGGTGTTGTACTCCACCGGCACCGGCAGCATCTGAAACCACTCGGGCCGGAAGCCCTCCCCCGAAAGGGAGAGGACCGCTTCCGGCGCCTGCGTGCGCAGCAACAGCTGGAGCCCCGGCCGCCCGTTCAGCGCCGTCGCCAGACGGAGCGATGCGGGCAGCGGACCGAGGGGCTGGTCGGGGAACAGGAACTCCTCCCGCGCCGTCAGCACCCCCTCAAGCAAAGGCTCTCCCACGCGGACATCTCTCCTTTGAAAAAGGCGCGGACCGTGATTTTATCCGCCGATCCGCGCCTTTCTCCGATTTACCTAGACTCGATTCCCTTCCGGCACAAGCCGCTTAGCTCTGATAGCCGAGCTCCTTGGCCTGGTTGTTGACCTGCTGGATGAAATCCTCCAGGCCCTGGCTCTTATAGCCGTCAATGATGGTCTGCCACATCTGCTCCACGGGCTGGTCGCCGGTCATGATGGTCATCAGATCATCCGAAAGGCTCAGGCCGAAGCCGGTGTTCAAGCCGACAAAGATATCGGTATAGCGGGTGTCAAACTCCGGCACCGGCGCGTTGCGGGCCGCCTCTATGCGGGCGTCGCATACCGCCTGGATGTCTTCGGGAACCAGGGAGACATACTCGTACTTCTCAACCGGGGTCCAGGCCGCCAGGTCGTGGAAGATGTTGATGCTGGGATACTTGGTGCGCAGGTCTTCGCTCTCCTGGATGTACTTGTCGTCAATGATCTCGTAGGTGTCGCCCTCAAAGCCGTAACGGCTGACCAGGATGCCCTCGTCGGAGAGCAGGTAGTCGTAGAGCTGCATAATGCGGTCAAACTTCGCGTCGCTCACATTGGAGGAAATGTAGGATTCGCTCCACGCATAGTCCCACATCCAGTAGTACGCGTTGCCGTCCACGCCGGGCATCAGGTCAAGGCACTTAACCGCGTCGGTGTACTTGGTGCCGTTGGTTTCCTCCCAATACTGGATCATATCGCCCCAGGGGCCGCCGAAGCCGGTGGCCAGCATGGCCGCGCTCTGGCCGCTCAGGAACTTGTTGTACGCCGTCTCGGTGGAACCGAGGGCCACGTCGGCCTCAATGGTGCCTTCCTGATACATGTCGCGCAGGAGCTGCCAGGTGGGCAGGGCGTCGTCGCCGAGGTTCTCGCCCGCGAAATAGGCCGGGACGTACGTGCCGTCGCCGTTGTCAACCCAGCGGAAGGTGTTGCCGCCGACAACCGCCGCCGGCATACTGTAGGTGAAGAAGGGGCCGACCAGGAAGTCGGGGCCGCAGGCCGTCATACCCTGGATGTTCTTGCCCTCCGGATCCGCCTTAATGATCGCCTGGATCATCTCGCGGAATTCGGTCCAGTTGGTGGGCTGTTCGGTGATGCCCGCCTTCTGGGCGAGGTCCCAGCGGTAAACGATCGAACGGTCTTCAATGGTCTCCGCCTGCTCCGTATAGGTCTGGCGGAAGATGCAGTACATCTTGCCGTTGACCATGCAGGTATCCGATTCCGGGCTGTCCAGATATTTCTCAAGGTTCGGATAAGCGGACAGGTCAGAGGGGATTTCATGCAGCAGGCCGTCGTTGGCCCACTGGGCAAACGTCGCCGTGGTGCGGATATCCGCCGCGAAAATGTCGGGCAGCGTGTCGCTTGACGCCCACAGCTGGAACTTCTGGTTGTAGTCGTCCCACGTCACGTTGACGGGTTCAAAGGTCACGTTGAGCTTTTCTTCAATGGTCTGCAGCACCTTGTCGGTGTCGCGGCTTCCCAGCGCACTGTCCGCGTCCCAGTAGCCGATGGTGATGGTCATGTGCTCGTCGCTGGTGTCGCCGCCCCCGCTGCTGCCGCCGCTCGGCGTAGACGAGTTGCCACCGCCTCCGCTGCAGCCCGCAGCCAGCGTAGCCACGCACGCCGTGCTCAGGAGCAATGCCAGTAGCCTTTTGCTTCGTTTCATTTCTTTCTCCTCCTGTCTGAATATGTAAATAAACACCTCTGCGTTTAGGGAACCCTTACTCTTTGATGCCGCCGACCATGATCCCCTTGACGAAATGCTTCTGCACAAAGGGGTACACGCACAGGATCGGCACGGTGGTCACCACAATGGTGGCCATCTGGATAGCCTGGGAGTTGACCTTTTGGGTATGGGACTGCATCATCTGCTTGGCGATCTGGGATAGATTATTGCTCATGTTAATCAGTACGTTGCGCAGGTAGATCTGCAGCGGCTGGATCTCCGTTTTATTGATATACAGATATGCCTGATACCATTCGTTCCAGCGCTCCACCGCATAAAACAGGAAGAAGGTGGCAATGAAGGGCATGGAAATCGGGATGATGATCCGCCAGAGGATGGTGACCTCATTGGCTCCGTCCAGCTTAGCGGCCTCAAGCAGGCTGGAAGGCAGCGAGACGAAGTAATTCTTCATAATGATCAGGTAATAGGTACTGATCGCGGAGGGCAGCACCATGACCCAGATGTTGTTGACCAGGCCCAGATCCATAATCACCAGGTAGGTCGGGATGACGCCGCCGTTGAACAGCATGGTAAAGACGATCAAGCCTAGGATGACATTGCGGCCGATCAGCGTCTTGCGGGAAAGCGCATAGGCGCCGGCCACCGACAGGATCATATTGAGCGCCGTCCCCACGATCGTGACAAACAGCGTGACCCCCAGAGAAGTAAAGAAAGCCTTGTCATGGAAAATCGTGCGATAACCGAGCGTGTCAAACTCATAGGGCAGCAGGTACAGCGGATGCTGCGCATAGGATACGGTGTTTGACACCGAGATGATCAGCACCTGGTAAAATGGGTAAAGGGTAATCAGGGCCAACAGGCCGAGGATAACCAGCAGCACCACGTCAAACACCGATGCCTTGGAAAAGCGCGTCTTTTTTAGTGTTTTCTCTTTCATAACCAATCCCTTCCTCTCCTCCAATTCATCGTGCGGATCAGAAGAGTCCGTTTTCCCCGGCCTTGGTCACAATCTTGTTGCAGATCACAATCATGATGACGCCAATAAAGGATTTAAAGAACCCAATGGCAGTGGTATAGCCGTAATCCAGGCCGCCGGTAATAAAGGACTCGCGGAATACATAGGTATCCAGTGTATCTGCCACGTCGTAGACCGGCGCGGAATACAGGTTGTAAATCTGGTCAAAGCCGCCGTTGGTCAGGATGGAGCCTACGGCCAGGATCAGCATGATGCAGATGGTGCTGCGGATACCGGGAAGAGTGATGTGCCAAATCCGCTGCATGCGGTTGGCGCCGTCTACCTCCGCCGCCTCGTACAGCCCCTCGTCAATTGAAGTGATGGCCGCGAGGTAGATAATGGAATCCCAGCCTGCTTCCTTCCAGATGCCGGACAGCCAGATGAACGCCCGGAACTGGCTTGACGAGGTAATGGGGGTGATGGGATCCAGCCCGATGGTGCCTAAGATCTGGTTGATCATGCCGGTAGAGCCGAACAGGTTGATCAGCATGCCGGACAGGACCACCCAGGAAATGAAGTGCGGGAAAGTTACGATGGTCTGGATCACCTTCTTGGAACGCCGGAAGCGCATCTCGTTAAGCGCCACCGCCAAAAGGATCGCGCACGGTGTCTGGAAAGCAATCCGCCCCAAGCTGAAGATGATGGTATTGACCGTCGCCCGGATAAACAACCGGTCCTGAAACATGTCAATAAAGTTTTTGAACCCGATCCATGGGCTGCCCCACAGCCCGTCCCGGAAGCTGAAATCCTTAAAGGCCAGCGTAACGCCCGCCATCGGCAGATAGCAGAAAATGATGTACCACGCCACGACCGGCAGCAGCAACGCATACAAAATCCAGTCGTTCTTCAGCTGCTTAATGACCCGGGAACGCTTGGTGCCCATCTTGGCCGTCTTTGTCGTTGTCATGAGCCTCTCCTCTCCTTCCTGCGGTCCCCGGCCGTCGCACTCCGAAGGGCCGGCTTTTCCGGCCTGCCAATACGCCGGCCGCCGGTTTACATTGAGGATTATAGCAAAAGAGGCGGCAAAATAAAATGCTGTTTTTGTGTGATTTTCCAAAGCCATTTCTAAGAAAATTTCCATTTTCTATGTCCACCGATATAAGAAATTTCCATTTTTCTAAGAAATTTACCAAAATTATGCCCAAAATAATAGAGTTAATTTTATATACTATGGATATTTTACTAATTGCTTCTTGTTTTTTTACTCTATTTCATCTAAAATTTATATGTCAGATCGATAGAGAATTCCTATTTTTTGCTTTGCCTTTCTTTTGCTGCGCGCCGCAGGGGCCGCCCTGCCCTCGCCAAAAAGGAGCTGTGTCATGGTATCCGTCAGCCAAGCTGCCCCCAAAAAACGGTGGATTCGTCTTTCCAGCATCAAAACGCAGTTTGCCCTGTTCATGATGGCCCTGTTTCTGGCCCTCGTGATCTTCTGCGGCGTGCTGATCCACTCCGTAAGACAGGCCATACTCACGGAAAGCCTGCAGTACGCGGAAAGGAACTGCGAGGACTTCCAGACCGCCATTTCCGAAATCACGCGGTGGGTGGACAGCGTGTCCAACCAGCTCCAATACGAATCCTCCTGCCTGGAGCTGCTCGCCGCCGCCTCTTACCGGAACGTCTCCCTGGAAGCCATACGCAGCGTCAACACTGCGATTGCTTCGGCAAGCGCGGTCAGCAGCGCGCTGACCGACGTGGCGTTTACCAACGAGCTGCTCAACTGGTCCAAGCTGTACCGGCCCGACGAGCTCAGGGAGATCCGGGCCGCGATGCCGGACGAACGGGGGCTTATCTGCCTGGGGATATGGCATTCCTCTTCCCCGAAAGACGTTACGGATTATCTGGTATACGGCTATCACGTCTACTCCGGCACCAAGCAGCTGGGCACCATGCTGCTGTCCGTTGACGTACACAGCGCCGCCGCCCGGCTGCCCAGCCCGCAAAGCGCCGGCAGCTACCTGGTGCTGGTTGACAGTAAGGGGGACGACTGCTCCTTCGGGACGTCGGGCGCCCTCCCCGAGGATGTGCTCGCGGATTTCCGGGAGCTGGCCGCGCAATCCGGGCGGTCTTCGGCCGGGAGCACCGGGACTGACTCCCCGAAGCTGGTGCATCGGGGCGACTACAGCATCCATGTCGCGGCGCTGCCGGAGGTGCGGAGCATCCTAATCAGCGCGGTCAACGCAGAGGAGGCCCAGTTGGAACAGGATTCCTTTTACCTGCTGAGCGGCATTTTTTTAAGCGTATTCATTATCATACTCCTGTGCGGAGGCTTTCTGCTTTACCGGGGCGTGGTATCGCCCCTAAACAAATTCAGCAGCACCATCGATTTCATCCGGGAGAAGCGGCTGCGCAAGCTTGACCAGCCGCTGAGGCTCAACGGCTGCGCCGAGCTCAAGCAGATCGGCCGGGACTTTTCCGACCTGCTGGTATCCATCAACACCCTGACCGGCGAAATCCTGCAAAAATCCAACGCCCTCTATGAAGAAGAGGTGCTGCGCAAAAGCGCGGAGCTGGATTTCCTGCGCAGCCAGATCAACCCCCATTTCCTTTACAATACCCTGGAATTGATCCGGGCGGCCGCGCTGCACGGCAACATAGAGCAGGTATCCTTGATTACCAGCGCGATGGGGAAAATTTACCGCTATACCGCCAAGGGGGCGCCCCTGGTTCCCCTGTCGCAGGAGATCGCGATCGTCAAATCCTATGTGAGCATCCAGCAGGCGCGGTTCCAAAACCGCATTACCACCCTGTACAACGTCTCAAAGGAGGCGGCCGAGGTGCCGGTATTCAAAATGCTGGTGCAGCCGCTGGTTGAGAACGCCTTTGTCCACGGGCTGGAGCCGAAGCCGGACGCCGGCGTGCTGTATATCGGGGCGAAAACCGAGGGGCCCCTCCTGGTGATCTCCGTCAGGGACGACGGGGTCGGCATCCCGCCGGAAACGCTGGCCGAGCTGGAACGGCAGTTTGCCTCCAGCCGGTACAACACAAGCACCCACCTTGGGCTGGCCAACATCAACGCGCGGCTCAAGCTGCAATATGGGGAGGAATACGGACTCAGCCTCAGCAGTTCCCCCGGAGACGGCACCTGTGTGACCATCCGTCTCCCGATCCAAGGGACGCTGCAGGCGCCGCAGGCGCAACAGACGCCGGGAAGGACGCAAGAGGACACTTATGGGGATTCAGAGGGAGATGCATAAATGATGTACCGCGTGCTATTGGTGGATGACGAAACATCGGTTACCGACTCGCTGCAGCGATGCATCGACTGGGCCGGTATGGAGCTGGAAGTGGCCGCCGTCGTGCAAAGCGGCGAGGAAGCGATGGCGGTACTGGGAAATATGCCGATTGATATCGTAATCACCGACATCCGCATGGCGAACACGGACGGGTTGTCGCTCTGCCAGAAAATCTCAAGGATGGAGCGCAATATTCAAACCATTATCATCAGCGGGTTTGCAGAATTTTCCTATGCCCAGCGGGCCATCAGCTACGGGGCCGTTGGCTACTGCCTCAAGCCGCTTGAATACGACGAGATCAAGCGGGTCCTCCTGCGCGCCGTGCACCGGCTCAAGCGTGCCAACCCTCAGCCGGATTACGACGACCTGCTGGACGCACTGCAAAACGCCGACGAGTCGGAGCTGGTGTCCGCCCTCGCGATGTTCGGCCTGTCCGCCAACGCCTACTATGCCGCCGTATCCGTCGGAGGGGAACCGCTCCCTCCCCTGCCGAAAGACCAGGGGATCACGCTGCGCCTTGGATATAAGCAGGTGGCCTATCTGTCCACCCTGCCCTTTTCCGAAGAGAGGATCCGCGCCTTCTTTGAAAAAGAGCGGGAGGGCGGCTTCAGCTATACGCCTTCCCCCTGCCCGGTATCCGCGCTCTCCAAAACGGTCAAGGAACTGAGCAACTCCGCGTTCCAGTTTTTTATCCGTCCGGAGCAGCGGATCTATACCGAAAGGACGGAGGACCGCGCCGCGCCGATCCTGCGGGAAATCACCAAAGCGGCCACCCTAGAGGATCCCGAAAAAATCGGGGAGCTCCTTGATTCCCTCTACGGCCCCGCCGGCCAGGGCTTTACCCTGCATTCCGTCTGGCACCTTTACAACATCGTCTCGTCCTGCAACGCTTTCACGGCGTCGGAGGATTTCCAGGATATTTACAGCCCGGAACAGCTGGTGTTCCAGTTCCACCGCTTCCCCGTCCTGCTGGACGCCCTGCACGCCTGTATCCTCCCCGACGAGCCCCAGCAGGATCCGGACGGCCTTTCCAACGCCCGCTTTTTGCAGATGATGAGCTACATCAACAGCCACTATGACCAGGGTCTCTCCTTGAATCAGCTGGCGGAGGAAATGAGCCTGAACGCCAATTACCTGAGCCAGGTATTCAAACGGGAAACGGGGAAAACGTTTTTAAAGTACATCACCGACCTGCGGATCGAAAAGGCCAAGGAACTGCTCGACGCCAAGAACTATTCGATCAGCGAGATTGCTTCCCGCCTGGGCTTCAGCGATTATTTCTACTTCCTAAAGACCTTCAAGCGGGTAACCGGCATGACCCCCAAGCAATACAAGCAGAGCTCCGGGCTGCCGGACGCCGCCAGCTGACCGACCGGGGGAAGGAGAGAGGCAGGCCCTTGCCGGTTCCTGCGGGCTCCCGCATCCCCCGTCCTCTTCGCCTATCAAACCCTGCCTGAAGCCTTCGGGCAATGGCGAGATCCCTTTGCCGCGCATACGCCGGGAAGGCGGGCCGTTCCTCCTGTTTGGCGGGAGAAAGCCGTGTGAAAGCCGGCGGAAATCCCGTGCTTTACCCGGGATTTCCGCCGACGCCAAAGCAAAACGCAGGGGCCGCAAAACGAAAGTTTTGCGGCCCCTGCGTTTTATGGGAAAAGGAAAAAGAAACAATCAAGATCAAGGAATCCGGCTACCATGCCTGGCCCTGCGTTTCCGCAAGGATGTCGGACAGCGACACCGGGCGGTAGCCGTGCTCCTGCATCCACCGGGCCATCGCCAGGATCCGGTCGCGGTAGTCGGGCTTATACGCCACGTAATCCTGGTAAAAAAACTGCTCGTGGATCACCATCTGGATAAAGCCGGAGGCGGCCGGGTCGGCAGCCAGCTCGTCAAGGAAGGGTCCCACCCGCTCCGCCGGCAGATCCCCGGCGTTGAGCACCATATGCAGCTTGGCGAACACGATATCCTCGTCAGTGTCTACCCAAAAACAGCGGTGCTCCAGATTGGCCGTCTGCTCCTTGCTCAGGTAATACGAAACGATGGTTTCGCCGTTCTCGTAGCAGTCGTAGTACGGCTCCCCGTGGCAGAATACGAAGTAGCCGCACAGGGCCTTGTAGCCCAGGGAGCGCAGGGCCCGCGCGCCCTCGACGGTGGACGCCCCCCAGTGCAGGGTGGTGGTGTCCCGCAGGGCGGCCGTCCCGACGATCCGGCGCAGCTCGCCGACTGTAAGCAGGCAGTCGGCCTTGACCTCGTCGTACCCCTTGTCCCGGTAGGGCAGGTCGGGCATCTCCTGCCGGGCGTGGAAGGAAAAGGACAGCCAATCGGCGTTGGCTTCAAACTCCTGCCGGTACCGGTCGGTCATCATGGAAAGGTTGAAGGAGCCGTCGTACGACGCGTAAAACATGTTGATGTGGGTCTTGCTGCCGTAGAGCTCGTGCGCCTCGCGGAACACGGCGAGGAAGGGGTTGTCAAAGATAGAAGTATATTCCTCCTTGTGACGCTCCAGGTCCTCAAACGCGCGGATGCAGTCGTCCACGGTAAAGCGGTAGGTGTGGTACGCCTTTTCAAAGACGAACACCGTCACCGCCTGCGCTTCGCCGGTATCGGGGTTGACCGCCTCCACGCGGTTTACCCGCCCGTCCAGCAGCACGGGGGCGGTGAAAACGCCGTCCTCCCCTTTGGCCGCAGGCCGGCCGTTGACGGTCAGGCGGGCCGCGCCAGGCGCTTCCACCGACGCCGCAATTTCCAGGCTGCGGCCTTTCCACACGCCGTCGGCCTGACCCACCATCACGTCCCCCTGCCGGGGGAAGAGAAAGCGCGGGGCGGTTTGCTGTTCACTCATGCTATCCCTCCTCTGGATAGTCCGGGCATGTCGGCCGGCTTAGTACAGCGGCGTCTTGATCCGGCGGTTGGGGTCAAGGGATGCGCGGACGATCGGGCTGTCGGCGAAGGACTGCCGCACCGCGAAATCGGTCAGGAAGATCTCGCCCTCATCCGGGGCGATCTTTTCCGTGCGAACGCCCACGACCTGGTCGTCCGGGTAGGGGTTCTCGACCACATACCGGTACTGGGTGGTCCCGTCCGGCTGGCGCATAGGCAGGGTGGTATAGGTCACCTCGGCCAGCGAGCCGTCGGCGTCGTAGCAGTCCATCTCCTCGTTGGGGGTGCGGTCCCACTCCACCGCCTGGTTCATGATATTGACCCCGTAGACCAGCGGGATCTCCACCTCCCGCCCGCTGCGGTAGGTGATGACATACTTGCCGATCGTATCCTTCTGCATCAGCATCGGGGCGCTGGTGAGGTACACATGCTCCCGCCAGATGGTGGTCATGTGGGTAAATTCAAGATGGGGGCCCGCCAGCACCCGGCGGTTGCGGTAAAGGTACATATCCTTCATGCTGGCCAGGAGCAGCTCGTCGTACCGGTCGTCGGTGTAATCGGTCTTCCAGAACAGGTAGGCGCCGAACACCACCGAAAGGAGAACCCCGTTGCGCTGCAGGGTCACCTCGTCAAGCGTCGTCCAGTGGGAGGGCGCGGCGCCCAGCGCGCCGGCCTCCACCCGCTGCTGCCAGTGGAAGAAGCCGCGGGGGTCCCAGTTGCCGTAGGTCATCGCCATCCCGCGGGATAAAAAGACCTCGTCGTGCGCCTCCCTCAGGGACCAATACCAGTTGTGCGCCCAGCAATCCTGGGGGATACGGTCAATGGCCTGGTAGGTCGGCTTCATGTGGTCCACCGTGTTGCGGGAGCATTTGCAGTGCCGCTCCGCACCGCCCAGGCCCTCGCCCCAGCTGGTGATGTGGTTGAGCATCTTCTCCGCCCAGTACATCAGCCGGATGCCCCGCTCGGCCAGGTAATCGTGGATGCGGGTGAGGTCCTGCGCCAGGATGTCCGCCGGGTCGCGGTCCCGGCAGCGGTCGCAGATCCCGATTGAATAAAACTCGTCGTGGCCGACGTGCATGATCCGGGGGTGGAATACCTCAATAACCTCGTCCATGACCTCAAACAGCAGCTTGTAGGTGTCCGGGTTGGAGGGGCAGTAGCAGTCCGGGAAGGGGTCGTAGACCCGCTCGGCCAGCTCCTGGTGGGCGTTGAGCAGGTAATCCGCGTGGCTCAGGCAGGGCACCTCGGGGATGACCTCAATCTCCCGCTCCCGGCAGTAGTCCAGCAGCCGGCGCACGGTGTCCTGGGTCAGCCAGCCGCCGTCCCCGTTTTCAAAATGGATGGAGTTCTTGACCCATCCGAACATATTCTGCACTTCGTCCGCCCGCTCGGGATACCGGCCCATCTCGCGGCAGTATTCCACCCAGCTCTCGTTGATCTCGGGATGGTTTTTATACTCCATCGCACCGCCGATCTCAAGGATCAGGGTGTTGTACCGGTAATAGGCGAGCATATCGACCATTTTGTAAAACTGGTCAAGCTGCTTTTCCCCCGGGAGGTAGAGCTTCAGCCCGCGGAAGGGGCACTGGGGCGCCGCGAAGCGCAGGCCGCCGGGGACGAAGCCGCCGTCGTCCTGCGCCTGCTGGAGCACCTCGTAGGCGCCGTACATCAGGCCGCGCCGGCCCTGCGAGTAGACGGTCAGGGCATCCCCCTCGCCGCACACCGCAAAGGCGTCCTCGGTGTCCAGTTCCTTCTCGGTCGCGCCCAGCTCCCGGAGCGCCCCGGCCACCTCGGGCGGGAAGCCGGTATGGAACGTCACGCTCTGCCAGCCGTCCTCCCCCGGGGCGGCGAAGGACGGCGCCTGAGCCAGGATATTGTCAAAAAGGCTCCGGCCCTTGACGGCCGCGCCGGCCGCCAGCCGTTTCTTGCCCTGCGTCCGGCAATAGCGGTTGAGTTGTGTCGTCAGGCTCATAAATTTCCTCCTTTTCTTTTTCCCGAACTGTGCACGGCAGGACAGGATCCTGCGCGAAAACGGGCCCGCGCCGTTTCGGGACCCGGGAGGCCGCCGCGTGCGGCGGCCTCCCAGCCCGTGGAAAGCAGGGCCTCGTTTCATTTTTCCCCGTTTTTTATGGGTTCTCCTATTTCTTCCCGTCGAACCGGCAGTAACCGGCGTGCTCAAGCAGCTTGATAAACAGGCCGCCCTGGACGGTGCGGTGCTGGTTATAGAAGTGCTTGGCGGTCTTGGTGCTGTACCAGTCCCCCATCGGCACGCGGTTTTCCGACTCGTGGAAATACCGCCAGACCGGCTCCATAAACCGAGCAAATTCCTCCGGGGTTTCCGCCAGCGTCCCCGTCCAGGCCAGCCAGTCGGTCTTGGAGGTGCTGCCCCGGCCGTCAAGCGGCAGCCCGTAGGGGTTCATATACTGCCAGTAGGAGGCGAATTCCCGCCGCAGCTCGTCGTCCGTGAACAGGCCGGTGCCGAACAGCTTATCCCACACGATGTTGTATTTCAGGGAGTAGGTGCCCGGCTGGTCAAAGGCCAGGCGGGTGCTGCCGTCCCCCTCCGAGGCCCGCTCCATCCAGGAGCGGGCCATCCGGCGGGCCTCCTTCCAATAGGGGGCGGCTTCCTCTTCCCGCCCGCTCATCGAAAGCAGGATGGCCATTGAGGCGATGCCCATGATCGCCTTGACCGCCAGGTTGCAGTTGTGGGGCAGGTGCTTGAAGAAGTCGTCGGTGCAGATCTGGTCGTCCGGGTCCTCCCCGTAACGGACCAGATATTCTGCCCACTGCTCAAACAGGTCGCGGTTCTGCTCAAACAGGGAGGTGTCCTTTTTGGCCACGGCCGCCGCCGCGGCCATGACCAGCATGTTGCCGCATTCCTCAATCGGCATCTGATGGTCAGGGTCGCTGCCGTTGGAATACACCTGCCCGGTGACGTGGGGATAGCAGCCCACGTCGTGCGGGGCGAATCCATAGAGCCAATCCTTGCTCCGGGCAAAGCGGAGGACCGGGCGCATCATAGCGTTGACCAGCTCGGGATTGTAGTATAGGTACATCGGCATTGACGGATAGCTCACATCCACGGTGGCCGCGCAGCCGTTGGACAGGCATTCCTTGGAAATATAGAGCAGCCCGTCCTTTTCATCCTCAACCAGCTTGTGCCCGGCCATAACCTGCCGGTAGGCCAGGGCCAGCAGCTCGGCGTACTGCTCCCCGCCCGCGGCGGCCGCCTCCCGCTGCAGATCCCGCGAAAAGCGCTCCTCCCGCTCCTTTAGGACCGGGTAATCGCCGTACGCTTCCTCAATCGCCTGTTCCATGGTCTTGCCGTTCCGCTTCCAATACGCCTTGAGCCGTTTGTCAAAATACAGGATGCTCTCCACATCGTCGTAGGCGAAGGCAAACAGCGCGCTGCCGCCCTCCAGCGGCGCCTTGGCCGTGACGTAGCTTTCGCCGAGCACCTTGACCGAGCCGGCCTCCCCGCCCTGCACGCACAGGTAAAAATACCCCCAGTCAATGCGGGTGTCGTCCCCGTAATTCACCAGCACGGGCTGGGAGGTTCCGCCCATGCGGGCAAAGGCGATCCCATCCTCCAGCCGGCCGGCCGTGATCTCCACCGGCTCCTGCCGCGCGGTGTCAAGACAGAGCTCCTCAGAGGCGCGGACCTCGGCTTCAAGGCGGCGGGCCTTGCCGTCGGTCGATTCCGCCGTCAGCTCAAGGTAGGACACCGGCCGGCTGAGCAGCTCCAGGTCGTCGGCGAAAACCGGCGTGAAGAAACGGGCCGTCAGCCGCACACCGTCCGCCTCAAAAACGTATACCGTGGCCATGGCCGTGATGTCCAGGGAGACCTGCCGCATCGGGATGCCGCCGGCCTCCGGCCCGCCCATAAAGCGGTATACCGTGCCGTCCGCCGTCAAATACCCGTTGAGGGTGTTGGTATGCCCTGTCCAATGGCAGGTGGCGGCGTCGTTGAGCCGGTCGCGGCACGACCAGACGCTGAAATAGGGGTCAACCGTAATCAAGGGGACAGCCGGGGCTCTGAGTTTCATGGCGATTCCTCCGTTTCCATTGATCGGCCGCCGCGGGGTTCCCCGCCGCGGCAGGGCGTTTCTGACAGAAAAGGCAGGCAAAGCTGCTGCTTTCTATTGACTTTTTTCAAGTTGGAGTATATCATTATTTTGTGGGCAAATAAATAGAATATAACCGAAAAAGGTGTGTGATATAATTTGAAGGAGGAACTGCGCTTCTTTTATGCGGAGGCCCCCTCTTCCCCGTTTTTTGTGGAGCTGACGGGGATCTCCTACTGCGACGGCAGCTATTACTGCGAACGGGACGATTCGGACGTCACCGTGGTTGAATACATTGTCCGCGGGCGGGGCACCGTCCTGTGCGACGGGGAGCGGTTCACGCCGGAGGAGGGGGACGTCTACATCCTCCACCAGGGGAGCCGCCACGCCTATTCCTCCGACGCGGATGACCCCTGGACCAAAATCTTCTGCAACCTCAAGGGCAACCTGGCGGAGGATCTCCTGCGCGCCTACGGCCTGCAGGACACGGTGCTGGTGCGCGGCTTCTGGAACGAGCAGATCTTCCGCGACTTTTACGCCTTAAGCTGCCTGAAGGAGCCGCAGGAAAAAATCTTCCAGCGGTGCGCGCTCAAATTTCATGAAATCGTCTCGGCGCTGTATACCCTGCAAAGCGAGGCGTCCTCCCTTCCGGATGAAGCGCAGCAGCTGCGGGATTACCTGGATGACCGGGTTTTCGGCCGGGTGACCATTGACGAGCTGGCGGCCTCGATTTTCCGTTCGCCCGATTATGCCATCAAGCTGTTCCGCAAGGCCTATGGGCAGACCCCTTACGCCTACCTTCTGCGCCAGAAGATGCAGGCGGCAGAAAACCTGCTGCGCACCACCCAGCTGCCCTGCTACGAGATCGCCCGCAAGCTGCAGTTTGAGGACCCCCATTATTTCTCCAACCTTTTCAAACGCCAGCACGGCATCTCCCCCCGGCAGTACCGCAACGCGGTCCGCCCGCAGGGGAGGCGGGGACTGCTCGATGCCCCCTCCGGCGACGCCGGGCGGCGGCAGCGCCTCCCCGATCCCAAGGAGCCTGCACCCCCCGGCCCTTAACGGGGGATAGGAAGATACCATATATCATAACAAAGGAGTGGCTGCTGTGCGCGAAATCCTCCCTCTCAACAACGGCTGGCTTTTCCGGCGCGAGCCGGACGAGCCCTCGGCGGGCGAGCGGGTCGACCTGCCCCACGCCAACGTCGTCCTGCCCTACAATTACCTGCGGGAGGCCGACTACCAATTCGTATCCCTCTACGAAAAGGCGCTGCCTGTCCCCGAGGAGTGGGCGGGGCGGCGGGTTTTCCTGTATTTTGAAGGGGCGATGGCCTATGCGGAGGTATCCTGCAACGGCCGTCCCGCCGGATCCCACAAGGGCGGGTACACCCCCTTCTGCGTGGAGCTGACCGGCCTGCTCGCCTACGGGCAGGAAAACCGCCTGACGGTGCGTCTCGACTCCACTGAACGGCCCGATTTCCCGCCCTGCGGCGGCGAGGTGGACTACCTCACCTACGGCGGCATCTACCGCGAGGTCTCCCTTTTAGTGACGGAGCCCGACTTTGTGCGCGAGCTGCGGGTTTCCCCCCGCCGGAACGCGGAGAGGGAAAGCGTTGAGGTCGACGTGCTTTTCGGCGGCCCCTTGAAGCAGGACGCGGAGCTGCATATCGCCATCGACGGCCACGGCGTCCGCCGGCAGGCCGTCCTGGAGGCCCGCGCCGGGCAGGACAGGCTGTGCGCGGCCTTCCCGGAGGCGCAGGCGCTCCGCCACTGGACGCCCGAGGACCCCGCCCTCTACCGCGCTCAGGCGGAGCTGCGCCGGGGGGGTGAGACGGTCGACCGGGTCCAAACCCGCTTCGGGATGCGCTTTTGCGAGTTCCGGCCGGACGGCTTCTACCTCAACGGCCAGCGGCGCAAGCTGATCGGGCTCAACCGGCACCAAAGCTACCCCTACGTCGGCGGCGCGATGCCGGCGCGGGTGCAGCGCCGGGACGCGGACATCCTCAAGGGGCTGGGGATCAACCTGGTGCGTACCAGCCACTATCCCCAGAGCCGCCATTTCCTCGACCGGTGCGACGAAATCGGCCTGCTGGCGTTTGAGGAGATCCCCGGCTGGCAGCACATCGGGGACGCGGCCTGGCAGGACGCGGCCGTGGAGAACGTGCGGGAGATGATCCGCCGGGACTACAACCACCCCTGCATCATCCTCTGGGGGGTGCGGATCAACGAATCCCCTGACTGCACCGATTTCTACCGGCGGACCAACCAGGCCGCGCACGAGCTGGACGATACCCGGCAGACCGGCGGGGTGCGGTGCTTTGTCAAGAGCGAGCTGCTTGAGGACGTGTACACCTTCAACGAATTTATCCACAACGGGGGCCAGACGGTCTTCCGCTCCCGCGAGGAGATCACGGGGCTGGAGCAGCCGGTTCCCCTGCTGATCACCGAAAGCAACGGGCATATGTTCCCCACCAAGCGGTTCGACCACGAGAGCCGGCAGGTCGAGCACGCGCTGCGGCACCTGCGGGTGATGAACGAGGCGCTCGGGCGGGAGGACGTTACCGGCGAGATCAGCTGGTGCGCCTTCGACTACAACACCCACAGCAGCTTCGGGTCGGGGGACAAGATCTGCTACCACGGGGTGTCGGACATGTTCCGCCTTCCCAAATACGCGGGCTTAGCCTGCATGTCCCAGCGCCCGCCGGAGCAGGGCCCCGTGCTGGAGCCCCTCTCGCTGATTTCCCGGGGGGAGCGGGACGGCGGCGGGATCCTCCCCATCTGGGTGGCCACCAACTGCGATTTTGTGCGGGTATACCGCAACGGGGAGCTGGTGGGGGATTTTGCCCCCCGCCGGGCGGCGTTCCCCCACCTGCCCCACCCGCCGGTCCTTATCAACCACCTGACACCGCAGAAGCTCCCGCTCCCCCTGCCCCCGGCTCTGCAGGAGGAATTCACCCGCTTCATCGCCGAGCGGGCCGAGCAGGGCGTCCTGCCCGACCTCTTGCCGGAGGACTATCCCTACCTAGAAGACCTGGCCGAGCGGGCCGGGCTGGAGCGCGGGGCCCTGATCAACCTGCTGTTTGAAACCGCCGGCGGCTGGGGGAAGGCCGAAAACACCCTCCGCCTGGAAGGGTATGTGGGCGGCCAGGCCGTCCTGGTGCGGGAGGTCGGCGAAGGCAAGTCCTTCGCCCGGCTGGAGGCGCAGGCCGACGACACGGTCCTGCGGGCCGACGGGGATTCCTACGACGCCACCCGTATCGTGGTGCGCGCGCTTGATACGCTGGGAGGGCTCTGCCCCTTCTGCGCCGCCGGCCTGCGCATAGAAACCGAAGGGCCTGTGCAGGTGATCGGCCCGGATACGGCCGCGCTGATCGGCGGGTGCATCGCCTTCTGGGTACGGACCTGCGGGAAAACGGGGCCGGCCCGCGTGCGGATCAACAGCGGGAACGAAACCCAGGAGGTCCTCCTGGATGTCCGCTCGGGGGCCGGCGCCCCGCCCGCCGCTCCGGAAGCAGGGGCGCCCCCCTATTTCGCGCTGTAGCGCGCCGCCGGGCGGCAAAGGAGAAACACAGGTAACAGCGAAGCTCCCAAAATAAGGAAAGCCGAAAGGATGAAAGCAAATGCAGCAGATCTTACGAATTATGGAAAAGGAAATCGACCTGGCCGAGTGCCCCATCCTGGCGGAAGGTCCCCGCTCCGACGAGGAACTGGCGCGGGACTGGGAATACAAAAACGGCGTTTGGCGCGTAGAGGACGGATGGATCTACGGCAAGCACACCGGGAATTCCGGGGGGATGCTCTATTCCAAGCGCCATTATCCCGGGGACGTGCTGCTCGAGCTGGAGGGGCGCACCATCCCCCCCTGCGACAACGACCTGAATTTCACCTGGCACGCCGCCGGCTGGAACGACGAGGCGGACGACGCGGGCGTGAGCTACATCGCCGGGCTGGCCGGCTGGTGGGACAATAAGGCCGGGATTGAGCATTATCCCGAATGCCTCCCCCGTGCCGTCACCCCCCTGTTCCCCTTTGAGGCGGGGCGGCTGTACTTCATCCAGGCCGGGAGCATCGGCGGCCACTGCTTTATCTTTGTGGACGGCCAGCTGGTCATTGAAATGCAGGATCCCAACCCCATTACCGAGTACGGCAAGGTGGGCCTGGGGACCTATGCCAGCCAGATCGCGGTGCGCAACTTCCGCGTCCGCCAGATCGTGAGCCGGCCGTTTATCCAGAGCTATACGCCGGCGTTTGATTAAGGCGCGCCCATATGGGAAAAATCCGGGGGAAGGGCATCTTCCCCCGGATTTTTGCCTGCCCCAGCCGGAACGCCTGCAAAGGGCGCGCAAAGCGGGGGCGGGTTTCCCGCAACTCGGGGAAAGAAATCCCCCGCCGGGTTTGGTATACTCCGGATTGGAAGGAGGCGGCACGGCATATGCGCGAATGGAACCGCGAGGTACAGGCCATGATCGACTGGATTGAGGAGCATCTCCGGGATTCCCCCACGCTTGACGCAATGGCCGAGCATCTGCACTATTCCCGGTTTTACTGCTCACGGCTGTTCCGCCAGACGGCGGGCGTGACCCTGCGGCAGTACCTGGCGGGGCGGCGCCTGTACGGCGCGACCATCGCGGTGCGGGACACCCAGCAGCCGATCGTGGATATCGCCCTGGAATACGGGTATTCGTCCCAGAGCGCCCTGACGAGGGCGTTCCAGTATGCCTACGGATGTACACCGGCGGCATACCGAAGCCACCCGGTCCCCATCCCGCTGACGCTGCGCAAGGTCGTGCTGGAGCCTTCCTATTTTATTCGGAAAGGTGTTGTGGAAATGAGCGAGTATGCCTTGACCAAGCCGGAAGTATGGGTAGAGTATATCCCCGCGCACACCTTTATCGGCCTGTACGATCCGGCCGCAAGGGGCTATTGGGACTTTGAAAGCCGGCCCGATTTCGGCGAAGTGGAAGGGACCATTGAAAGCATAGTGCCTTTCCAGGACCCGGTGGTGTGGGCGCACCATGCCGGCTGGTTCTATCCGGACGGGAAGGACGGGAAGAGGGGCTATTTCTACGGCGCGGGCGTGTCCCCCGACTACGACGGCCCAATCCCCGCGGGGTTTGCGTCCCGGGAGATCCCGGGAAGCTACTACCTTGTTTTCGGCCATCCGAAATACGACTACGCCGACAACGGCGAGGTCATGAAACGGGTGGAAGACCTGGCCTGGAGCTTCGACCCGCGCTCCATGGGCTACGAATGGAACGAAGACGCCTGCCAGGACTACCAGCGGCATATGTGGAACAGCCGGGGCTACCAGGTGCTCCGCCCCATCCGCAAGCCATAAACCGCCAAAACGCCAAACGTCTCTTGTTTTCTGTATTCCGGGCCCTCCCCTGCCCGGACAGGGCGCGGCGCCGCAGAAGCGGCGCCGCGCTTTTTTCGTCCCTATCCGGAAACGGCGGATTTTCTACCGCGGAGGACCGAAACCGCCTTGCCAAGCAGGCGGATTTGTGGTTAAATACAAGTACAACAAGAAGGGGAGGCGAAGCGGCATGAAAGCGCGAAGGATGGCCCCGCTCAAGGAGCTGGCACTCACCTACGGATTGGACGAGCCGGCCCAGGCCCGCCTTTCCGCGGCTTTGCAGAGGCTGGGCATAGAGGAACGCCGGGTGTCCCCGGATGAGCTGGGGCAGACGGTGGGGGCCCTGGCCGGGCTCCCCGGCTTTGACGGGGAGGCGGCAGGAAAAGCCGGGCCGGCGGGGACGCCGGACCCCGGGAAGGCCGGGGAGCTTCCCGGCGGCGGGATGCTGGGGATGTGCGGCCTGTCCAGGCAGCGGATCGACCTCCTGCTGCGCACGCTGACGCAGGAGGGGATCCGCATCCCCCTCAAGGCAGTCGTCACCCCCACCAGCCAGCACTGGCCCTTCCGGCAATGGATGGAGGAGCTGCTGCGGGAGCACGCCGCCCTGCACAAAAGCGCCGCCCCGCCGGACAACGGCCGTTAGGGCCGGGCCCGCGTTCCCAGGCGGCCATCTTGAACCGGGAGAGTCCTTTGTGGACTGCGTAAAGCGGGAAGTCTTTGAGGAAACCGGCCTGCGGATTGCCGACCCGGTCCTTTGCGGCGTGAAAAGCTGGGAGAATCCGGACGGGAGCCGGTATATTGTCCTGCTGTTCCGGGCCGGCTCGGCGGCGTCCGGCTGCTGCAAAGCCGCCGCAGGGCGGAAGCCCCCGGCGGTATCGCCGCCCAATTCTGCCCGCACACGCGCGGCAGGCGCGAAAGGAAGTCGAGACCATGCGTTATCCCCTGCTGCTGTCCCCGGCCTTTAAGGATTACCTCTGGGGCGGCGAACGCCTGAAAACCGAGTACCACAAGCAGACCGACCTGTCCCCCCTGGCGGAGAGCTGGGAGCTGTCCTGCCATCCCGACGGCAACAGCCGGGTGAAAAACGGACAATACGCCGGGCAGACGCTGGCCGACGTGCTGGGGCGGCACCCCTCCTATATCGGCCGGGGGTTCGCCCCGGGGGCGGAATTCCCCCTGCTGGTCAAGCTGATTGACGCCAAGGACCGGCTGTCGATCCAGGTACACCCTGACGACGATTACGCCCGCCGGGTGGAACATTCCGCCGGGAAAACCGAAATGTGGTACATCGTGGACTGCGACCCCGGCGCGACCCTGATCTACGGCTTCCGGCAGGCGCTGACCAAGCAGGAGCTGCGGGAGCGGATTGAGGCCAACACCCTGATGGACGTGGTCAACGAGGTGCCCGTCCACAAAGGGGACGTGTTCTTTATTGAGGCCACCACCCTGCACGCCATCGGCAAGGGGATCCTGATTGCCGAAATCCAGCAGAGCAGCAACATCACCTACCGGGTATACGACTACGGGCGCCGGGGCGCGGACGGCAAGCTGCGCCCCCTGCATATTGACAAGGCCGTGGATGTGGTCAACCGCCAGCCGGCCGAGCTGCCGAAAGCCGACCGCCCCGTCAGCCGGCACGAGGGGGCCGAGGAAACCCTGCTGCAAACCTGCCGGTATTTCACCGTCCGCCGCGTCCGGCTCTCGTCCGCCGCCTCCTTTTCCGCTAGGGAGGAAAGCTTCGGGCATCTGCTGCTCCTTGATGGGCAGGCCGTGCTCTCCCACGCCGGGGAAAGCCTCCCGCTGCGCAAGGGGGACAGCGTATACCTCCCCGCCGGGCTGGGGGAATACCGGCTGGACGGGCAGGCGGAATTCCTGTTAACGACCTTATAACATACCAAACAGCCATAGAGAGGGGTTTTATTGATGCGTCACTATCTCGGAATCGACCTGGGCGGCACCAACATTGCCGCTGCCGTGCTGGATGAGGAATACCGTATCGCCGCCAGCGCCTCCCGGAAAACCGCCTGCCCCCGTCCGGCAGAAGCCATTATGGACGATATGGTGGCCGCCGCGCAGGAAGCGGCGCAAAAAGCGGGGATCTCTTTGAAGGATCTGGACTACATCGGCGTCGGCTGCCCCGGGAGTATTGATCCCGAAGAGGGGGTCATCCGTTACGCCAACAACCTGGCGTTTTACGACGTGCGGATGGGGCAGTATCTGTCCGAACGGTTTGGACGGCCCGTGCTGGTGGAAAACGACGCCAACGCCGCCGCTTACGGCGAGTTCCTGGCCGGAGCCGCCTGCGACACGCAGGAAACCGACGGGCAGGAGGTGCGCAACTTTATCGCCATCACCCTGGGGACCGGGGTTGGCGGCGGGATCATCATTGACCGCCGGATTTACAGCGGCAGCAACCACGCCGGGGGCGAGCTCGGCCATATGGTCATCCGGGAGGACGGGCGGCTCTGCACCTGCGGGCGGCAGGGCTGCTGGGAGGCGTACGCTTCCGCGACGGGCTTGATCACCACCACCAAAGAAGCCATGCAGGCCAGCCCCTCCTCCCAGCTGTGGAAATTGGTTGGGGGCGACCTGTCCAAGGTCAACGGCCGCACCGCGTTTGACGGGATGCGGGCCGGCGACGAAACCGGCGCGCAGGTGGTACAGGCGTACATCCGCTCCCTGGCCACCGGCATTTCCAATATCGTGAATATTTTCCAGCCCGACCTGCTTTCCCTGGCGGGCGGCATCAGCAAGGAGGGGGACACGCTGCTCGTCCCCCTGCGCGAAATCGTGGAGAGGGAGGATTACGCCCGTTTCGGCGCCCGCCGCTGCCGCATCACGGTCGCCAAGCTGGGCAACGACGCCGGCGTGATCGGCGCAGCCCTCCTGGGCGTAAGCAAGGACTGAAGCGGCCCGTATCCATAAAGAAGCTCCCGGCTGTGCCGGGAGCTTCTTTTCGTATGGGGTATTTTCAAAACAGTAAGGCAGATTTTGCTGGATGGGCCCGCCTCGTGCCCGCCCGCGAATTCCGCGGATAAGCGCCTGACGAAGCTGACAGCCCCGTACCCGCCCCGATTACAGCCTTACGGCGCATCGCTGCCCTGTTTCCCGTCTCCACTGTCTTCCTGCGCTTCGCCGGCAGAGCCGGCCGCGGAGGCTCCTCCGCCAGCACACGGGTTATCCACGGCCGCCGGGGAGCCTTCCGCCGAAGGCCCGGACGCCCCTTGGCGCAGCAGACGCCGAATGGCCATCCGGGTACGGGGCACCGCCAGCAGCACCGCCGCCGCCAGAATCACCGCACCGCCGATTGCCGCCGCAAGGATCCCCCAAAGCATCCTGCCTCCTGCCCTTTGCCCGCCGTCCGCTCCTGCGGAAGTCCCGGCAGCCGCCGCATCGGTGCGGCCGGCCGTTTCCGTTTTGGATGGGGCGGAGGTGCTCTCCTCCCCGGTCTCGGCGGTGGATCCCTCGTCCAGGCTGTCCGTGCTGCCGGTCGTGGCGCCCTCCGGGCTTCCCGAGGTTTCCGGGGCGTCGGACACACCCCCGCCCTCCCCGCCGGAGCCGGAAGCCGGGACGCTGCCTGCGCCCTTCTGCGGAGCGAGAAGATAGGCGCTGTTGTGTGTAATGACAAAGGGGTAGTAGCCGTCCTCCGCCATGGCAATGCCTTTGTCGACCGCATCAAGCCGGCCCTGCTGCTCATTATAGAAATAGGCGTCCAGGTCGGCGATCCCGATTTCATCGCGGAAGGTATATTCCGCCTTGATGCGGACCAAGGCCGGGCCGGGAAGCTGGCCGTTAGGGGCAAACTGGATCAGCAGGGCCGGCTTGCTTTGCAGCAGCTCCGCGAGCACGGCGTCCGCGCTGCCTTCCTCATAATCCTCCGCCGCTCCGCCCCGAAAAATCCGATAGGACACGGCGCAGTCGACCGCTTTGTCCGGGTTGGGCAGGTTATCGCCGAAAAATACCCATTCAATGCCGTTGTGATTGAGGATCAGGGTGCGGTTAGTGCCGCGGATAGCGGCAAACACCGCGGCCGGGACACGGCTGTCGCCCGTACAGTCGAGCACGATCACCGCGTCGTCCGAGGCGGCCCGGATCTTATCCAAATAGCCCGTTACAGTGGTGCCGGTTGTCAGGTCGGGGCTGCGCCCGCTCACCACGCGGACGGACTTTTTCGGGAGGCGCTCGCCTTCCGATCCATCCACCGTGTATACCTGGGTATTGCCGGAGGAATCGGTCAGTTCCAAACGGTGAATATACAGGCTGCCCGGCTCCGTATACTGGTCAAGCGTCAGGGAGCCTATGGCGGCAAACGTCGTCCCCCCAACATACCGCAGGCCGCTGTGGCAGAAAAACTGCGCGGACTGCCCGTCCGGCTCATAAAAAAACGTCACGGTGGCGTCCATCCCCTCCGGGTCGGCGTCCTCAATCTCCATCGTGTAATTGACAGCCGCCGGAGCGTACACCCGCTGCTTATCATAAGAATACTCCCGCAGCTTGGGAGGGATGGTGTCCTGGATCGCGTTGGTAATGGTAATTTTGGGGACCCAGGAGGGATTGAGCCGGCGGACGATTTGACCCGACGAAGCCTGGGTGGGATCCCCGTCAATATACGACACCATGTTGCCCGCCGAATCGTACAGGAACAGGCTTTCAAAGGCAATGGTCTTTCTTTTGTCCGCTGCGGCAATGGACAAGGCGCCCTGGTATGTGCCGGTTGAAGGATTGTAGACCAGCCCCACCGCCTCGCGGAAAGTGCCGACATATATATACATCGTCGCCCTTATTTCCCCCGGGGCGTTGTCGGTAATCTCCGCCTCAAACTCCACCTTGCCCGGCGCGCTGACGCGGCTGTTTTTAACCGTCAGGCTCTGCAGCGTGGGGGCGACGCAATCCTTGTCCGGGTTGTCCGCTATGGTCAAATCCAGCTTGGAAAAGTCCACCGGCCCCTCCCCGCCTCTGACATAGGAAATGCCGTTCTGCGCGTAATCGTAGACTATGATATGCTCCGCCGTCCACACCCCCGGCTCCATAGCCAGCGGGACGGCAAGCGAAGCGGCAAAGGACTGGGAGGCCCCGGGATTGGTAAACGTCAGGGTATAAGAAGTCCCCGCTGCCGAGCGGTAGGTCAAAAAGGCCAGCTTTACGCCGGATACCTCGTCCTCCGCGTCCAGGGTCAGGGTGACGGTTTCCCCGATCACTACCTTTTGCGTGATAGCGGCACTATGGATAACGGGCGGAGCGGTATCCTCAACCGCCGCGGCCGGAGCGGCGCACAGCATCACCGCCATAGACAGAGCCAGCGCCAGGGCCAAGACGCGCCGATACCGTTTCTTCATAGTCCCTTCCCCTCTCTCCGCCGCGGTATGGCAGCGGATTCCCTCTTATCATACGGGTTTTCTGCCTTTTGTCAATCGTCCGAGGCGTCCCGCCGGGGATGCGCCCTCCACCGGAACAACCGTGAAAAGCACCGCTCCGCGCCTTGCAGACGTGATGCGGCGCAGGATGCGTCCCCCAAAAAATCCGGACGTCCGCCGGCCATTCCCCGCCGCCCAAGGCCTGCGGCGGGCCGCTGGGGCGCAGAGGCACGCCCGTCAGCCCGGGATGCCGCCGGCCGGCGGCTCCTGCCCCGTCCCTTCCAGCTGGTCAAGGATAAAGGGTAGCACCTGCTCCGGCTGCAAGCCCAAAACCGAAGCGAACTCGTCGTAGAGGATCTTTTCCGCTTCCTTAAAAAAGCGCTCGTCCGCCATATGGAGCTTCCGCCCCTTTTGCTGCAGCTCCTGCTGATGGCGGTGGACCGCCTTGACCGCCCGGATCAGCTCCTGGTGGCTGCCGTGGGAAAGGATTTGCCGGAATGCATCCTTACGCGCGGCATCGTCCGCAATCCAGTCGCAGGGCTCCTGCGGCATGGACCGGATCAGCGCGAGGATTTCCTGCGCGGAAAGCAGCCGCCGCAGCTTCCCGGTAAGCTCCGGATTGCCGGTAGGCACATACACGGTGGAATTCGGCGCATGCAGCGGCTTGAGGACGTAGTATTCCACCTGCCTTCCCCCGAAATCCTTGGTTTCAATGCCGGCCACCTGGCAAACCCCCTGCGCGGCATACATCACCTTATCCCCCGCCGCGAACCGTCTGTTCTGTTGATCCTGCATGGCTTCAGCCCCTTCCTTCCACGGACGTTACGGATGCTCTTCCCCTTGGTCCTGCCTGCCGCGGCCCAAAAGAAAACGCGCCGTTTGCGCCAACCGGACTTACGTTCTGCCAGGCAAACTGCACGTTGCGTTTGTATACATTATAACATATTTCCGCAAAATTAGCCAGGGGGAAAATCCCGGGAAAGGCGGCCTTTCCGCGACCCGCAACCGGGCGGAGGCCGTGGACGCGGCCAGAGGGAATCCCGCGGGACACCGCTTTTGGCCGTTTCTGCGCTTTCCGCCGGCCGGTTTCCACCATGGGGATACGTTTTTCGTAAAAGATTAACTACGAGTTGATGGCCTATCAAAAAGCATATTATTGAAAGCGCCGCCCAAGTCGTTTACAATAAGGCAAGGGGAAGTTTCATCATTTGAGAGGAAGCAGAAATGGAAATCAGCGTTTGCGAATCCATTAAACAATTGCGGAAAAGGTACCACATCAGCCAGGAGGCGCTGGCCGGCTCCCTCGGCGTCACGGTGCAGGCGATCAGCAAATGGGAAACCGGGAAAGCCTATCCCAATATCGTCCTGCTGCCGAAAATCGCCGACTATTTCCATGTCTCCATCGACTCCCTGTTCCAGGGAGGGGGCGGAAGCGTAAGCGATATCCTGCCCGACAAAACCTACGCGCTTCTGGACCGCAACTCCGCCGGCTGGGACTGCATCGGCGATTCGGAATGGCAGGGGATCGCCCTGCCGGACTACGGCCCCTTCGCCGTAAGCGAGGAAACCCTGCACCTGTTCGGCGACCTGCACAACAAGGCGCTGCTTGAGATCGCCTGCGGCGACGGCCGCTCCCTTGTATACAATGCCCGGCGGGGAGCCCGGGAGCTGTGGGGATTGGATATCTCCGCCAAGCAGGTGGGAAAGGCGCGGGCCCTCCTGCGGGAAAACCGGGTGAGGGCGCAGCTCCTGATCTCGCCAATGGAGGTTAACCCGGGCATCCCCTTTCACTATTTCGACTGTGTGTATTCAATTTACGGCATCGGCTGGACAATGGACCTATCCAAAACGATCGGCCTGGTATCCCGTTACCTCAAAACCAACGGGATTTTTATTTTTTCCTGGGACAATCCGATCGTACCCTGCCTGTCCGCGGAAAACGGGCGGTATGTCCTGAACCGCCGTTATGTCGCAGAGCCGGAAATCCCGGTGCAGAAGGCCGGGCAGCCGCTTTACCTGAAGAACTGGAAGCTGTCCTCCTACATCAACTGCCTGGCACAGCATGGCCTAAAGGTGGAAAAGCTGATTGAGCAGTCCCGCCTCCCGGCCGGGGAGGATGGGCAGACCGGGCCCAGCCCTTTCCCCCCCGGCGGCTGCGCCGCCCTCATCAACCACACCTTCATCATCCTGGCGCGGAAGCTGTAGACGACGATAGGAAGGGGGGCTCCCCGTTTTGGCCTTCCCCGCCGCGGGAAGCCGGCCGGGGAAGGCGTAAAGGGGGAACACCTAGGGGGAGAGGCGGCAGCCTATCGCGCTGCCGCCTCTCCTTTTGGCTCTTTTTAAGCATAGGATTTGCCTGTTTCAAGGCGGCGGAGAGAAGGGACGCAGCCCCGCCCTGTCCCTCCAGGCACAGCGAAAGGGCCATCAACGAAAAAGGGGGCGCCGCCATGCTTCGGCAGCGCCCCCTTAAACCACCGGCAGAGCGCAAAGGCTTCCCCGCCTTACGGCCGGGGAAGCGGCCCATCCAGCAGGCCGTGATAAAAAATCAGGGTGTCGGTATAGGAGCCGTCCGCCAGGCGATACCCGTTTTTGACCGTGCCCAGGACGGTGAAGCCCAGCTTTAGGTACAGCGCAATGGCGGGCGTATTGCTTTTCACCACCGCGTTAAACTGCATCCCGGCAAAGCCGGCCCGCTTAGCCCTTTGCAGGGAATCGCACACCAGACGCCGCCCGATCCCCCGGCCGCGGAACCCCTCCCGTACGGCGTAGGAGGCGTTGGCGATCTGGCTGCACCGGCCGATGTTGTTGGGGTGCAGGATGTACAGGCCGACGACCTCCCCGCCATCCAGCGCAACCACCGTGTCGGTCTGCGCGGCGAACAGCGCCGCCGCCTCCTCTAAAGAAAGGGGCTGGTCGCCGGGGAAGCTGTCCGCCTGCGCCACCACCCCGTTCCAGATCGCAGCCATCGCGGGCAGGTCCTCCGCGCGGTATGAACGAAGCGTATATTCCATCCCTGCCATCCTTCTTTCCATTTTCTGTCCTTACTGCTCTTGCGGCCCTTTCCGCCGTCTCCCTTGCCAGCGCTGCGGCGCGGCTCAGTGTACCTCCAGCCCGTAGCCGCGCAGCAGGCTCCGGGCGTGCTCCACCTGCTCCGGCTCGGGCGGCTGCACATCGGCAAGGGTATAGGGCTCGCCGAGGGCCTGCCATTTGTACTCCCCCATTTTGTGGAAGGGGAGGAGCTCCACCCGCTCTACGCAGCGGTAATCCCGCAGGAGCCGCCCGAGCCGGTGAAGCTGGTCGTCGTCCAGCGTCAGCCCGGGAACCAGCACATGCCGGATCCATACCGGCTTGCCCATCCGCTCCCGCGCCGCGAGGATTTCAAGCGTGTTGTCCATCCCTCTTCCCGTAATTTTACGGAATAAGGAATCCTCCGCCGCCTTGATGTCAAGCAGCAGGAGGTCGGCCTGCTCCACCGCCTGCTCGCAGGCCAGCAGGGCCACCCCGCCCGAGGTATCGACCGCGACGTGCAGGCCGTGCTCGTGGCAGCCTTCAATAACTGCCGCGGCAAACTCCGGCTGCATCAGCGGCTCGCCGCCCGAGAGGGTCACCCCGCCGTTTTGGATAAAATGGCGGTACCGCAGAATGTCCCGGACCACATCCGCCGAGCCGATCTCCTGCCCGCCGTCCTTGTACCAGGAATCCGGGTTATGGCAGTATACGCAGCGAAGCGGGCAGCCCTGCAAAAACAGCACATACCGGATCCCCGGCCCGTCAAGCGCGCCGAAGCTCTCCACCGAGTGGATGCGTCCCATGACATTTTTCATTGGCCTCCGCCTTTCCGCCGGCTCCCCGGCCCTTATTATTGTAGCGAACCCTGCCGAAAAAGCAAGAAGGATTTACCGGCTGGTTGGCTCCCCTGCGGGAGCATAATTTACTGATCGTTATATTTATTATAAATTATACTTTTAGTCCCCTGTTTACTCACGGATTCCCAAAAAACAGCCGCCGGCCCATCCCTTATCCGCCGCCCGCAGGCTCCGGCCAGATACCGTAGCCCGCCGCGGCTGTTTGGGAAAAGGAAGAGGCATGTTGGCTTTCCGGCCCCGCCATATATTACAATGAGAATAATTATTATAAAATATCCTTATTGTATTCGGCTGATCACCGGGACCGCTCAAAAGACGGCGGCAGGACAACGCCGGACGCACCGGCGAGGGTGGAAAGGGCAGGACGCCGCGAAGCCGCCGGATGCGGCGGCTTTGCGGGATAGGCTCGGCAGGGGCAGCAAAAGCGGACAGGAGCCGTAGAAAAGGGGGCGCTGCAAAACGATCCATTTTGCAGCGCCCCCTGATTTACCACCGGCCCGGCGGAAAACCGCCGCAAACCGCCGCTTTTCCCGTCCACGGCTTAGAAGCGGGTGTGGAAGGTGCGGTTGATGACGTCGAGCTGCTGCTCGCGGCTCAGCTTGACGAAGTTGACGGCATAGCCGGAAACCCGGATGGTGAGCTGCGGATAGAGCTCCGGATGGTCCATGGCGTCAAGCAGCACCTCCCGGTTCAACACGTTGACGTTGATGTGGTGGCCGCTTTCGTTGAAATAGCCGTCCATCAGGCCGACCAGGTTTTTCTCCCGCTCCTCCTCTTCCCGGCCCAAGGCGCCGGGCACGATCGAGAAGGTGTAGCTGATGCCGTCCTCGCTGTAATCGTACGGAAGCTTGGCCACCGACATCATTGACGCGACGCAGCCATGGTCATCCCGCCCGTGCATGGGGTTGGCGCCGGGGGCGAAGGGCTCGCCGGCCTTGCGGCCGTCCGGGGTGGAGCCGGTTTTCTTGCCGTATACCACATTGGAGGTAATCGTCAGGATCGACATGGTGGGCTTGGATTCGCGGTAGGTGGGGCACTTGGCGATCTTGCCCATGAACATCTTGACGACGTCGACCGCGATGTCGTCCACGCGGGGGTCGTTGTTGCCGAATTTCGGGTAATCGCCCTCGATTTCAAAATCCACCGCCAGCCCGGATTCGTCCCGGATGGGGCGGACCTTGGCGTACTTGATGGCGGACAGGGAATCCGCCACTACCGAAAGCCCGGCCACGCCGCAGGCCATGGTGCGGAACACCTCGTCGTCATGCAGGGCCATCTGCAGCTTTTCATAGCAGTATTTGTCATGCATGTAGTGGATGACGTTCAGGGTGTTGACATACAGGCTGGCCAGCCAGTCGCAGGTCTTTTCAAATTTCTTCTTTACGTCGTCATAGTCGAGGTATTTGCCGCGGCAGGCAACCATTTCCGGCCCGATCTGGGCGCCGCTTTTCTCATCCCGGCCGCCGTTGATGGCGTACAGCAGCGCCTTGGCCAGGTTGGCCCGCGCCCCGAAGAACTGCATCTGCTTGCCGATCCGCATCGCGGACACGCAGCAGGCGATGCCGTAGTCGTCCCCGAACTTCTTGCGCATCAGCTCATCGCTCTCGTATTGGATCGAGCAGGTCGCAATCGACATTTTGGCGCAGTACTGCTTGAAGCCGTCCGGCAGGCGGGGGCTCCACAGCACCGTCATGTTGGGTTCGGGAGCCGGGCCGAGATTGGTCAGGGTGTGCAGGAAGCGGAAGGACATCTTGGTGACCATATGCCGTCCGTCGGTGCAGAGACCGGCGATCGATTCGGTCACCCAGGTGGGGTCGCCGCTGAACAGCTCGTCATAGGACGGGGTGCGCAGGAAGCGCACCATCCGCAGCTTCATGATAAAGTGGTCGACAAGCTCCTGGATCTCGCTTTCGGTATACCGGCCTTCGGCCAGATCCCGCTCGGCGTAGATGTCCAGGAAGGTGGAGACCCGGCCGATTGACATCGCCGCGCCGTTCTGCTCCTTAACGGCGGCGAGGTAGCCGAAATACAGCCACTGGATCGCCTGCCTGGTGTCCTGCGCCGGCCCCGAAATATCAAAGCCGTAGGAAGCGGCCATCCGCTTGAGGGCTTCAAGGGCGCGGATCTGCTCGGCCAGCTCCTCCCGCAGGCGGATGGCGCGGGAATCCATAACGCTATAGTCCGCCTCGTCGTGGGAGCGGCGCTTCTCCTCAATCAGCCGGTCGACGCCGTACAGCGCCACCCGGCGGTAATCGCCGATGATCCGGCCCCGCCCGTAAGCGTCGGGCAGGCCGGTAATGATGCCCGAGTGGCGGGCGGCCCGCATCTCCGGGGTGTAGACGTCGAACACCCCGTCGTTATGAGTCTTGCGGTATTTGAAAACGCTTTCGACCGCCGGGTCCATCTCCTTGCCATACGCCTTCAACGCGTTGCGGACCATCCGCATCCCGCCGAAGGGCATGATAGCCCGCACCAGCGGCGCAGAAGTTTGCAGCCCGACAATCTGCTCGTTCTCCTTATCAATATATCCCGGCGCATATGCGTCGATTTCCGAAATGGTATGGGTGTCAATATCGTATACCCCGCCCCGGGCCTGCTCCTCCTTCATCAGGGCGGACACCTTGTCCCAGAGCGCCTTTGTCCGCTCGGTCGGCGGCGCCAGGAAGCGGTCGTCCCCGTCGTAGGGCGTATAATTGCGCACGATAAAATCCCGTACGTCCACAAATTTCTGCCATGGGCCTGTTTTGAATTCCGTCATAGGAAACCTGCCTTTCTGCCCGCGCGCCCCGCATCAGCGGGCCGCTTTTATCTCTGCCTGCCGCCGGGGCCGGCGGCTTTCTGATAAAATTATAACATCCCCGTCAATATCGCACAATGTTTTCGCCGACGATAATTGTATACCTTTTTAGTATAGTTTTGTGTAGGTTGCCTTCCGGCCCTGCCGTGACGGCCGGGCCCCGCCTTTCTGAGCGGGCGCTGCGCTTGGATGCCCCCTTATCCCGGTATCATCCGGCCCCAAAGCGGTCGTGATTTGCCCGCTTGGCTTAATGGGAATGCCATAAGCAGCCATAAGCAGACGCGCTTTCCGTCCCTCCTTGTCCCGTACCCTTCGCGCGTTTTGCCTGCCAAGGCCGGCTCGCCTTCCAAACCGGCTTCGGCAGAGCCGGAATGCCGCCTATAGTTTGCCGGCCTTCGCTACGGATTATCCGCGGGAACCAGAAATCGGGCGTTCCCGGCGCTTCGCCGTAAAAAATTTTTTCACGGGTGAGTAAAAGCCGCGTTCTCCGGCGACAAAGGGATAGAGAGGAAAAAAGCGGCGCAGAGGGAAAGGGGCACGGGTGCATGGCACACGCGGAAAACGGCCGCCCTTTTGAGGGCGGAGCAGGATCTTACCCACCAGCCAAAGCAGCCGCCGCAGAACGGTCGTTTTGCGGCGGCGGCTGCTTTTCCTCTTTCTTGAACGCCGCGCAGAAGGCGCATCCCTCCCGCCCCCACTCGTCTGCCGCCGGGCCGGGTTCCCCTCGCTTTGGGGCCGTGCCGGCTCTTTAAACGCAGGGAAATCGGGGCAGCGCGCCCGCTTCTCCCCGGCATTTTCCGGGAAACCCGGCGGCGGACGGGCACCAATCCAACAGCGGCCGAATACGCTGGTATCGTAAAACCGAATACCATCAACACAGCAAGCGGAAGGGACGGGAGAAAACATATGGAAAATATCGGAAACGCGGCAATGCAAGACGAACGGGCGATTCAGACGCCGGTCCGGTTTTTCATGGGAGCCAACACCCCCGGCGGCTTTGTCGGCTACCTGGACGATTTGTACGACCCGGACGATGGATGGCGGGCATACCTGATCAAAAGCGGGCCGGGCACCGGCAAATCCTCGCTGATGCGGCGGATTCTTCGGGATATGACCGCCCTCGGGCTGGAGGCGGAGGCGATCCTCTGTTCCTCCGACCCGGATTCGCTGGACGGCGTCCGGCTTCCGGAGCTGAAGGCCTGCATTATTGATGCGACGGCCCCCCATATTATAGAACCGAAATACTGGGGCGCGATTGAGCAGATCGTCAATCTCAGCGCCTGCATGGATGCCCGCAGCCTGCATGTACATGCGCCCGAGATCATACAGGCGACGGCGGCCTGCTCCGCACTGCACGCGCGCGGCCGGAAATTCCTAGGCGCCGCCGCGTCGCTCCTGGGGGACAGCCGCCGGATAGCCGCCGGCTACACCGACCAAGGGAAAATCCTGCGCTGTGCCGCCCGGATTGCCGCCCGGGAGTTTGGAAGGCATGCCGGGCAGCCTGGGAAGGAAATCCGCCGTTTCCTTTCCGCCGTCACCCCGCAGGGCCTGCTGGTGTTCCACGAGACGCTGCAGGCGCTCTGCCCCCGCATCTATTCCTTGGAGGACGAATACGGCGCTTCCTCCTGCCTGCTGCTGGAGGAGCTGCGGCGGAGGGCGCTCGAGGCGGGCCTGGATGTCATCAGCTGCGCCTGCCCCCTCTTCCCCGACGACAAGCTCGACCATCTGCTGATCCCCGCCATCGGGGTAGGCTTTACCACCTCCAACCCCTGGCACAAAGCGGATTTCCCTGTTTTCCGCCGTATCCACGCCGCCCGCTTTACCGATACGCAGGGGCTGCGCGCGCGGCGGCAGATCCTCTCCTTCAACCGGCGGGCGGCCAAGGAGCTGCTGAACGAGGCCGTTTCTATCGCCGCCGAAGCCAAGCAGATGCATGACGTCATGGAGCAGTTCAACATCGTCGCCATGGACTGGGAAGGCGTCGCAATGCTGGCGGAATGGGTCGTTTCGGAATTTCGGGCGCTGGCCGAGGAAGCGCGCGGCGCCGGGGATTAGCCGCTCTCCCCACTTCGGCAGGGCTCCGGCGGCCTAGGGAGGAATGCCCTGCCCCCCCTGCGGCGGGGCGGAGGCAACGGGCTTTCCCGCATCTTTACTGAAAAAGCCCCGTCCACCAATGGACGGGGCTTTTCCGTTATATCGCAAAGCCGGCTTTCCGGCGCAAACGGTCAGAGGACCTCCTTGAGCGCGCGGCAGATGAAGTCGACGTTTCCCTCACCCAAATACGGATGCATCGGCAGCGACAGCACGCCGTCGCACAGCCGGTCGGCCACCGGGCAGGAAACCGGCGGGAGATCGGCGAACGCCGTCTGGGTGTGCATGGGCTTGGGATAATAGACCATCGTAGGGATCCCCCGCTCCTTCATCGCTGCTTGCACCCGGTCCCTCTCCCCGCGGTTTTCTAGCGTAATGGTGTATTGCGCCCAGCTGGAGCCGAAGCCCTCCGGCACAACCGGGGTTTTAACCAAGCCCTGCAACCGCTCGGTATACCAGCCCGCCGCACGGTTGACGGCTTCCAACTCGTACTCCTGAAACGCCTTCAGCTTGGGCAGCAGGATCGCCGCCTGGAGGGTATCCAGCCGGGAGTTCATCCCAATCCGGACATTGTCGTATTTGTCAGAGCCCTTGCCATGCACCCGGATGGAACGCAGGTATGCCGCCATGGCATCGTCATCGGTAAAGACCGCGCCGCCATCCCCGTAACAGCCGAGCGGCTTTGCCGGGAAGAAAGAGGTCGTCGAGATATCGCCGAAGCTGCAGGCGCGCCGGCCGTCCATACTGCCGCCGAAGCCCTGCGCGCCGTCCTCAAGCAAAAGCAGGCCGTGCCTTTGGGCCACGGCGCGGATTTCCCGGTAGTTTGCCGGCAGGCCGAAAAGATCCACCGCCACAACGGCCTTCGGCCTCAGCTTCCCCGCTGCCTGGACAGCCAAGACCGCCTCCTCAAGCTTGGCGGGGTCCAGATTAAAGGTATCCGCGTCCACGTCCACAAAGACCGGGACCGCCCCTTCAAAGGAAACCACTTCACCGGAAGAAAAAAAGGTAAAATCCGGCACAAACACCGCATCGCCGGGGCCGATGCCCCATCCCATCAGCGCCAAGGTCAGCGCGTCGGTGCCGTTGCCGCAGGTAATGCAGTGCTTTACCCCCACATAAGCCGCCAGGGCCTGCTCCAATTCCTCCACCTGCGCGCCGCTGATGAAATTGGTATCCTGCACCACCTTCTGTATGGCCGCGTCTATCTCCGTTTTCAAAGCCGCGTACTGCGCTTTCAGATCCCGATACTGCATAAGCGATTCTCCTTTTTTGGCTCCTTCGTGCGGGCGCCCAAAGCCTAGGGCGCCTCCCCTGCCCGGGCTGTCTTGAGGACCGGAATCCGGCCCGGGCGGAAATGTGCTTTCTGTATTTTACACCCTCTTTGAACAGGATGCAAGAGGACGGGCCCAAACAATGGCGTGCCTAAAGCGGCGCCTTTGGCCAGCGTCGCACCGGTCAACGCCTCAGGGGCTATTTTTCCGGCAAGGCTGTCAGCAGCGGGTCCATGCATATAAAAAGCGGGGAAGGAAACCAAAGGTTCCCTTCCCCGCTTCGCAGGCAAAGAACAACCAAGCGGCAATTAGCCGTTGATCTTGGTGACAACGCCCGAGCCGACGGTACGGCCGCCTTCGCGGATAGCGAAGCGGAGGCCTTCCTCAATGGCGATCGGGGTGATCAGTTCGACATCCATTTCGACGTTGTCGCCAGGCATGCACATCTCGGTGCCTTCCGGCAGGGAGATAACGCCGGTCACGTCGGTGGTGCGGAAATAGAACTGCGGGCGGTAGTTGTTGAAGAACGGGGTGTGACGGCCGCCTTCATCCTTGGACAGGACATAAACCTGGCCATGGAACTTGGTGTGCGGATTGATCGTGCCGGGCTTGCAGAGAACCTGGCCGCGCTCAATCTCATTGCGCTGCACGCCGCGCAGCAGGGCGCCGATGTTGTCGCCGGCCTCCGCATAGTCAAGCAGCTTGCGGAACATTTCAATGCCGGTAACAACGGTCTTGCGGCGCTCGTCGGTCAGACCGATGATTTCCACTTCGTCGGACATATTCAGACGTCCACGCTCCACACGGCCGGTCGCCACGGTGCCGCGGCCGGTGATGGTGAAGACGTCCTCAACCGGCATCAGGAAGGGCAGGTCGGTCGTACGGGCCGGGGTGGGGATATACTCATCAACCGCGTCCATCAGCTCATGGATGCACTTGTACTCAGGAGCATTCGGATCCGTGGAGGTAGACTCCAGCGCGAGCAGAGCAGAGCCGCGGATGATCGGAGTATCGTCGCCCGGGAAATCGTACTCGTTGAGGAGTTCGCGGATTTCCATTTCCACCAGGTCGAGCAGCTCCGGATCGTCTACCTGATCGCACTTGTTCATGAACACGACGATATAGGGAACGCCCACCTGACGGGAAAGCAGGATGTGCTCACGGGTCTGGGGCATCGGGCCGTCGGCGGCGGATACCACCAGGATCGCGCCGTCCATCTGCGCCGCACCGGTGATCATGTTCTTGACATAGTCGGCATGGCCGGGGCAGTCAACATGCGCATAGTGGCGCTTCTCGGTCTGGTACTCAACGTGCGCGGTGTTGATCGTGATACCACGGGCACGCTCCTCCGGGGCCTTATCGATATTCGCGTAATCCACGAAATCGGCGTCGCCCTCAAGGTTCAAAACCTTGGTGATCGCGGCCGTCAGGGTGGTCTTGCCATGGTCAACGTGGCCGATGGTTCCGATGTTTACATGGGGTTTGGTTCTTTCGAACTTTGCCTTTGCCATTGTGGATTTTCCTCCTTTTATTCACACAGTTCGGATTTTGCATCCTTTGCAACAGGGAAGCCTATGGTTCCCATTTTAGCAAGTCGCCATAGGAATTTCAAGCCTTTTTCCAAAGAATCCGTCCTCTTCGGCGCGTTTCTCCGGAACGAACGGCACAGAGCCCTGAAAAAGCGCCGGTTCCCCCTTATTGGGCTTAATCTTCCTTCTTTGCGCGCTGGGAAATGATCTTTTCCGCCACGCTCTTGGGCAGTTCCGCATAATGGCTCGGCTCCATGGTGTACTGGCCGCGCCCCTGGGTACGGGAACGCAGGTCGGTCGCGTAGCCGAACATTTCGGACAGCGGGACCATCGCGGTAATCTGCTGGGCGCCCGAAACGGCATCCATGCCCTGGATCATGCCGCGGCGGGAGTTGAGGTCGCCGATGACATCGCCCATATACTCGTCGGGAACGACGACAACGACCTTCATGATCGGCTCCATCAGGACCGGGTCGGCCTTGCGCATGGCCTCTTTGAACGCCATAGAACCGGCGATCTTAAACGCCATTTCGGAGGAGTCGACCTCGTGGTACGAACCGTCGAACAGCGTTACCTTGACGTCCACGACGTTGTAGCCGGCCAAAACGCCGGACTGCATCGCGCCCTGGATACCTTGGTCAACCGCGGGGATGTATTCCTTCGGAATAACGCCGCCCACGATGGCGTTGACAAATTCGTAGCCCTTGCCGGACTCATTGGGCTCAATGCGGATCTTGACGTGGCCGTACTGGCCGCGGCCGCCCGACTGGCGGGCATACTTGTGGTCGACTTCCGCAGCCTTGCGGATGGTCTCCTTATAAGCGACCTGGGGAGCGCCGACGTTGGCTTCGACCTTGAACTCGCGGAGCAGGCGGTCGACGATGATTTCCAGGTGCAGTTCGCCCATACCGGCGATGATGGTCTGGCCGGTTTCTTCGTCGGTATAGGTTTTGAAGGTCGGGTCCTCCTCCGCCAGCTTAGCCAGCGCGATACCCATCTTCTCCTGGCCGGCTTTGGTCTTGGGCTCGATGGCGACGCGGATAACCGGCTCCGGGAAGTGCATGGACTCCAGGATGATCGGATGCTTCTCATCGCACAGGGTGTCGCCGGTGGTGGTGTTCTTCAGGCCCACGGCCGCCGCGATATCGCCCGCATACACGGTTTCAATATCCTGCCGGTGGTTGGCGTGCATCTGCAGGATGCGGCCCAGCCGCTCGCTGTTGTCCTTGTTGGCATTGTAAACCATGGTGCCGGCGTTGACGGTGCCGGAATACACCCGGAAGAAGGCGAGCTTGCCGACATACGGGTCCGTCGCGATCTTGAAAGCCAGGGCCGCGAACGGCTCGGTGTCGGAGGAGTGGCGCTCCTCCTCTTCCTCGGTCTCCGGGTTGATGCCCTTGATGGACGGGACGTCCAGCGGGGAGGGCATATAGTCAACCACCGCGTCCAGCAGCTTCTGCACGCCCTTATTGCGGTAGGAGGTGCCGCAGGTCACCGGGACCATCGTGTTGGCGATGGTGGACTTGCGGATGCAGCTCTTGATCTCCTCGATCGTAAGCGCCTCGCCGGAGAAGTACTTCTCCATCAGGGCGTCATCCTGCTCGGCGACGTGCTCAATCAGCTCGTCGTGGTACTTCTGGGCCTGCTCTTTCATATCGTCCGGAATCTCTTCTACACGGATATCCTTGCCCAGATCGTCGTAGTACACATAGGCTTTCATCTCCACCAGGTCGATGATGCCCCTGAAGGTATCCTCGGCGCCGATGGGGAGCTGGATCGGCACGGCATTGCACTTGAGCCGCTCCTTCATCATGTCCACGACACGGTAGAAGTCCGCGCCCATGATGTCCATCTTGTTGACGTAAGCCATGCGGGGGACGTGGTATTCGTTAGCCTGGCGCCAAACCGTCTCAGACTGGGGTTCCACGCCGCCCTTGGCGCAGAACACGGTGACCGAACCGTCCAGGACGCGCAGCGAACGCTGCACCTCTACGGTAAAGTCCACGTGGCCAGGGGTGTCGATAATGTTGATGCGGTGATTCTTCCAGAAACAGGTGGTCGCCGCCGAGGTGATGGTGATGCCGCGCTCCTGTTCCTGCGCCATCCAGTCCATCGTGGCGCCGCCATCGTGAACCTCACCCAGCTTATGATTGATGCCGGTATAAAAAAGGATACGCTCGGTCGTCGTCGTCTTGCCGGCGTCAATATGCGCCATGATGCCGATGTTCCTGGTAAGTTCCAACGGTACTTGCCTTGCCATAAATGTCCTCCTTCATCTTTTTCCTTCGCGCCGCGGCCCGAACGGAGAAGCGGCGCGCACGGGTGTCAACGCCGTTTGGGATCCGCGTCCTACGCGGCGTTACCCCCACGGAAAATGGCGGGCCTCATGCCCAAGAGGGCAGGTATGGGCTTACCATCTGTAATGGGCGAACGCCTTGTTGGCCTCGGCCATCTTGTGCGTATCGTCGCGCTTTTTGGCGGCGCCGCCGTTGCCGTTGACCGCATCCATGATCTCGCCGGCAAGGCGCTCCTTCATGGTGCGCTCGGAACGGGAACGCGAATACGTCGTCATCCAGCGCAGGCCCAGGGTCTGACGGCGGTCGGGACGGACCTCGATCGGCACCTGGTAGGTGGCGCCGCCGACACGGCGGGCCTTGACCTCCAGCAGGGGCATGACGTTTTCCATCGCCTGCTCAAAAACCTCCAACGGATCCTTGTCGGTCTTTTCGCGGATGATGTCAAACGCGCCGTACACGATCTTCTGGGCCACGCCGCGCTTGCCGTCCACCATGATGTTGTTGATCAGCCTGGTGACCAGTTTGGAATTGTAAAGCGGGTCGGGCAAAACGTCACGTTTTGCAACAGAACCTCTTCTCGGCACTTTACTTCCCTCCTTCATAAA
>CAJFQI010000014.1 GCA_904419005.1 Candidatus Avimonas faecium | reverse complement strand
GTCCGCATCCCCGCCGGCAAAAGAAGGATCCCCTGGGTTCACGGGCCCTTTCCCTCCCTCCATGCAGGCAGCAAGCAGGGCCGCGGCCAACAAAAGGATGACCAAACATACCATCTTTTTCATTTTTGCCCCTCCCCTCCAGCTATTTTGATACCGCATAATAAACCGTCCCTTCGTTATATTCGTATTGGCCGCTGGCACTCAGTCATTGGTAGGTAGAGGTATAACATCGTTCTTTCAAGCCGTTCAACAATCCTATGCCGTATGGCCGGTATATACCGCACAGGGACGGCGAACACATATGCTGTCCTATTTCCCTGGCCGTCCTCTATCCGGAATGGTGCCGAAATCGTCGGTGAAAGCAGCGTCTATAAAGCCGGTATTTTCTTCCGCTTCGGCTTCCTCTGCGGCGGAGACGGCAGGGATGGTGCAGGCCAGCAGCGCGGAAACGGTAAGCAGGCTGGCCCAGCACCGAAATTTACGATATCGTCCTTTCCTTATATGCATTGTATGGCATAAATGCTTCCTCTTCTTTCTCTCTTTCATCCGTTCGTTTATTGGGCGGTTGGTTTTGAGAATACCAAGGCTGCCAGGATAAACAAGAACCAGGAAGAACCGGAAAAAGCAGGGGCTGGCCGGACGATTACCACTCCCTGGGAATCGTCTTTCACCCCACGGGATATTCACCATTATTTTACTAAAATAATGGTGAATTGTCAATAAATAATCAACTATATATTCTATTATATGGAAAAATTACATATATTTTGGCGTTTATTGGTTAATTATTGCTGTGAAATTATGTACACAACGCCCCCACAGCCCACACGGACGCTCATTTTCTTCTTCTTCGCAGCTTTTCAAAGGAGACGATGAGTAATGGCCTTCGCAACGCGGTATCTTGAGAACGGCGGCGACATGTACGCCCTTCAGCAGATTCTCGGCCATACTTCCCTCGAAATGGTCAAGCGGTATGTCCATTCGACAACCCGGAAAACCGTTCCTAATTTCCCGAAATACAGCCCCTTGGACAATCTCAAGCGCGCATAGAAAAACACCCGTCCGCCCTTGTCTCCCAAGGCTTGACGGGTGTTCCTCTGCTTTCTGGTGATCCATCGGGGATTCGAACCCCGGACACCCTGATTAAAAGTCAGGTGCTCTGCCAGCTGAGCTAATGGATCGCATTCCTTGACTGCGCCTAGATATTATATCCAATCCGCCCTCGCTTGTCAAGGAAAACCCGCCCAAATTCCGCTTTTTTTGCCGCACTGGGGATTTCCCCTTCGCAAGAAAGGCTATTTTGGCACATTCGGAACCCGATGTGCGTACCCGGCTTTGAAATTCCCACTCCCTCTGCGCCGTAATCACAAGGCAATGACCGGAACGCCCCAAATAGGCGGGATGGCAGCATTCGTCCTCCCGTTCCGCCCGTCCAACGGCCGCGGGACAGCCTGCCGCACATGCCTTTACGGATGTACCGCACGTTCTATCAAGGCACCGACCTAGCGGCGGAACAGGGAGGCCGGGCGTTCCTGCGCCCGGCCTCCCTGTTCCAAATGCCCGTCTATGCCGCCCCGTTTTTATGAAGCTGGGCAACCAGGACGGTCACGTCGTCCTCCCGCCCCTCCTGGCGCCGGCGCGCCTCGGTGGCAATCTCCTCCGCCAAACGCTTGACCTCGCCGGCTTTGGGATCAAACGCCCGCAGCTTCTCTTCAATCCATTCCAGGCCGCCGGCCATCGCCCCGTCGCTGAGCATCACCAGCAGGTCGCCGTCAACCAGCGTATCCTCGCTGCGCTCCGCAGCGATATCCCGCAGGATGCCCACCGGCAGGGAGGACCTCTCGATCCGGGAAACCCTCCCCATGCTGCAAAGCAGACTGGGAGCCGCGCCGGCCTTTCGGCTTTCCATCCGCCCGTCAAACAGGTCCAGCTCCACCATATCCAGGGTCGACAGGCTTTCGTCCCCCGATTTGACCATCAGCGCGGAATTCACCATCCGCAGCACGCTCTCCGGCCCAAAGCCGGCCTGAATCAGACGAGAGGTCAGCCCCGAGGCCATCGCCCCGTCCACGGCGGCGCGGCCGCCGCTGCCCATCCCGTCGCTGAGCACCGCGTACCATTTCCCCGCGCCGTCGGTAAACGTCTCAAACGCATCCCCGCACAGCCTCTCCCCGGTGCAGTGGAGCTGGGCGGATCCCAGCGTTACCCGGAACTGCGGGCGCTCCGCCAGCGCAATCTTGACCGCATCTCCCAGCCGGGTCACCACCGGGCGGTCCAGCTCCCGCCCGCAGGCGTCGCTCATCGCGGCGAGCCAACGCTTCTGGTTCATCCGCACCCCCGCGTCGGAGGCGAGGATCTCCACCGCCATCCGGCCGCCCCGGCCTATCAAGCAGACCGCGTCCTGCACCGAAAGCCCGTATTCCTCACACACGGCGATTACCCGCGCGCCCGCCTCGGTATCCACCCGTTCCGCCTGGGAGAAATCCTCCGCCAGCTCGCCCAGAAGGTCGGACATGCCGGAAAACTGGTCGGTCACCACCGCGCGGATTTCGGAAAGCCGCCGCCACGCGCCCTCCCGCACGGCGTATTCAATATACCCGGCGTTGATCTTTTGCAGCACGTCGTCCAGCCGGCCGCAGTGCTTGCTGAGCACCGGGGAAACGTCCGACCGCTCCGCCTTGCCCTTTTCCCGCAGCACCGGCGTCAGGTCGTTAAGCGCCGCCATCGTATCGTGAAAATGGCTCTCCCAGCAGTGCATCCGCAGCCCGCAGACCCGGCAGACATCGTCCGACACGCTGCGGTAAACCGTCCCGAGGTCGGGAGCGCTTAGGCCCGCCAGCTTATGTGATACGGCATCCACCGTCTGCGCCACCTCGTTCATGGCGCGGGAGGCATAATCCAGCCGAAGCACGACTGAGCGGCGCAGCCCCTCAACGGCAGGGATATCCCTGGCGCTGCCGAAGAAGCGGTTGATCCGGCGGTCCACGGCGGCGGGCAGGGCGACAAAAATAATCGACGCCCCCGCCACCTCGTAGACGCTGACCACCATCGTCTCGCTGGAGCCGCTGCCCAGGGCGGCGATCAGGTTGGCCACCACAAAGGCGCCGGCCGAGGCAAAGCGGCCGAAGCGGGCAAAGATGCCCGCCATCAGCCCGCCGAACGCATAGGCGACCGCCAGCACCATGTGGTCGGCCGCGCTCATCGCCATCGCGAGCCCAAGCACAATCCCCGCGATGCTGCCTCCCTGCTCCTTGCCGCTGCGGGCCAGCAGCAGGATGAGCACCACCGCCGCCATCCGGCCGGGGGAAATGCCGCTGAAGGTAAAGCCGGCCGCCGCCATCAGCACCACCGCCCCGGCGGTCACCAGGCTCGCCTGCTCCTGCGCCGTCAGCAGCCGGCGTTCCCCCGTCTGCTCCAGCAGCGCCACCGCCGTGGCAAAAAAATAGGCCGACCCAGCGGCCAAAAGCCCCTCCGACACCGCCAGCAGCACGTCGTATACCCGCAGCCCGCCGGCGGCGGAGAGCGCCATCCCCGTCGCCGATACCGAAAGCAGGGAAACCGCCGGTGCAAACAGCGGGTGCCGCGACACCGAGGGGATCCCGCTGAGGGACCATTTGATCCCCGCCACCGCGACCAGCGCGGCGATATACCGGATCGGCGCCGCTGTCCCGCCGGGCAGGAGGTAGCCGACCACCCCGCCGATATAGGCCGCCAGCGCGCCCGCTCCCGGGACCGCGGCGGCAAAGCTCACGCCGAAGGGATGGAGCCCTCCGTACACGCCCGCCCGCGGCATCACCAGCCCGAGCAGCAGCCAGAGGATCACCAGCGCCAACTGCCGCGACGCCCCCTCCCACTCGGAGGAACGGGCCCGCCGGCCTGCCCCGCTTTCTGCCCGGACGCCGGCCTGTCCGTCCTGCGCCGCCGCCAATGCCTTTTGCTTCAACGTCCTCACCATCCCGCTTGTCTTCACGGGTTCCCTTTGGCAGCCTCCCCGCCCGCGCCTTTGTGCGGCGGGCGGGCCGATAGGCCGCGTCTATCCCCGCCGGGGCAAAGCCGCGTCCCGGAACCCGGTTTATTCCCTATGGCTATATCGTTCTATACAGCCGGTATTTTCCATTATAGGACGGGCCGCCCGGCTTTTCTGTCGGATGGTGGGCGAATTTCCTGCGTTTTTGGGGCGAAAGCCCCCGCCCCCTGTCGTATCCCGCGCCCCCGGGCGGGCCGCACAGGAGCCGCCTTTTCAACCCGGCGTATTTCTGCCGGAGGGGGCTCCGCCGTGTGAGGCCGTTTTCCCGGCGCCGGCCTTGGTGCTTCCTCAGCCTTTCCCGCCCCCTTTTTTCTTTTTGCTTCTCTTCCTTTTCTTCCCCTTTCCCCGTTCCTTTCGCAGCCCCTTCGGCCGCCTTCCGGCCATTCTGCGGTCCCCTTCCCATTGCCCTCTCCGCCTCATCCCTGCTTTTCCGTTGTCCCGCCGTCTCCTTGTCCCGCCTTTCTTCCTGCCCCTATTCGGCCAGGGCATAGACCTCCCTGTGCCCTGACCTCCTCATTGCCTCCTCAAGCCGATTTGCCGCGCCCCACAAGCCGCCAATCATAGGAAGCCCGCCGCCCGCGCCTTCCGGCGCGAACGGCGGGCTTTCCGCGGGCCCATTATAACGGCGGCCCTTTCCGTATCCAAAATCCCGGATTCTCCCGGCTTAGTCGGCCTTCTGTGCGAAAATCTTGGTCGCATCCAGCCAGAAGCCGTCCGGCCGTGCAATCAGCCGCGCGTTCTGGTAGGCCATATCAAGGGTCAGGACGGTCGTGCCGATGTACTGCCCGTGCACCAGCTCAATGCTCAGCGCCACGGTCGGCGGCAATATCTCCTTCTGCTCCCCCTTCTTGACTTCCTGCACGCCTTCCAGATAGATCGGCATCAGGAACTGCAGCTTGCCGGTCGCGGGCCAGAACTGCGGCGCAACCAGCTTATAATTGCGCTTGGACAGCTCGAGCGACGCCTTGAGCGCGCCTTCAAACATCTGGCGGCAGCGGGAAAGGTCCTGCGAGTTTTCAAAATTGAACCTGACCGAAGGGTCGTGCAGCCCGTCGTTGATCCGCTTCATATTGTCAATGAAGATGTGCTCGTCCGCGATGTTGATGCCGCCCGGCCGCTGGGCGATCTCCCAGTTGAACAGCAGGTCGCCCGGGTTTTCATAAAAGGTCGCCATCGGCAGCGGGGCGTTGCGGGAGTAGTTGCAGAACACCCGGTTGCTGGATTTGTAAATCTCCGGGTTGCGGTATTCCTGGCGGAACAGCGCATCCTTGGCGGAGTCCTTGACGATGTCGCAGACCAGGAACAGCTCGTTGAACGCCGCGTCAATCAGCCCGGTGTTGAACAGCAGCTTTTCCTCCTGCTCGTTGACGTAGGTCTTGCGCTGATGGACCAGCTGGAAATAGGTGTTTTCCAGGTAATTCTTCAGGATCGGATGATGCACCCGGGACGTGTAATTGCTGAACGTCCAATTCTCATACAGCGCCTCCTCCGCCAGCCGGGAAAGCAGGGCGTTCATCTCCTCCATGCTGTCAAACACGATATCCCCGATATGCCACCGGTTGGTGCGGGAGCGGATATTGTCCCGCAGCATGGTCTCCCGCTCGATAAACAGGCCGTAATAATTCTTGGGCTTTTCTTCGTCCCTGCGTGTATTTTTCAGCGTATAGGCGAAGATGCGCTCCTGCCCGTTCTGGAAGCGGAAGCCGGTGTCAAAGGCATACAGGGTGCTGCCCGACCGGTTCCGCCCGCCGCATTTGTAGGTCAGCAGGCGGTTCTTGGGAAACACCCGGTCGACCACCTGGTCCAGCTGCTGCTTGGCGTCCTTGATGGTCATCTCCCCTGCCATCTGCACAAACTGGAAGATCGAACGCTCGTACTCCTCGTTGGAATTGAAGCTGATATAATCGTGGATCCCCATCGTTTCACCTCCTTTCATAGCGGCCGCCTCACTCATCTAAGGGAAGCGGCCCCGGCGTTTCCGCCCCTCCGGAGTCCGGCGGAGCGGTTGGGGCCGCCTTCCGGCCGCCGCAGGCAGCCGGGAAGCGGCCCGCGGCGCTTATACCAGAACGAAACCCATCTTCTTCATCGCCTTGGACAGGGTGCGGCGGGCGACGGCATAGGCGCGCTCCGCCCCCTGCTTCATCAGGGCCTCCAGCTGCGCCTTGTCCTTCATATACTCGTCAAAGCGCTGCTGGATGGGCCGCAGCTCCTCAATCACCGCCTCGGCCACCGCGGCCTTGAAGTCGCCGTAGCCCTTGCCCTCGAATTCCCGTTCAATCTCCGGCAGGGTCCGGCCGGTGACGGCGCTGTAGATCTCCATCAGGTTGTTGACGCCGTCCTTGCCCTCGGCGTACCGCACGCAGGCGTCGCTGTCCGTGACCGCCCGCTTGAACTTGCGCAGGATGGTGTCCGGGTCGTCCTTGAGGGAGATGTAGGCGTTGGCGTTCTCGTCCGATTTGGACATCTTCCTTGTCGGCTCCTGCAGCGAGCGGATCCGCGCGCCGTTCTTCATAATGTACGGCTCCGGGATGGTGAACACATTGCCATAAAGGTTGTTAAAGCGGATTGCAATGTCCCGGGTCAGCTCGCAGTGCTGCTTCTGGTCCGCGCCGACCGGCACATAGTCGGGCTGGTAAAGCAGGATATCCGCCGCCATCAGCGCCGGGTAGGCAAACAGCCCCAGGTTGATGTTGTCGGCGTGCTTGGCCGCCTTATCCTTGAACTGGGTCATCCGGGACAGCTCGCCGAACTGGGTGTGGCAGGCCAGCAGCCACGCCAGCTCCGCATGGGCGGGCACATGGGACTGCACAAAGAGCAGGGATTTCTCCGGATCCAGCCCGATGGCCAGCAGCAGGGCGAACATCTCGTTGATCTGGCGGCGGAACTTGGCCGGCTCCTGCCGCACGGTGATGGCGTGGAGGTCGGCGACCGCAAAGGCGCAGTCGAACTCGTCCTGCATCCCCACCCAATTGCGCATCGCGCCGAGGTAATTGCCCAGCGTCGGGATGCCGGAGGGCTGGATGCAGCTCAGCGCCCGCTTTTTGCGGGGCGCGGTGTGTTCCTGGTTTTCCGCGGTTTCCGCGGGCGTCATAGGATTCTGGGTTGACATCATGGATCGTCCTTTCCAACGGATTCAATCGGGCACGCTGAGCCGGGGCTCAGCGTGCCAGGTACTCCTTCGCGAAGGCGCCCAGCTTCCTTATGCCGCGCTCCAGCGCCTCGTCGCTCGGGGTGGAGAAATTGATGCGGAAGGACTGGCAGGGGTCGGTTTCGTACGGCATAAAGGCGTTGCCGGGCACCACCGCCACCTTGTGCTCCTTGACCGCAAGGGTGCAGAATTCGGGCATGTTCACCCCTTCGGGCAGGTGGCACCAGACGAACAGGCCGCCCTCTACCCTGTCGTAGGTGATCCCGGCCGGGACCAAATGCTCCTCAATGAGCGCCAGCGCCTTCTCCGCCTTGGCGCGGTAGAGGGTGCGCAGCCCCTCAAGATGGGCCTCGTAGTCGTACTTCGCCATGAACTCGTCGCAGACGATCTGGGACCAGATGTTGGTATGCACATCCTCCCCCTGCTTGCAGACGATCATCTTCTGCAGCAGCGTCTTGGGCGCGATTGCGTAGCCGACCCGCATTCCGGGGGAGATCACCTTGGAGAAGGTGCCGGCGTACACCACCGCGCCCTCTTCATCCAGGGACTTGATGCAGGGCAGATCCTGCCCCGCATACCGCAGGTCGCCGTAGGGGTTGTCCTCCGCGACCAGGATGCCGTACTGCTTGGCGAGCGCATACACCCGGCGGCGCTTGTCCATACTCATGGTGATGCCGGCCGGGTTCTGGAAATTCGGGATGGTGTACAGGAACTTGGCATTGGGGTTGGCCTTCATCGCCGCCTCAAGCGCCTCTATATCAATGCCGTCGCTCTGCAGCGGCACGCCGACCAGCTTGGCCCCGAGTGAGCGGAAGGAGTTGAGGGAGCCGACGAAGCTCGGCGATTCGCACAGCACCACGTCGCCGGGGTTGATGAGCGCCTTGGCCAGCAGCTCCAGCGCCTGCTGCGCGCCGGAGGTGATCAGCAGGTCGTCAAACTCCCGCCCCACCCCGTGCTTCTGCTTCATGTACGCCTTGAGGCGGTCCCGCAGGGGGGTATACCCTTCGGTCGTGCTGTACTGCAGCGCGTCAATCGGACGCTCGGCAAAAATCCGGGCGGAAATCTCCCGGACCGCATCAACCGGGAACGCCTCCGGCGCGGGGTTGCCCGCGGAGAGGGAAACCACCTCCGGGTCGGCGGAATACTTGAGGATTTCCCGGACCGCCGAGGGGTTGAGATGGACGATCGGATCGGCAAAACGATACTCCATAGCATGTGCTTCCTTTCCTTTGCTGTGCCGCCTCCCTCGCGGGAACACTCCGAGGGGGACGGAAAATACGGTCATAACCGTAGAATTACTATTTATCATACCACACCCGTGTTGACTTTTTCAACCGGAAACGGTAAAGTAATACTATCGTTTCCGTTCCCGTTTCCCCCGCCGATGGCTTTCCGCCATCGGCGGGGGACGGCCAGCCTGGCCGGGGAACGCACCCGAGAAAGGACGGTTCACCATGACGGCATGTGAAAAGCTGGCAAACGCGATGTTCCCCGACGTGACCCTCACGCCGGAGGATTTGGAGAATACCTACCCCCCCCGGCAGCTCAAGGAGGGGGCGCGGGTCACCCGGATCCCGCCCAGCCCCACCGGCTACCTCCACCTGGGGGTGCTCTATTCGGCTATGGTCAACAAGCTGACCGCCGATGCGTCCGGCGGGCTGTTCTACTTCCGGCTTGAGGACACCGACAGCAAGCGGGAGGTGCAGGGCGGCGCGGAGGACATCCTGCGCGGGCTCAACGCCTACGGCATCACCCCGCAGGAGGGCTTCGTCGCCCCCGGGGTGGTACAAGGGGATTACGGCCCCTACCGGCAGAGCGAGCGGGCCGGCATCTACCACGTCTACGCCAAGTCCCTGGTGGCGCAGGGGCTGGCCTATCCCTGCTTCTGCTCCGAGGAGGAGCGGCAGGCCGCCCGCCAGCGGCAGGAAGCCGCCAAGGTCCGCACCGGCTATTACGGCGAATACGCCCTGTGCCGGCGGCTGACCACGGAGGAGGCCCTGTCCCGGGTGCAGGCGGGGGAAAGCTACGTGGTGCGGCTGCGTTCCCCCGGCAGCGAGGAGCGGCGGATCCAATTCGACGACCTCATCAAGGGGAAAATCGAGATGCCCGAAAACGACGAGGACATCGTGCTGCTCAAGTCGGACGGCATCCCCACCTACCATTTCGCCCATGCGGTGGACGACCACCTGATGCGCACCACCCATGTGCTGCGGGGGGACGAATGGATTTCCTCGGTGCCCAAGCACCTCCAGCTCTTCCGCGTGCTGGGCTTCAAGCCGCCGAAATACGGGCACATCAGCCCGATCATGAAGCTGGAAAACGGCGGCAAGCGCAAGCTTTCCAAGCGCAAGGACCCGGAGGCCGCCGTCCACTATTTCGTGCAGCAGGGGTATCCGGCCGGCAGCGTGATTGAGTACCTGATGACCATCGCCGCGAGCGATTTTGAGGACTGGCGCCGCCGCAACCCGGACGCGTCCCGCGCAGCCTTCCCCTTCACCCTGAAGAAGATGAGCCCCTCCGGCGCGCTGTTCGACCCGGACAAGCTCAACGACGTAAGCAAGGCCGTCATCTCCCGCATGGACGCGGACGAGGTGGCCCAGGCGGTCACCGCCTGGGCGGCGGAGTACGCGCCGGACTTCCACGCGCTGCTGGCCCGCGACCCGGCCTTCACCCGCGGGATCTTCGCCATCGACCGGGGGGGCAGCAAGCCCCGCAAGGATCTCGCGAAATGGGCCGACGCGCCGGATTTCGCCGCCTACTTCTTTGACGAAACCTTCGACGGCGCCTTTGCCCTGCCGGAGCACATTGCCCCGGCGGACGCCACGGCCGTCTTGGCCGCCTACAAGGGGGTATACGACCCGGCGCAGGATAAGCAGGCGTGGTTCCAGGCCATCAAGGACCTGGCGCCCTCGCTCGGCTTCTGCCCCGAGGTCAAGGAATATAAGAAAAACCCGGACGGCTACAAAGGCCACGCCGGGGATATGAGCACCATCCTGCGCCTAGCCGTCACCGGCCGGGCCAACACTCCCGACCTGTGCAGCATCATGCAGCTGCTGGGCCGGGAGCGGGTGCTGTCCCGGATCGACCGGGCCATCCAACGCATCGACCGGGCCGGCTGCGCCGAATAAGCGGGCCGCCCATCAAGGAAAGGACAGAGGGATATGCCTGAGGAGAAAACCGGAGGCAAAGCCGCCTCCCCCGCCGCCCCGGCAGCCGCGGGGAACTTTATCCACGACATCATTGACGAGGAGCTGGCCCCCGGCGGCCGGTGCGAGGGCGCGAAGGTCCATACCCGCTTCCCGCCCGAGCCGAACGGCTACCTGCACATCGGCCATGCCAAGGCCATCTGCATCAATTTCGGCACCGCGCTCAAATACGGCGGGGAATGCAACCTGCGGATGGACGACACCAACCCCACCAAGGAGGACGAGGAGTTCGTCGACGCCATCCAGGAGGACATCCGCTGGCTCGGCTTCGATTGGGGCGGGGGCTTCTACTACGCCTCCGACTACTTCGAAAAAATGTACGGGCTGGCCTGCGGCCTGATTGAAAAGGGGCTGGCCTACGTCTGCGAGCTGACGCCGGAGCAGATGCGGGAGAACCGGGGCGACCTGACCCATCCGGCGGTCAGCCCCTACCGCGACCGCCCGGCAGAGGAGAGCCTCGCCCTCTTCGCCCGGATGCGGGCCGGCGAGTTCCCGGACGGCCGGATGACCCTGCGGGCCAAGATCGACCTGGACAGCGGCAACTTCAACATGCGGGACCCGGTTATCTACCGCATCAACCACCTGCCCCATCACCGTCAGGGGGACGCCTGGTGCATCTACCCAATGTACGATTTTGCCCACCCGATTGAGGATATGCTTGAAGGGATCACCCACTCCCTGTGCTCGCTGGAGTTTGAGGACCACCGCCCGCTCTACAACTGGGTGCGGGACAACGTCGACCTGCCCTGCAAGCCGCGGCAGATCGAGTTCGCCCGGCTCAACCTCACCCATACCGTCATGTCCAAGCGCAAGCTCCGCCGCCTGGTTGAAGAGGGCGTGGTGGACGGCTGGGACGACCCGCGGATGCCCACCCTCAGCGGCCTGCGCCGCCGGGGCTACACGCCCGCCTCAATCCGGGATTTTATCGACCGGGTCGGCGTGGCCAAATCCAACAACATGGTTGAAATCGCCCTGCTTGAGCACTGCCTGCGGGAGGACCTCAACCAGAATGCCGCCCGGGCCATGGCGGTGCTCCGCCCCCTCAAGCTGACCATCACCAACTACCCGGAGGGGCAGAGCGAGGCCTTTTCGGTCGAAAACAATCCCAACCGCCCCGAAGACGGCGCGCGGGAGGTGACCTTCTCCCGCACCCTGTGGGTGGAACGGGACGACTTCCTGGAGACCCCGGTCAAGGGGTATTTCCGCCTCTTCCCCGGCAACGAGGTGCGGCTCAAGAGCGCCTATGTCGTGCGCTGCACCGGCTGCGAAAAGGACGCGGACGGCAACGTGACCGAGGTATATGCGGAATACGATCCCGCCACCCGGGGCGGCAATACCCCGGACGGCCGCAAGGTCAAGGGTACCATCCACTGGGTGGATGCCGCCACCGCCGCCGACGCCGAGGTGCGGCTCTACAGCAACCTGTTCAGCGACCCCGAGCCGGAGGACGGGGACAAGGACTTCATGGACTGCCTGAACCCCGATTCCCTGGAAGCCCTGACCGGCTGCAAGGTGGAGGCTTCCCTGGCCGGCGTTGAAGCGCCCGCCGCCTTCCAGTTCCTGCGGCTGGGCTACTTCTGCGTGGACAGCCGGAACAGCCGGCCGGGCCGGCCGGTCTTCAACCGCGCCGTCTCCCTCAAGGACAGCTTCAAGCGGTAAGGCCGCGGGCTGCCCGCCACACGGCGGAGCCGGCGGCAGCGCCGCAAACGTGCCAAACCAAGCAGCGCCCCCGGCGGAATTTTCCGCCGGGGGCGCTTTCTGCTGCCGGGAGTGGGACGGCGCGGAGGGGCAGCTGGGCCGGAAGCCGCCCTAGGCGCGCCCGCTGGGCTCCTCCTGCATCTTCTCCGCTTCTGCCTCCGGGGCTTCTCCCGCGGCCTCTTTCCCCGGGCCCCGCGCGGCTTCCGTGGGCGGTCCTTCGCCGGGCGCAGTCCCCCACGGGGAAAAGGATTCTGCAAGAAAATCCTCAAGAATCTGCTGGTCAATAAAGGGCAGGATCGGGCAGATCCCGGCCAGGCCCTCCTTTTTCAGGGCTTCCTTGGCTATACGGTTCATCATGCCGCTGCTGACAAACGCGGCCAGGGGCATGATGGCGTTAATACCGCCCTGCCGCCAAGCCCTTTCCGCGTAGCCATCCATCGTCTGGGTGCTCAGGAAGGGCGCCAGCGGGGCAAAGGAGGCAAAATCGCCGGTCTTTGCATACGCCTCCCCTGCCAAACGGTCCGCCAACCCGGCGCTGAGGTGGGGAGCGACACACGCGACCGATTTCAGCTCTCCCGTCCGCTTTACCTCTTCCTCCGCCGCCTTGTCCAGGAGCGACGTGCTGACAAAGGGGGCGACCGGGCAGAGCGCCGACAAGGGTTCCCCTTTCTCAAGGAGCCCCCGCGCATACCGATCCAAAAAGCCCTGGCTCAGAAAGGGGGCCACCGTGGCGACGCTCGCCGCATCCAGTTGGGCTGCGCCCTCCTGGCCAAGCAGGCCCTCCACCTGGTCGTCCCGCAGGAGAGGCGCCGCCTCCTGGATTTCCTGAAGCGCCGCCCCTTCCGCCGGCCGGACGGCCAGTACAGCTGCGACCACCTGCCCGGCGGGCGAATGCCCTAAGATCTGGTCAATCGGGACGTGCAGCAGGTCAGCCAGCTCCCCCAGCTTGGAAATATCCGGCATACTGACCCCACGCTCCCAGTTGGAAACCGCCTGGAAGCTGATTCCCAGCCGGTTGGCCATCTCCATCTGCGTCAGGTCGGCCTCCTTGCGCAGCCTCGAAATCCGGGCCCCCACCTGCTGCATATCAAACATTGCCGCCGCCTCCTTTTCCGGCTTTTTTAACGGCGTCCGCCGCTTGCATGGATATTCTACCCCATAGGACGGCAGCTGGCCAGCAAGCGCCGGTTGAAAAGCCCCTTTGGTCCGCGCCCCCGCACGGCTCAACCATGGCTTGAGCCGCACGGACGCTTTCCCGTCCCGGCTTAGCTTTCCGCCGGGCGCACGCCGAGGACCACCCGCTCCACGCCGCCGAGGTCGCGGAAGATTTCGACCTCCTCCAGCCCCGCCCCTTGCAGCAGGGCTGCGACCGCCCCCGCCTGGCCGATCCCCACCTCTACGGCGCAGAAGCCGCCCGGCGCGAGCTTGCCCGCCCAATCCCGGGCGATCGTCCGGTAAAAGCACAGCCCGTCCTCGCCGCCGTCAAGGGCCAGGCGGGGCTCCCGGCGCACCTCCGGCATCAGGCCGGGCAGGTCGGCGGCGGGGATGTAGGGCGGGTTGGACAAAATCGCCGCCCAGCCGTCCGGGAAGCGGCCCGCATCGTGCAGGACGTCCGCCTTGACCGGCTCCACGGAATACCCGGGATACCGGGCGCAGTTTTGCCTCAGGTAGGCCAAAGCCTCTTCCGACCATTCCACCGCCGTAACCGCAAGGCCCGGCTGGAGGCTCGCCGTCCCCAGCGCCACGCAGCCCGACCCGGCGCAGAGGTCGAGCACCCGGAGCGGCCGTCCGGCCTCCGGCGGCCCCATCCCCTTCAGCCGGGCGGCAGCCGTCTCACAGAGCAGCTCGGTATCCGGCCGGGGGATCAGCACCCCCGGCCCTACGGCAAGGGTGAGGTTCAGGAAATCCCATTCCCCCAGCAGGTATTGCAGCGGCTCCCCCGCCGCCCGGAGCCGCCCGGCCCGCAGCGTCTGCGCCTCCGCCTCGGGCGGGACCGGCTCCGCCCCTCTAAGCGGGAGTTCCCCCCGCCGGAGGCCCGCAAACCGTTCAAGCAGGCAGGCCGCGTCAAAGGCGGGGGCGTTCGCGCCGCCGTCCTCCAGCTGCGCCCGGAGCGCCCGGTACAGCTCCCGATAGGTCATGCAGTTTTCCTCCTTTCCGCTTTGCCGTCCCGCATCCCTTGCCCAAAGCTCCCCTTCCTGCCGTCCGATCCGGCAGGGAATCCCCCCGCAAACGCAGATAAGCGGCTGCGGCGTGTCGCCGCAGCCGCTTTGCTTACAGCCGGTCGGCCTCGGGATCCTCGGGGATCACCCGGTTGAGGGCGGTGATCGCCACCTCAATCATGCTGTCGTCCGGCTCCTTGGTCGTCAGCCGCTGCACCCAAAGCCCCGGCGCCGAGATGATCCGCACCGCCAGCGAATCGGAGCGGCCGGCCCATTTGATCAGCTCGTACCCGATGCCGACGATCACCGGGATGGTCAGCAGCTTGACCAAGGTGCGCAGGATCGGCACCTCAATCGGGATGAACATCGACACCACGATGCCGACAATCAGCATCAAAATCATAAACGAGGTGCCGCAGCGGGGATGGAAGCGGATCTGCCTGCGGACGTTTTCCACCGTCAGGGGCAGCCCCTTTTCGTAGCAGAAGATGCACTTGTGCTCCGCCCCGTGGTACTGGAACACCCGGCGGATGTCCTTCATCAGGGACACCGCCGCCAGATACCCCACAAACAGGGCGATCCGCAGCACCCCTTCAAACACGGCCCGCCAGATCTGGTTGTTGAACATCCCCATCGCCGGTATCTTCATCAGCAGGTTGAACAGCAGGGAGGGGAGGTAAATAAACAGCCCCACCGCAAGCACCACCCCCAGGACGGCGCTCGCCACCATCAGCAGGGTCATGCCGAATTGGGACAGGAAGCCCGCCGGCTTTTCCCCCTTTTTTTCCGCGCAGCCCGCTTCCGAAGGGGCCGGGCCCGCCGGCGTGTCCGCCGCAGCCGGGGCGGGAGCCGGCGGCTCCTGCCGGACGGCTGTGCCGGCTGCGGGCTGGGAAGCGGCCGGCGCGCCCTCCGGCTGCGCCGCGTCGGCCGGGAAGGCCGCAGGAGCCCCCGCAGCCTCCGCTTCCCCGGCGACGCCCGCCGACGGAGCCGCTGCCGCCCCGCCCTTGCCGGCGGTCTCTTCCTCGTCCTCCAGCCCGGAAAGCTCGGCGGAGCGCATCAGGCACTTATACCCGAAATACATGGAATCCACGAAATTGTAGATGCCGCGGATCAGGGGCAGCTTCCAGAATTTCGCCCGCTTGCTGCCCGAGGTCGGCCATTCCTCGGTAACAATTTCGCCGGAAACATGCCGTACCGCCATCGCCGTCTTTTCCGGGCCGCGCATCATAATGCCCTCAATCAGCGCCTGTCCGCCGATCGACGTTTTTTTGAGAACCTGCTCACGTTTTGCCATAGGGGGCTCCTTTCCTGCCGCGCTTCAGGCCGGGAGAGAGGTATCGGGCGGCGCGACCGGCAGAAGGATTGTCACGGTCGTGCCCACCCCCTCCTCACTTTCAATGTCAAGCCGGCCCTTGTGGCGGCGGACGATCTCATCCGCCAGCGCCAGGCCGATTCCCGAGCCAGGACGGGTTTTGTTGGCTTTATAAAACTTCTTTTTGATATTGGGCAGGTCTTCCTTGGAAATCCCCACCCCGGTATCGCTGATAACAATCTGGACATGCGCGCCCATGTCGGCGGTCTCCACCCGGATCAGCCCGCCGCGGTTGGTATACTTGATGGCGTTTTCAATCACGTTGATGAACACCTGCCTGAGGCGGGCGGGATCCCCCAGCACCGGCGGCAGCGATTCCGGCTCAATATACAGCAGCTCGATCCCTTCCCGCACCGCCCGGTCGCGGAAGAGGAACACCGCCTCGCTCAGCTCGGCCAGGATGTCGGTCCGCCCGAACCGCATCACCAGGTGCCCGCCCTGCATACGGGAGAAATCCAGCAGCTCCTCCACAATCCCGGAAAGCCGCTCCGCTTCCCCGATGATGACGTCAAGGCCCTTCTCGGTCAGCTCCTGGTCGGACGCCCCCCCTTGACGGAGGGTTTCCGCCCAGCCCTTAATGGCAGTCAGAGGGGTGCGCAGTTCATGGGAGACGGAGGAAATAAAGTCGTTTTTCATGCGTTCGGCGGCGGAAATCTCCCCCGCCATATAGTTGATGGTGTCGCAAAGCTCGCCGATTTCGTCGTTGGTCTTCTTTTCAATCCGCGAATCGTAATCCCCCAGCGCGATCTGCCGCGCCGCGCGGTTGATCTCCGCCACCGGCCGGACGATTGAGCCGATAAAATAGGAGCCGGACAGCATGACGAAAAACAGCACCACCGCACAGACAAGCACCATGACGCCGATAAGCATATAAATCTGCCGGTCCACCTGGGACAGGCTGGTGATGTACCGCAGCCCCCCCAGTGCGGAGCCGTCCGGCCCCGGGATCACCAGGGTAACCGCCATCACATGCTCCCCGCCGGCCGTATGCCCGATCCAGACGCCGCGGTAATCCTCGCTGGCCAGCGCCTCCAAAAAATCCGGCGCCTGCCTGCCCTCCGGCTCAAACCCGGTTGAGGAAACGATCGCCTCCCCCTCGCTGTCGACGATCTGCATCTCCAGCCGCTCCTTATCCTGGAAGCTCTCGACAAACTCGCGGGCGGAGTCGGAAAACGCATTGCCGGCCGCATTGCTCCAATCCACCTGCTCCAAAAAGGCGTCCAGCGAATCCAGCCGGGAGGAAAGGGAATATTCCACGCTTTTATAATAATGCGACCGCATCAGCAGCACAAAGGCCACGCCGAACACCAGCAGGATCGCCAGAATCACCGCCAGGCTGTTAAACATCCAGCGGCGGGTAATGCTGCCCTTGCGCATACGCTCCCCTCCTTCCCGAAATCCTTGGATGGCTTTTCCCGCGCCTTAAGCCCCGGGGCGGCGGGCTGTCAGCCCACCCACTTGTAGCCGAGCCCCCACACCGTCAGGATGTACCGCGGCTCGGACGGATCCTCTTCAATCTTCATGCGCAGCCGGCGGATATTGACGTCAACGATCTTTTCCTCCCCGAAATACTCCTCTCCCCACACGCGGGTGAGGATGTCGGTGCGGCTGAGCGCCTTGCCCGGGTTGGTGAAAAAATATTCCATAATCTGGAATTCCACCTGGGTCAGCTCCACCGGCTGCCCCCGCTTCTTCAGGGTACGGGAGCGCAGGTTCAGCACAAAGTCGCCGCTCGCAATTTCCTCCAGATAGCTGACGCCCTCCCGGCTGCGGGCGGCCGTCACCCGCCGATGGAGCGCGTCTACCCGGGCCATCAGCTCCGACGGGCTGAAGGGCTTGGTCACATAGTCGTCCGCCCCCATCATCAGCCCGCCCACCTTTTCCATCTCCTGGGTGCGGGCGGTCAGCATGATGATCCCGATGGTGTCGCTGCGCTGCCGCAGCTCCCGGCAGACGGCAAAGCCGTCCATCCCCGGCAGCATGATATCAAGCAGCGCGATATCGACATTGCCCTTTTCCTCGTCATACCGCTTCAGGGCCTCCTCGCCGGAGCCCGCTTCAAGCACCTCGTACCCTGAGCGTTTGAGGTTGATCACCACAAACTCCCGGATCGACTGCTCGTCCTCACAGACCAACACGCGCTTCAAATCGTCCCTCTCCCTTCTGAGCCTTTCAAAACCCTCCCGGGCCTCTTTGGCCTCTCCGGCCGATTCCGTCCTCTCCCCCTGCGCCGCATTTACGACAGGAAAACAAACATATACCGGATGTATTCCATTGACAGCAGGAAGGGTTCCTCCGTGCTGTACCAAACCTCATAGACGGTGCCGTCCTCTTTCTTTTCCAGGGGTTCAAACCGGCGCCGTTCCTGCCCTGCCGTCTTTTCCCCGTCCGCCTCGGATGCGGCGTTAGCGGAACCGGCCGCGCCGTCCATCGCCGCGTCCTCCGTCATGCCCGCCCCCGCCAAAGGCCCGTCTGCCGCGGTCGCCGGCGTTTCGGCGCCGGTGGCGGCCGCCGTTGAAGCCGCCGTCGTAGCCGCGGGAGCCTCGTCGTCCGTGGTCCGGCGGACGGCCGGGATGGTGCGCAGCGCGAGGATCTCTCGTTCCTCCTCCTGCCCCTGGCGGATGTCGTACAGGGAAAGGATGGCTTCCTCCCGGTCGTAATCGGCGGAAATCATCCCCTCCCAGCTGTCGTCCAGCCGCAGGAGGTAGCCGTCCCGCAGGTTGACCACGCTCGAAAATTTGCGGGAGGAGGTCCCGCTTTCATAATCCCAGCTCATCCAATCGGTTTTCCACGGCGTGCCCCTTCCCTGGTCCTCCGTGCCGGGGAACATCGTGCAGGAGGGCCACTCCACCTGCCCGTCCCCGTCCACATCCATGCTGGGGATGCCCGCGTCGCGGTAGGTCAATTGGGTCAGGCCGGTGCTTTCGTCGTGGAAAGGCGCCAAAAGCTGGCGGCCGTCCCAATACAGCAGCTCGGTCACCAGGCCGCCGGCGGTGCGCACTGCGTCAATATAAATGCCGGTCACCGCGCCGCTGAGCGGGCAGGTCTGGATGGTGCGGTACTCCTGGATGGTGGTATCCAAAGCGGCGGTCCCGATCTCGCTGAGCACTGCGTCCCCGGATTCGGGCTGCACGACGCTCCACAAAGCGGCCCGCGCGCTTTCCCCCGCTGTCCCGGACTGGAGCACCAAAAGGTCGTCCCGCCCGTCGGCCGTCATATCCCCTACCAGCAGGGAGGAATACAGCCCCTCATACCACGCAGTAAGCGTGCCGTTGGTCAGGGTATACAGGGTCAGCTGCCGATCGCTGACGTTATAGATATTCCAGCCCACAAACACCTCCAGGATGCCGTCGGCGTTTAAGTCCCCGAAAAGGACCTCCTCAACGTCGGTGCTGGGCCCCTCAATATCGCTGATGGAGCGCCAGCCCTCGTCGGTGTTCAGCAGCATATTGACATGGACGTTACGGCTTTTGGCCCCCGGCTGGTAAAAAACCAGGGCCTCCTCCTGCCCGTCCCCGTTGAGATCCTTGCGGATAAAGGCGGAACGGTACTCCCCGGACTGCGGATACTTCAGGGTATAGCCCGAAGCGCTGCCCAGGTAATCCTCAAGGGCCGACTGGATGGCCTCCTGCTCGCCGGTGGTGCGGGGCGGGCGCATCAGCCCCTCAACATCAGCGCCCATGCTGCAACCGGACAGCAAAAAAGCCGCGGCGGCAGCGGCGCCCGCCAGAATCCGGCGGAGCCCCAGGCGCAGCGGCGCCCGCGAGGATGCGGCGGAGCCCCAAGCACAGCGGGGACCCCGCTTTTGCGCGCCGTGTTCCCCGGCGCCGTCCGTCTGCCGTTTGCCTGGCCTCTGCACTGTCCCCACCGCCTTTCAGCCTCTTCCCGTACTTTCATCCCATGTAAAAGAGCGCCGCCATCCGCGGAACGCCGCCGGCCCTTTCCCGCGGCCCGGAGGCCGCTTGGCTGCCGGCCCGCGCCGGGTTTGCTCCCCGCCCGTCCCGCTGCAGGCTCTGTATCCTTCATCATAGCATAAAACCCGAAAGAAGTCGAGCGTTTTTCCGCCTTCCCGGCGGATGAGCGCCGATGAGCGCCATATATGCGCCCCTCTCTTTCTGCCGGCGTGGAAGGGCGCTGCCAAAAAGATCCGGCTTAAGGTTGAGCCACACAATAAAAAAACAGCCGACAACTCATCCCGAATTGCCGACCGCAGGTCTGGGAAGCATTGGCAAAATAGATGCCCGCCATAAATGCGAGCGAAAAGGTAAAATAAAAAACTGAGCCCGGAACGCGAATTGCGTCCAGGCTCAGCCTGGTGCGGTCGAGGGGACTTGAACCCCTACTCATAAAGAACTGGATCCTAAATCCAGCGCGTCTGCCAATTCCGCCACGACCGCATGGGCCGCGGGGATACGGTTATCCCCGCGGGAACACTGTGAAAGCCACAGTATTTTTAAGTATAGCATAAATCGGAGGGCCGCGCAACCGCCGTTTTCCATTCACCGGCGTATCCCGGCATATCCAGGCACGACGGACGCATCCCCCATGGGCCCGTCTATAACGGGGGCCCAGATTTTCCCTTTCAAAAACCGGAGGCGGGGAATGCTCCTTTCCCGCCTCCGGCCTTTCGTATTCTCCCACCGCAAAGCAGCGGTTTCCCAAATTACAGCGACTCGTTTGTGAACACGATACGGATATCGCCGTTATTGCCGGACACCGTTAGCGTTTTTTCGCCGCCGTCCTTCTTTTCCGGCAGATTGCATTCCCCTTTTTTGATCGTGGAGTGGATGGCGAAATCGTCATAGCCTCCTGCAACCGTGCCGGAAATATCCCCATTCTTAACGTTCAGGGTCAGGGCGCTGCCGACCTCTAAACTTCCAAAGGCAATATCCCCCCCGTTAGAAGAGAGGCTGATGCTTCCGGTTACCGTCAGCGCGGGAAGGGAAATATCCTCGTTTGTGGTAGACAGCGTAAGGCTTTCTAAAAGCGCGCCCGGCACCTGCAGCGATATTTTCCGCTCTTCGGCAGAGGGCTTGCCGCCTATATAATCCGTCCACTCCTTATCGCTTGCGCTAACCATGGTCAACAGGCCGTCAGAGGCGGAAATCTCGTAATACTCTTTGCCGTTTTCCGAATACTGTATATGGACCTGTTCGTCCTCGGACAGCGACACTTCAATTTCCCGGTCCCGTACCTCCAGGTTGATTTCGCTGACCTCTGTTTCCGGCGTATAGCTTTTTTCCTCCCATGGTTCGCCGCCGCTTGTACAGCCTGCCAAAGCCAAACTGCCAAACGCCAAGCACAATACAAGGGAAAAGATTCTTTTCATCGGGATTCCTCCATCAATATATCCATTCGAATGGCCATTGGAGTGCATAGCCGTCCCCGGCCCGTCAAGCGGCAAAGCAAACCGGTTGGCGCTCTACCAGGCCGCCATTCCTCCAAAGCAGCAGGACCATCTCTATTGCTTTTCGCCATATCCCCTGCTAGAATAAAGGATAAACCCTTGTGTTACACAAAGGTCAATAGGAGAAAAGAAAAATGAAAAAATATTTTTCCGTGGGAGAAGCGGCAAAGGCCGTCCATACAACCAGCGAAACGCTGCGGCATTATGACCGCATCGGGCTGGTCAAGCCGAGCAAAAAGGACGAATGGACCAATTACCGCTACTATACCGAGCAGGATCTTGTCCGCCTGAATACGGTGCGGGCTTTGCAGAAGATGGATTTGCCCCTGCAGGAGATCAAAAGGGTTTTGGCGTATGACGATCTTCAAAAAATTGTCGACTTTTTAGTGCAGGCAGAGAAAAAGGCCGATGAAAAAATCGCGGCCCTGCAATACAGCAAATCAAAAATACAGTCAGCAAAAGCGGACTATGAACGGAAATTGCAGATACGCCAAAATCCGAACGGCGTCTTTACCAGGGATTGCCCGGAGCGGGTGATTTTGCTTTCCGACACCCTGAAAGCGCCGACCCTGGATAATCTTTGGAATTATCTCAGCCACTTCTATGGCCAAGTGCCTCCAGCCTGCAAGGAGCAGTTTGCCTTTGAGGATTTGGCGGGCATTTATACCGAAAACGGGGTATCCAGGCTCTTTGCCGTCTGCACCCGTTACGCGGAGATCGACGGATTGAAGGTATTGCCCAAGGGAAAATACCTTTGCGCCGGTTGCACCGAAGGAAACCGGGAACAGGTATTGGGCGAGGTCCTGCGTACAGCCCGAACGGAATATGGCGCAGAGCCGGCGTTTACCGTACAGCTCATCGTCGTATCGGGCATTTTGCACTGGGATTATGAAGTGCAGGTCTATAGCGAGGGCGACGCCGCAGGAATTAAAAAAGGGGCGGGTGAAGGCGTCGGTATCAAATAGGCGCCTTGCCCGCCCTTTGATTGCAAATGCGCGGCGCAGCAGAAGCGGCATTGTGCGGATCCGGGCATAGAATTGCTGCTTGGAATCGCATCCGCCGAGCCTAAAGGCCTTTTTTGCAGCAGCACGAGAGCCAGCCGCCCGCATGGCGGCTGGTCACCAGGCGCACGCGAGATGCACACCTGCGCCTCCTCTGGTTCCTCTGACGCTCTCAAAGCCGTTTAAGGCACGAAAAAAGCCCGCAAAGGGGTACACACGACTACCCCAACGGGCTAAAAACGTCTTAAAACGGCAAATGAAGCCTTTTATCTCTCAACGACGACGGTCAGCAGGCAGAGGTCCTCGTCGCCGGAGTTCCGTATGGCGTGCTCCGAGCCCTTCGGGCACACATGGCACACGCCGGGAGCGAGCGGCTCCTCCTGCCCGTCGCAGACGGCAACCCCGGCGCCGGAAATGACGTAGTTGATGTCGTCGCTCGTCTCGTGCTTGTGCACACCGATGGAGCCGCCGGGATGAATCTTGCAGGGGATGATTTTCCCGTGCTCGCCCATATGCATCTTTGCCGACATCTGTCCGGCACCCCCGTTCATGCCTGGGACGGTTACCTCGTTGATGGCGTTAAAATCTATCCGCACTGTCTCTCACCTCCTCTCTTGCGTCCTCAATCATCCCGAAGTGACGGAACGCGTCCAGAATCGCCTCGCGCTTCTCGGGCGGGCATGCCAGCTGCCTTTTGCCGCCCGAGCGGCCGGCCTGCTTCTCCAGCCCGCACTCCGCCTTCATCGGCGCGATATATAGGGGGCGCGCGGTCAGGCCGCAGGGCTCCTTCATGTACTTTTGAAGGTCCTCGCACGCCGATTACGCCTTGGGCTCGTCCAGCCCCATGCGCTTCGGGCGGATGGTCACGGGGTGGAAAGCCCTGCCGCGGATTTCCGAGATAGCAAGGCAACCGTCTCCACATGGGCCGTGCGGGGGAACATATCCACCGGCGCGGCGCGGCGCGCCTCGTAGCCGTGCTCCCGGAAGCGCGCCAGGTCGCGCGCCAGCGTAGCCGGATCGCAGGAGACATAAACCACCCGCTCCGGCCCCATTTCCGCTACGGTCGCGACCAGGGCGGCGTCGCAGCCCTTGCGGGGCGGGTCAAGGACCACCACATCCGGCGACAGCCCCTCCGCCCGGAGCTGTGCGGCCGCCTGCGCCGCGTCGGCACAGAGGAAGCGGGCGTTTTCAATCCCGTTTTCCCGCGCGTTCCGGCGGGCATCCTCCACGGCGGGAGCCACCGCCTCCACCCCGATCACCTGCCCGGCACGCGCGGCCATGGACAGCCCGATCGTCCCCGTGCCGCAGTACAGGTCGAGCACCACTTCCCGGCCGGTGAGCGCCGCCTCCTCCGCCGCCAGCTCATACAGCCGCTGGGCCTGCCGGCGGTTCACCTGGTAAAAGGATTGGGGCGACAGGCGGAAATTCAGCCCGCAGAGCGTATCGGTAATGTGGCCCCTGCCCCACAAGACGAACTCCTTTTTCCCCAGGATCACATTGGTCCGTTCCCGGTTGAGGTTGACGACGACACCGGCCAAGCCCGGCACGCCCGCACGCAGGCCGGCCACCAGCTCACCCGCGCGGGGGAGCTTGCCCGAGGTACAGACCAGGCAGACCATCACCTCGCCGGTCGCCTCCGCCTGGCGGAGGTAAATATGCCGCAGCAGGCCGGTGCCCGTCTGCTCGTCATAGCCGGCCGCCCCCGCCTCCTTGGCCCAGCGGGCGACGATATCCACCGCCCGGCCGAATACCGGGGGCTGGAGCCGGCAGTAATGCTGCTCCACAATCCGGTGGCTCCGGGGGGCGTAGAAGCCGATCCGCAGCCCCTCCGGCCCCGGCGCGGCCGGGTACTGCGCCTTGTTGCGGTATCCATCCGGCCGGTCGGCCCCCACAATCGGCTGGGGGGCTAGCTCCAGCCCGCCGATGCGCCGGAGCGCGTCGGCGACCCGCTGCCACTTGTAGCGCAGCTCCGCCTCGTAGCGCACATGCCGGTACACGCATCCGCCGCATTTGCCGAAGGCGGGACAGCTCGCCCCCTCCGACCCCGTCACGCGGTCCGGGGAGGGCTCCAGCAGCCGTTCAATCCGGCCGAACGCATACCCGGAGGCCACCTTCACAATCCGGCAGTCCACCGTATCCCCCACGGCTGTAAAAGGCACAAAAACCGCCATGCCCGGCTCTTCCGATCCAGCGGTGCGGCCGACGCCGCTGCCCTCCGCCGTCATGCCGGTGATTTCCAGGCGGACGATTTGATTTTTCTTGAGCGGCATAGCTTCCTCCTACCCGCGGGCCCCGCGCGTTTTTTCTTCATACTGCCCCATTTTACCCCATTTCGCCCCCGACTTCAAGCCGGCTCAACGGCTTGGTTCATTGGCAAAGTCGGCAACGGCCATCCGCCGCGGCGGATGGCCGTTCCGGCTGCGGGCCAGCGTGACCCGCCCGTCTGCAAAAGCCGGGGACTCCGCACAGGCCAAGGCCCTGTTGGCGGATCGCCCTTCCCGTTCTTTTCCCGCTGCGCTGAATGCCTGCGGCGGAAGCCTTTCCCGCCCGTTTTTCCGATTGCTTCGGCTCTTTCGGTTTTCCCGTCGTCCCGCCTGCCCGCCTGCCGGTTCCCCCCCCGGCCGCGCGTTCTCCCCGGCTTCACGGCGGGCGGCTGCTTTGCCCAAGCAGATACGGAAAGGGCAGGGGCGCCTCCCCCGCTCCCCTGCCCTCTCCCGCCCTGTCCGAATCCCGGCGGATTACCGCCCCTCCTTGCCGCCGTCCACAAACGCGCGGACGAAATCGCAGAACAGCTTCTTTTTCTCGGGCGGCAAGCCGTAAACGGCGACCACTGCCGCATCCTCCAGGCCGGCAATATAGTCGAGCGTGGTGTTGTAGCACCGGGCAAGCCTTATCAGGATGCTGAGTGTCGGCTCCTGGGAATTGCATTCATAGCGGTACAGCGAATTCTTGCTGATCCCCAGGAGCTTTGCCGCTTCGGCCTGTGAAAGCCCCCTCGCCCGCCTCAGGCTGCGCAGACGGATCCCGAAATCATACGCGCCGGATTCCTGCTCATAATCAAGCATCGCTTTTGCCTCCTTTCACCCATTTATTCTACTGGGTGGAAGGTGCCGTTTATGAGTAGTTATATGCTATATTTATCACCAAATACTATCTCTTTTTATGAAAATAAGAAAAACATCAAGCCATACTTTACCTTTTGCAACGCAAACCTCCTTGGAAAAGGGGATAAGCGGCGCATCACCGCCAGGGGCCGGGGCGTCCTCCTATTCCCTGCTTTCCGAGATGCCCTCCGCCGCCGGCTCCTGCGCCGTCACTCCCGCCTGGCCAGCCGCCTGCTTTTCGGCCTCCCGCTGCCTTTCCAGCATGGTCAGCTCCTCGCAGATCTGTTTATAAACCGGGGAGGACTGCCCGCCTGTGTTCTCCGCATCCTCCGCCAGGACCACCACCACATACCGCGGGTCCTCTGCCGGGTAGAAGCCGCCGAACCAGCTTTGGACGACCTCCCTGCCGTCCTGCTCCCATCCGGTTTCCGCCGTCCCGGTCTTCCCTCCGCCGCCCAGCTCAAAGGGGCGGGCGGAACGGCCGGTCCCCTCTTCCACCACGGCGAGCATCATCTTCCGGAGGGTGCGGGCCGTGCCGGCGGAAAACGCGGTCTGGGCCGGGGCGACCGCCTCCTCGGTCACGACGCCCTGGGCGTCAACGGTGCCCTTGAGGAGGGTGGGGCGGATGATCTCGCCGTCGTTGACCACGGCGGCGACCATCTGAGCGATATGCACGGGGGTCGCCATCAGCGCCCCCTGCCCAAACGCCAGGTTGGCGACCGCCGCCGGGGCCAGCAGCTCGGTTTCCGACGGCAGGACCGCCCGCGCGGTCTTCCATCCCTCGGCCAGGATCACCGGGCGGTCAAAGCCCAGCGCCACCGCCATGTTGTACAGCGTCTGCCCGCCCATCTGCTGGGCCAGGCGGATGAAATAAGGGTTGCAGGATTCGGCAAAGGCTTCGGTCATATTGAGCGTCCCGTGCCCCAGCCGGTTGTGGCAGTGGAAGGTCACGCCGCCCACGTCCACCGCCCCGTAACAGGTGTAGGAGGTATCAAGGGGGATCCCCGCCTCAATGGCTGCGGCGGCCGTCACGATTTTGAAGACCGACCCGCAGTTGTAGTTGCACAGCGCGCGGTTCAGCAGCGGCCCGTCCTCCTGGTCTAAGCAATCGGCCACAGTCGAGGGCTGGTAGTCGGGCAGGCTCACCATCGCCAGGATCCGCCCGGTGGACGGCTCCATCACCACCACCGCCCCCTTGGTCATATGCTCCTTGGCGGCGTTTTCCGCGATTTTCTGGATCTCGCTGTCAATCGTCAGCACGACCCCCGCCTTGGCGGAATCCAGCGTATTGCTGAGGGTGGGCGAGATCCCCTGCAAAGGCCGCCCCACCGCATCCACGGTATAGGTCGCCTCCGCCGTGCCGGAGCAGGCGTTCAGCAGCTCGTCAAACGCCAGCTCGGCCCCGCTCACGCCGTGGAGGCCGTCCCCGTCCATATAGCCGAGCACATGCGGCGCCAGCAGCGGCTCGGTATACCGCACCGGGGCGTCCACTACCACCAGCCCGCCGGCGGAGGAAGGCGGGCCGTCGAGCGCCACCGCAACCGGCTTTCCGCTTTGCAGCCGGGTCGTCAGCTCCTCCAGCTCCGCCTCGGTCAGGCTGCCGGAGACGGCAGACAGCGCCTGCGGCGTCGGGCTCAGGCAGGCCCGGTACTCCGTATCGGCGTTGACCAGCGGCTTGAGGTTGGTGTCGTAAATCGTGCCTCGTGCGTTGGCCACCGTAACGGTCAGGCTTGCCTGCTGATCCGCCACCTGGGCGAGCGGCCCGTCCGTCAGCACATACACCCGGAGGATCAGAGCCCCCAGCATAAACAGGGCGATCACAAAAAACACAGCGGCCCGGCGGCGCATACCCATTCCTCCCATCCATGGTTCTTTGCCTATTTTGCCCGGTTTCGCGGGATTTAAACCGCCGGGATCCGCCGCGCCGCGTCTTGCCACGGCGGAAAACGGGTGCTATACTGTTGCTGTCCGCTTTTTCCTTTCCGGTGCCCTGCGGCGGCAAACCGCCCCGCCGGACGCAAAGAAGGGATAAAAGAGCATAAAAAACGGCGCGGGGAAATTCCCCGCGCCGAAGGCCGCTGTCCGCTGCGTCTGCGTCCCATGGAGGGCGGACGGCTCGGGCACCGGCCGCGCCCAAAGCCCGTAAAACGCGCGATATCAAAGGGCAGGAGCCCGCGTCCGGCTTTGGAAGCGGCGCCCTGTCCGGCGTTCAGCATTCATCCCGGCCCTTCTCCTCCCGTTTTTTCCGTTTAATGCGGTTCCTGGTCGGCTCTTCCACCGCGGCCCCGCGCCCTCCGGCCCGGGGGCTGTGCGGAGGCTTTTCTCCTCTCGCCCTTGCCTGTTTCAAAAAAGCCGCGGCAGAGGCGCGAAGCGCCGGCAAGAGGGAAAAGGCAACACGGCCGGCAATGCCGTCGCGCCGCCTTTCCGTTTTATCCCGCCTGCGTCCGACGGCGCAGATAGCTCCCTGCCGCCAGGGGGCGGGGATACGGCACCTGCAGCCTCATCAGCGGATGGGGGGCCGCCTCTACCGGCTCCCCGCCGCCGTCGTACAGCTCCGTCACCGGGAGCAAAAAGGGCGGGCGGCCCGGCTCCAGCACGTCGAGCACCTCGCCCCGGCGGAAATGGTTCCGCTGGGAGAGCAGGAGCCGCCCGTTTTCGTAGCCCTCCGCCACCGCCGCCACCTCGTAGTCCCGCACATACCCGCCGAAGCGGGTGTTCTGCTCCGGCATCCCATAATAAAAGCCGGTGCCGTAGGGGCGGTGGCTGATCTTGTCCAGCTCCTCCCGCATCCAGGGGGCGGGGCGGAAATCGGGCGGGAAGCCGGCGGCCTCGTAGGCGTCCGCCGCGCAGCGGTAGGCGTTGGTCGCCGCCGCTACATAATAGGCGGCCTTGGCGCGCCCCTCGATTTTCAAGGAATCCACGCCCGCCTGCGCCAGATCGGCGATATGCTCCAGCATACACAGGTCGTTGGCGTTCAGAATGTAGGAGCCGCCCTCCCCCTGGCCGATCTCGTATTCCTCGCCCGGCCGCTTTTCCTCAATCAGCTTGTATTTCCACCGGCAGGGCTGGGCGCAGTCCCCCCGGTTGGCGTCCCGCCCCGTCAGGTAATTGGAGAGCAGGCAGCGCCCCGAAACCGACATACACATCGCCCCGTGGACAAAGCACTCCAGCTCCAGCTCCTTCGGGGTGCGGGCGCGGATCTCCGCCACCTCCGCCAGGGACAGCTCCCGCGCCAGGACGACGCGGGAGGCCCCCATCTCGTGCAGCATCCGGGCGGCGGCGTAATTGACCACCCCCGCCTGGGTGGAGACGTGGAGCGCGCAGCGCGGGGCATACCGCCGGGCCAGGTCCAGCACCCCCAGGTCGGCCACGATCAGCGCGTCCGCCCCCGCCTCCTGCAAAAGCTCCAGGTAGGGCGGCAGGCCGTCGATCTCCCCGCTGCGGGGCAGGGTATTGACCGTGACGTATGCCCTGGCCCCGGCGCCGTGGGCCAGCCGGAACGCCTCCCGCAGCCCCTCTTCGGTAAAATTCCGGGGGGCGGAGCGCATCCCGAACCGGCTGCCCGCCAGGTAGACGGCGTCCGCGCGGTACCGCAGCGCGGCCTCCAGCCGCTCGCGGTCGCCGGCCGGGGCTAAGATTTCAGGTCGCTTTCCGGATACGGGTCGGGTCATCGGCTTGTCTCCTTTTCTTCGTCTTTTGGATTTTATCAAGGCAAGGATGGTTATTCATGCGTTTGTTTGTCAAGGATTCCCGCTTTTATCGTTCCTTTTTCTCCCTGACGGGGATGATCGCGTTACAGAACATCCTCACCTTCAGCGTCAACCTGGCGGACAACGTCATGCTGGGCGCCTACAGCGAAACCGCGCTGGCGGGCAGCGCGCTGGTCAACCAGATCCAATTCCTGCTGCAGATGATCGTCATGGGGGTGGGCGAAGGGATCGTGGTGCTCTCCTCCCAGTATTGGGGAAGGCGGGAGACGGAGCCCATCCGGCGGATCCAGACGATCGGGATGCGCATCGCCGTCGGCGCGGCGCTGGCGCTGTGGGCGTTGGTTTTCTTCTTCCCCGGCGGCTGCCTCGGCCTGCTGACCGACGACGCGGCCGTGGTGGCGGAGGGGACAAAGTATCTGCAAATTATCGCATTTTCCTATGTCTTCTTCGCCATGACCAACATCCTGCTCGCCGCCCTGCGCAGCGTCGAAACCGTGAAGATCAGCTTCCTTGTCTCCGGCTCCACCCTGCTGATCAACTGCTGCCTGAACTCCCTGCTGATCTTCGGCAGCCTCGGCGCGCCGGAGCTGGGCATCCGCGGGGCGGCCATCGCCACCCTGATCTCCCGGATTGTGGAATTCCTGATTATGGTGCTGTACGTCCGTTTCAGGGACAAGAAGCTGCGCACCCGCCTGCGGGACTTCCGCCGTGCGGACGGCGCGCTGCTGCGGGATTATCTGCACACCGGGCTGCCCGTCATCCTGTCCAATACGATCTGGGGGGTGGCGATGGCGATCCAGACCGCCATCCTCGGCCATATGGGCCAGGCGACCATCGCGGCCAACAGCATCGCCACCACCGTTTTCCAGATCCTGACCGTGGTCTCCTACGGCTCGGCGAGCGCCAGCTCGGTCATCGTGGGCAAGACCATTGGGGAGGGGCGGCTGGACGACGTGCGCGCCTATGCCAAGACCTTGCAGCTCCTTTATCTCGGCATCGGCGTGGCCACGGGGCTCCTCCTGTTTGTCAGCAAGGATGCCATCCTCGGCTTTTACCAGATTGCCGAGGAAACCCGCCGGCTGGCCCTTCAATTTATCAGCGTGCTGTGCGTGACGGTGGTGGGCACTTCCTACCAGGTGGCGGTGCTGACCGGCATTGTGCGCGGCGGGGGCGATACGACCTTTGTGCTGGTCAACGATTCCGTTTTCATGTGGCTGATCGTGATCCCCAGCGCGGCGCTGGCGGCGTTCGTGTTCCATCTGCCCCCGCTGGCCGTCTTCCTTTGCCTGAAATCGGACCAGATCCTCAAATGCTTTGTGGCGGCGGTCAAGGTCAACCGCGGGAGCTGGATCCGCCGCCTCACCCGCTGAAAAAAGCCGAAAAAGGAGTTTTGCGCTTATGGACACCTTAAAAAGAAAGATCGAAATGCACTGCCACACCAGCGAAACCAGCCCCTGCGGCTCCATCCCCGCGGCGGAGGCCGTGCGGGAATACGCCCGGATCGGGTACGGCGGCATCGTCGTCACCGACCATTTCAACCGCTATGTGCTTGAAGGCTTCCCCGGCTCCCCGCGGGAAAGGGTGGACCGCTACCTGCGCGGCTACGACCGGGCCTGCGAGGAAGGCGCCAAGGCCGGCCTGACCGTCCTCCTGGGGGCGGAGAGCTGCCTTGCCGGCGGGCCGGAGGACTTCCTGCTGTACGGCATCGGCCGGGATTTCCTGTACGAATACCCCCGGCTCTATGCGATGACCCAGGCGGAGGTATACCGCGCCTGCCGGGAATACGGCGCGCTGCTGTTCCAGGCCCATCCCTGCCGTTCCGGGCTGTCCCCCCGCGACCCCTCCCTGCTGGACGGGGTGGAAGCGTACAACGGCAACGTCCGGCACCAAAACCACAACGCACAAGCCGCCGCCTTTGCCCGCCGGCACCGGCTGCTGCTTTCCTCCGGCAGCGACTTTCACGAATACGAGGACCTCGGGCGGGGCGGCCTGCTGCTGCCCTGCCCCGTCTCTTCGAATGCGGAGCTCCGGGCGGCGCTGCGAAACGGCGGGTATGCCCTGATAGAGGACGGACAGCCGGCCGGGGAAGCGCCTCCCGCCCGGCCGCAGTAGCCCATCCGCGGCCGCAGAGGCCATCCGGCGCCGCGCGGCCCTTTCGCACCGGCAGCCGCGGGGGCTATGCCGGCGGCATCCCCCGTTTTGCTCACGCCTCTCCAGCGTCGGGCGGGCCTGCCTTGCCGGCTTCGGCCCATCGGCCTTTGCCCTGCCGCCGCTGTTTCCACAGCTTCGGACGGCCTGCTCCTATGTGCGGCGCTTCGCCCATAGGGAAGGCCGTCCCGCCGTATCCGGCGGAAAAAAGCCGTCCCGCCGTATCCGGCGGGACGGCCTCCAATGCGTGTGATCCGGCCCTTACGCCAGCGCCGCGACGACCGCGTCGCCCATTTCAACGGTGCCGATCTTGCGGCAGCCCTCGGTGTAGATGTCCGGGGTGCGCAGCCCGTCGTCGAGCACCTTTTCGACCGCCTTTTCAATCGCGTCGGCCGCCGCCGGCTCGTCCAGCGAATACCGCAGCATCATCGCGACCGACAGGATGGTGGCCAGCGGGTTGGCGATGCCCTGGCCGGCGATATCCGGGGCGGAGCCGTGGATCGGCTCGTACAGGCCGCGCTTGCCCTCGCCCAAGGAGGCGGAGGCCAGCATCCCGATCGAGCCGGCGACCTGGGACGCCTCGTCCGACAGGATGTCGCCGAAGATGTTCGAGCAGAGCATCACGTCAAACTGCTTGGGGTTGCGGACCAGCTGCATCGCCGCGTTGTCCACATACAGGTGCTGCAGCTCCACATCCGGGTATTCCTTGGCAACCCGCAGCACCGTCTCCCTCCACAGGCGGGAGGATTCGAGCACGTTGGCCTTGTCGATATTGTGCACCTTCTTGCTGCGCTTGCGGGCGGACTCAAAGGCGATGCGGGCGATCCGCTCCACCTCCTTGGTGGTGTAATATTCGGTGTCGTAGGCGGCCTCCACGCCGTCCACCGTCTCGCGGCCCCGCTTGCCGAAGTAGATGCCGCCGGTCAGCTCCCGCACCACCATGATGTCCATGCTGTCCCCGATGATGTCGGGGCGCAGGGGGCAGGCGCCCTTAAGCGGGCCGTAAATCTTGGCCGGGCGCAGGTTGGCGAACAGCCCCAGCGCGCCGCGGATGCCGAGCAGCCCCGCCTCCGGGCGGAGGTTGCCGGGCAGGGTGTCCCATTTCCAGCCGCCCACCGCGCCTAGCAGCACCGCGTCGGACGCCAAGCACTGGTCGATCGTCTCCTGCGGCAGGGGGACGCCGGTCGCGTCGATGGCGCAGCCGCCCATCAGGGCGTCGGTATACTGCACGGCAAAGCCGTATTTCTTGCCGGCCGCGTCCAATACCTTGACCGCCTCGCCCACGATCTCCGGACCGATGCCGTCCCCGCGCAGAAGGGTTACCTTGTACGTATTCATCGCAATCTTCCTTTCCTGCCGTCGCAGCGGCTCCATCCGCCGAACGGCGGAGAATATCCATCTTGCGGGCTTAAAGCCCATTTTCTATTGTAATACGGTTTTGCCCCGCCGTCCAGTCTTTTTCTTTCCCGCTACCGCTCCTCCGGCTTATAGGCCACAAAGAACAGCCGGCGGAACCAAAGCAGCAGCCGGCCGTCCCCCGCCAGGGGGAATTCCTCCGCCGCCCGCTCCGTGAAGCGGCGGATAAAGGCGCTGCGCTCCCCATCGTCCGGCAGCGCGTCCAGATAGGGCCGCATCCCCGAGCCGCGGAACCACTCCGCCAGCGCGTCATACCCGTCCAGGGCGAGGCAGTAGCTGGTCTCCCACAAAGAGAGCGCCGCCGTCCCGGCGGGGAACAGGCTGTAAATCCGCCCCCCGTCCATCGTGTACAGGCGCTGTATTCCCGCTGTGTAGGAAGCAAAGCGGGGCTCTTTGGCGGTCTCGGCCATCAGCCGGTGGGCGGAGCCGTTTTCCAGACGGCCGCCGGCCTGCCTAGCGAGGGGACGGCTGCAGGGGACCTGAGCCGCCAGCGCCCCGCCCGGCTTGACCAGGCGGAAGAGGTTGAGCGCCCCTTCCCCGCCGTCCGGCAGCCATTGCAGCGCCGCGTTGGAATACACCACGTCAAACTGCCCCAGCGCGGACAGGTCGCCGCCCATGTCCCCCTGCACGAAGGGGATGCCCGGCAGCTTTGCCCGCGCCGTTTCCAGCATCTCAGGCGAGGAATCCAGCCCTGTCAGCTTCGCCCCCGGCCACCGGCGGGCGAGCACCGCGGTGCTGTTGCCGGGGCCGCAGCCCGCGTCAAGCACCCGCTCCGGCTTGTCAATCGCGACGGCGGCAGCCAGGTCGCGGGCCGGGCGGGTGCGCTCCCCGGCGAATTTCAGATACTGCGAAGGATTCCAGCCAGCCATCGGCCTCGCTCCCCTTTCCCGCGGATGCAACGGCGCATACGGCCGCTCATTCCGCGGCCGCCTGGCTGCGCTGGGCACGGTTGATCGCGCAGAGCACGCCCCGGATCGAAGCGTAATAGATGTTATGGGAAAGGCCTACGCCGAACACGGTCCTGCCCTCCGGCGTGGTCAGGCGGATATAGGCGACCGCCTTGGCGTCCGAGCCGATCGAGATCGCGTGCTCGGAATAGTCCTCAAAGTGGTAGCCGTCCACCCCGACCTGGTGCAGGGCGTTGAAGAAGGCGTTGATCGGGCCGTTGCCCTTGCCGTGGACGTCCACCGGGTCAAAGCCGTTGTTTTTGATGGTGCCGACAAACCGCCCCATCGTGCTGGAGCCGTCGTCCGTGCTCTCGTCAATATACTTTTGGGCCAGGAGCTGGTAGGGGCCGTCCACCTCGATGTATTCCTTGCGGAACAGGTCGAAGATCTGCTGGGGGCTGAGCTCGGTCCCCGCCTTGTCGCAGGCGGCCTTGACCAGCGCGCCGAATTCGGGATGCATCTCCTTGGGCAGGGTGTAGCCGAAGGAGGACTGCATAACGTAGGCGGCCCCGCCCTTGCCCGACTGGGAGTTGATCCGGATGATCGGCTCGTACTGCCGCCCCACGTCGGCCGGGTCGATCGGCAGGTAGGGGATCTCCCAATAGTCGCTGCCCGATTCCTTCATGTACTGGACGCCCTTGTTGATCGCGTCCTGATGGGAGCCGGAGAAGGCGGTGAACACCAGGTCGCCGGCGTAGGGCTGCCGCTCGCCCACATGCATCTTGGTGCAGCGCTCGTACAGCGCCCGCAGCTTGGGCAGGTCGCTGAAGTCGAGCTGGGGATCCACCCCCTGGGTGAACATGTTGAGCCCCACCGTCACGATGTCAAGGTTGCCGGTGCGCTCCCCGTTGCCGAAGAGGGTGCCCTCTACCCGCTCCGCCCCGGCCAGCAGCGCCAGCTCCGCCGCCGCGACGCCGGTGCCCCGGTCATTGTGCGGGTGGACGCTGATGATCGCGCTCTCCCGGTTGGGCAGGTGCCGGATAAAATACTCGATCTGGTCGGCGTAGGTGTTGGGGGTGCACATCTGCACCGTGTCGGGCAGGTTGAGGATCACCGGGTTTTCCGGCGTGGCGCCGAGCGCCTGCATCACGGCGGTGCAGATGGCGACCGCGTTTTCCGGCTCGGTGCCCGAGAAGCTCTCGGGGCTGTACTCGTAGCGGATGCGGGTGTCCCCCTCAAAGCCCTCGGTCAGCTCCCGGATCAGCTTCGCGCCCTGCACCGCGATGTCAATGATGCCGGGCATCTCCTTTTTGAACACCACCTTGCGCTGCAGGGTGGAGGTGGAATTGTAGAAATGGACGATCACGTTCTTGGCCCCGCGGATCGCCTCAAAGGTCCTGCGGATCAGATGCTCCCGCGCCTGGACCAGCACCTGGATGGTTACGTCGTCCGGGATATGGCCGCCCTCAATCAGCTCGCGGCAGATCTCGTACTCGGTCTCGCTCGCAGAGGGGAAGCCGACCTCGATCTCCTTGAACCCCATGTCGACCAGCGCGTGGAAAAATTCCAGCTTCTCCTGGAGGTTCATCGGGTCGACCAGGGCCTGGTTGCCGTCCCGCAGGTCGACGCTGCACCAGATCGGGGCTTTGTCAATGACGCGGTCCGGCCACTGCCGGTCGGGCAGATGGATCTGCTGAAAGGGGATATACTTCTGATACGATGGTTTCATGCCGAAAACCTCCTTTGTAAAATAAAAAACGCCCGTCCCCGCTAGGGACGAGCGAAACATACACCCGTGGTACCACCCTGATTCAGGCCCGTCGGAACGGGCCCCTCTGCGAGCCTCCAACAAGGCTCCGGCCGGTAACGGCGCCTGCCGTCCCGCCCTTGTCAGGCGGGCGACTCCGGGATGAGCTATCCACACGGGCCCTGCCGCCGGCTCACACCACCCGCCGGCTCTCTGCGCGCGAAAGCGCCGTGTCTTATTCCCTTCTTCGTCTTTACGGTTATTATACGCATCCGCCCGGCTTTTGTCAAGGCGAATTTTTCCAACCGGCTCCGGCCCCGCCCCTTCCCCGCCCCGCTTTATTGCAAAATTTGTTTTAAAAAGGCGCGAGGAATTTTCCTTTTTCTTGAGTATACTGGGTGAAAAGGCCTTTTCAAACGAGGGAGGGACAACGGATGACGGACGACGACATCGTCGAATTATACTGGGCCCGCTCCGCGCAGGCCATACCGGCCACCGACGCCCAATACGGGCGGTACTGCCGCCGGATCGCCTGCAACATCCTGCGCTGTGCGGAGGATGCGGAGGAATGCGTAAACGACGCCTACCTCGCCGCATGGAACAGCATCCCGCCCCACCGCCCGGCCAACCTCGCCGCCTTCCTGGGGAAGCTAACGCGCCGGATCGCCCTAAACCGCCTGAACCGGAAGAACGCCGCCAAGCGCGGCGGGGAAGCCGCGCTCTCGATTGACGAGCTAGCGGAATGCCTGCCTGCCGGCCGGACGGTGGAGCAGGAGGTGGAACAGGAAATGCAGGCCAAAGCGCTTTCCCACGCCATTTCCCGCTACCTGTATACCCTGCCCCGCGAAAAGCGGCGGGTATTTGTCTGTCGGTATTGGTATTGCTACTCGGTCAAAGAAATTTCCACACTTTTCGGCTTCAGCGAAACGAAAACGGCCAATATGCTCAGCCGCATCCGTTCCGGCCTGAAGCGGGCACTAGAAAAGGAGGCCCTGTTTTATGAATCTTCGGAATAAGGATATGCTCTTCCAAGCCGTCGGCGGGATCGACGACGCAATCCTTCAGGACACGGAGGATTTCCTGGCGCGCCGCTCCAAGGGGAGCCGCCCGGCCCTTTTCCCTTGGAAGGGGATCGCGGCAACGGCGGCGGCCGCCGCCTGCATCGCCCTCCTGTCCGTCTCCCTTCTAGCGGAGCCGGCAGCGTCCCCGGGCGAGGGCGGCGCGCCGTCCCTCTCCACCTCGCCGCTGCCGGGCGGAGCGCCGCCGCTTTCCATCACGGCAAACATCAACGAAATCGGGGAGCCAGCCGGCGTCACCGCGCAAATCAGCCTGTCCTGCGAGGACTTCACCCCCCTGTCCTATGACGAGCTGCTCGCCTATTTCGGCGCCGCGCTGCCGGTTGAGGAAGCCCTGCCCGCTTTCCACCGCGTCCCGCCGGACGGCGGATACGGCGTTTACCAGACCCAGGGCCGGGGGGTATATTACGACGGGAACAGCGTGACCTTTGCCACGGAGGATGGGGAGCAGGCCTTTACCGTCACCCTGGCCAAAGCGTTCCTGCATCCCTACGATGCTTTCACCTTATCGGAGGACGAGCTGCATTTCACCGAATTGGGCGGGCGGTCCCTGGCGCTGTTCCATTATACGGACGAGAACGGGGATAGCTGCTATTACGTGGAATTCCTCCAAAACAGCGTTGGGTATTATGTGGGGACCAAAAACGTATCGGAGGCGGATTTCCTGCGAGGGCTGGCGTCGCTGGTGGAGGAGTCTACCGGCCCCGCCGGGAAAACCCACACCGTCAGCGGCCGGGTCGCCGTGATAGATCCAATGGCCGGGCACATCGCCATCGACCTGGATGAGGGGGAAGGCGCCGCCTCATTGGGGATCGACCTGGAGCCCGGGGAAACGGCCAATTACGCGGTGGGCGACCGGATCACCGTGACCTATGCGGGGGAACCGGCCACGATCGGCCGGCTTTGGAAGCAGCAAATCCTCCAAATAGAGGCGGCGGACGCACCGGCAGCCTAACACACAGCAAAAACCCGGGGCTTCCCCCCTGTAAGGGAGGCCCCGGGCTGCTTTTTTGAAGGAGACGTCCCCCACTCCGCCTACAGCGCCTCTGCCTCGGCGAGCCAGAGGGCGGCCGACGCGTCGGAGGGCATCCGCCAATCCCCGCGCGGGGAGAGCGCGACGCTCCCCACCCGGGGGCCGTCCGGCAGGCAGGAACGCTTGAACTGCTGGGCAAAGAAGCGGCGGCAGAAGGTTTTCAGCCACTTCTTGATCTCCCCCTCCGCAAAGCGGCCGGCAAAGGCGTACACCGCCAGCCGGTAAATCTTCGACGGGGAATCCCCAAAGCGGAGGAAATGGTACAAAAAGAAGTCGTGCAGCTCGTAGGGGCCGACCAGCTCCTCCGTTTTCTGGGAGATCTGCCCGTTCTCGGGAGGGAGCAGCTCGGGGCTGACGGGGGTGTCAAGGATATCGGTCAGCGCACCGCCGATCACCCCGCCGTACCGCCGCGCCTCGTAATCGACCAGGTAGCGCACCAGCGTCTTGGGCACCGAGGCGTTCACCCCATACATCGACATATGGTCGCCGTTGTAGGTCGCCCAGCCGAGCGCCAGCTCCGACAGGTCGCCGGTGCCGATGACCAGCCCTCCCCGCTGGTTGGCCAGGTCCATCAGCACCTGGGTGCGTTCCCTGGCCTGGGCGTTTTCATAGGTCACGTCGTGCGCGCCCGTATGCCCGATGTCGTTCAGATGCTGGGTGACCGCGCGGGTGATGTCAATCTCGTGCAGCGTCGCGCCGCAGGCCCCGGCCAGGGTGCGGGCGTTGTTCAGGGTGCGGCTGGTGGTGCCGAAGCAGGGCATCGTCGCCGCGTGGATGTCGCTGCGCGGCTTGCCCAGCCGGTCGTAAGCCCGCACCGTCACCAACAGCGCCAGCGCGGAATCCAGCCCGCCGGACAGGCCCAGCACCGCGCAGCCGCCGGTATGCTCCAGCCGCTTCTTCAGCCCGGCGGCCTGGATGTTAAGGATCTCCTCGCAGCACGCCTCCTTGGCGGCCGGGTCGGACGGGATAAAGGGCGCCGGCGGCACCGGGCGGGTCAGCCGGAGCGGCTTGATGCCGAGGTCAAAGGGGATTTCCGTCATGCTGCCGGAATTGGTGCAGGTGGTGATCCGCCGCCGGTCAAACGCCAGATGGGCCAGATCCACCTCCGCAGCGGTCAGCCCCGTGGTAAAGCGGGCGCTTTCCGCCAGCACCGCGCCGTTTTCCGCAATCATATTGTGGCCGGAAAACACCACGTCAGTGGTGGATTCCCCCTCCCCCGCGTCCGCAAACACATAGGCGCACAGCAGGCGGGCGGACTGCAGGGAGACCAGCTGCCGCCGGTACGCGGGCTTGCCGATGCCCTCGGTGCTGGCCGAGAGGTTAGCAATCACCGTCGCTCCCGCGCCGGTCAGCCGCTCGGAGGGCTGGGGAGAGGCCCAAAGATCCTCGCAGATCTCCACCCCGAGCTTGAAATCCGGCAGGGAGCGGCAGGCAAAAATCTGGCTGCGGGAAAGCAGCGTATCCTGTCCCGCGTACCGCAGCAGGGTCTGCTCGTCCTTGGCCGGGGTAAACCAGCGCCCCTCGTAAAATTCCGCGTAGGAGGGCAGGTACGACTTCGGCACCAGCCCCAGCAGCCGGCCGCGGTGGCAGACCGCCGCGCAGTTGTACAGGCCCGAACGGCTGGCCACCGGCACGCCGGCCAGCAGCACCATGTCCCGTTCCGCCGTCTCCCGCAGCAGGAAGGCGACCGCCTCCTCCGCCGCCTTGAGCAGGGCGGGCTGGAAAAACAGGTCGCCGCAGGTGTAGCCGGTCACACAGAGCTCCGGGAACACCAGCAGGGAGGTATCCGCCGGCGCCTTGTCGGCCAGGGCAAGGATCTGCCGGGCGTTGTACGCGCAGTCCGCCACCCGGATGGCCGGGGTGGCCGCCGCCACGCGGAGAAAACCGTCTTGCATTGTCTTTCATCCTTTCGGATTTTCCTAGGATTTTCAAATGGCTTCCCCGGATTTTCCCGGGAATTTTCCCGGGGAACGGAGCCGTGGGGGAACCTTTTCATAGCGCATCCGCCTGCTTCCAGCCGGAATGCGGCGGCGCGGCCTCTGCCGCACGGGCGGGGCCAGCGAGGCTGTGCGGCCGGGGAATCCCCGCAAGCGCAGGGTGCCTCCGGATGCCGTGCCCCAGCGGTTTTCCCTGATTATACCACAAACCCGCCGGATATTTCCACAAAAATCCGGATTTCCAGAGGGCGGCCCCGGCCTCGCCGAAGCAGAAGGGACGCCGCCTTCCGGAGCGTCCCTCCGCCATACGCTGGCGCCGTCAGCAAAAAAAGGCCGAGGCGAGGGAGGGGGAACCGTGGAAGGAAGCCGGGAGCAAAGGAACAAGAAGGCGGAAAGCCGCGGCAAAAGGGCCCGGACGGGAGCGGAAATCCCGACGGTTCTCCTTCCGCCTTTTCCCTGCCTTTCTCTTTTCCTATTGCTGTCCCTTCGGTCCCATCCCGGCCGCTCATTTCCCCGGCGGTGGGTGTCCAACGCTTCAGAACAGCCGGCGGCGCAGGAAGTACCGCCAGGCCCCCAGCCTCCGGCGCACCAGCGGTTCCAGCCCGCCGTGGGCCTCGGCCAGGGTTTCCAGCTCCCGCTGTGAGGGCCCCTTCCCGCCGTACCGCCAATCCATGACGACATCCAGCGCGGCGTTCAGGCGGGCCGCAGCCTGCTCATAGCAGACTGCCGCTGCGGGATCCTGCCCGGCCGGCTTTTTGCTTTGCCCGGCCTTCCGCCCCGCCTTCTCCGCCGTCTCCGGGAGCCGCTTCGCGGCCCGCTGGCCGAACTGCCGCATCGTCTCCCCCGTTTTCGGCTCCAGCCCGAGCAGGCGGAGCTGCCGGAGGAGGTCGCGGTAATAGGCCTCGGCACAGGCCTCCGGGGTGTGCAGGCGGGCCTGCAGCACCGGCAGGTCAAAGGCGCGCCGCCGCCGGATCACCCGCAGGGCGATCAGCGCCGCCAGCAGCAGCAAGGCCGCCGCCGTCCCCAGGATCAGCCCGAGGGAGCCGCGCTCAGCGTCCCCGTCTCCGCCGGGCGTACCGGCATTGTTGGAGGGGGCGGAGGTCGTGGGCGGCGGGGCGGAAGCGGTCGTGCTGCCCGGCGAGGTGGTAGAGGTGAGCGTGGAGGTTGTCAAAATTTGCTCCGGCATTGAGGGGGTGGCCTGCTCCCGGTTCCCGGGGTCGCGGTAGAAGGACCCGGCCGTGGGGTCAAAGGCGACCCAGCCGACACCGCGGATATAGCATTCCACCCAGGCGTGCGCCGTATCCGCATACGCCATCCATCTCCCGCCGGAGGCCTGCAGTCCGTACCCGATCACAAAGCGGGAAGGGATGCCCAGCGTGCGGGCCATCACCGCCATGGCGGAGGCAAAATACACGCAGTAGCCCTCGCCGGTTTCCAAGAAATACTCCACGAAATCCCGGTCACGCGGGACGCTGCCGGGCGTCAGGGTATAGGTATAGTTGTTTCGCAGATAGTCTTCCAGCCGCTCCGCCTGCCGGTATGGGGAGTTTTCCTGCGCGGCGATCTCTCTGGCCAGGGTCGCGATTGACGCGGGCAGGTCGGTCGGGAGCGCGAGATACTGGGCCGCCGCCTGCGCGTAATATTCGTCGTACAGGCTGGAGGATTCCACCGCGCTGTCCCATTCAATCCCCGGGATCCGGCCGCCGGCCAGGGCGCGGTCAAAAAGCCGGTACTGCATCCGGTAGGTGGTGTTGCTCGGCAGCTGGGAGCGGACAAAAACCTCGGAGCGCGTGTTGAACAGCAGCGTATCCGAGGCCTCCGAAGCCAGCGAATCAAGGCGTTCGGGGACATAGAGGGAGTAGCCCCCCAGAAGCAGGGTGACCTCCGCGTAGCCGGACGGCATCGCGTCGGTGAGGGGGTTGGTGCCCCAGGCGTCCCGCGGCAAAAGCCGCCCGAAGGTTTCGTCAAACGCCTGATCCGCCCCCTCCAATTCCGCCACCGTCTCTATTCCCCCCGTCAGCATCGCTTCCCCCGAAGGGAGGAGGAAATCCTGGGCGGGGTCGGCCTCCCAGCCGCTGCCGGTATACCGGGAATAGACCATCCCCTTGAGGAGGGTGGGGGAATCGGTTTCCACCGCCAGCACCGGCGTATGGCTTAAGTGCAGGTTGCCGCCCAGCCGGCCCTGGTTCGGCTGCAGGCCGGAGGTCTCCAGGGAAAAGGGCTCTCCCTGCAGGGAAAGCGCGTCCCCCCTCCAGAGCCTCTGGATACCGGACAGCTGGTCGGCCAGCACCGGGTTTTTCCAGCCGGCGGTATTCTCCGGCACGGCCAGCAGCACCAGCAGGGCGCCGGCGGTGCAGGCCGCCACCGCCGCCGGCAGGAACCGCCGGAACGAGCCGACCACGCCGTCCGCCCGCCGGCACAGGCGGACAAAGTAGCCCCGAGCAAGCAGCGGGCAGATCCCGGCGGCAAAGAAGAAGAGGGCGGCGCGGTTCTCCCGGAACCCGGCCAGATACACCACGGCCAGGAGCGCCGCGGCAAAAAGCAGCAGGACTGAGACCAGCCGCACCCGCCGCACCAGGAAAAACGCCAGGGCGCAGACCGCCAGCGTAATCAGCCACTGCACCAGTTCCACCGTCCCCGGCGTATTGTACGGGGAAAGGGGCGGGAAACGGGTGACCCACCACGCGAAAAGGCCGGAAACATAATCCCATGCATCCGGCAGCCGGCCGCCCAGCGCCACGAGAAGCACCACCCCGCCGGCCGCCGCCGGCGGGATCCACCACCGCCGGGTGAGCGCGGCGACGGCGGCCGTCGTCACGGCCGAACGCAGCAGGATCATCCCCGCCGGATTGTCAAAGCGGAACAGCTGCCGCAGGGTAAAAAGGACGCCCAGGCTGATCAGCCAGCAGCAGAGGGCGTCAAAAAGCAGCATCCCCCCGTCCGCCGGCCGGCGCCGGAGGTCAAGGCGGCGCAGCGCAGGAACCGTCATTGTACGCCCCCCAATCGTGCCAAAATATCCCGGGGCGCGGAAACCGGCAGGATCCGCAGCCCCTGCTCCAGCGCCTCGCCCTCCTTTGGGATGTCCGCTGCCGGCAGGCAGATGAGAGCCGCCGGCCGGCGGGGCGCGGGGACCCCCTTCAGGCAGTCCAGCACATCGTCGGAGGGCCGGCGGGTAATCACATAGCAGGCGCACACCGTGCGCAGGTCGGCCAGGGCCTGGGGCAGCCAAGCCGCTGCCGGCTGCTGCGCGTCAAACGCCATGCCGGCCAGCGCCGTGTACAGCTCGTCAAAATCGTCCGGGCCGGCGGCATCGACCCGCTCCCCGGCGCTCAGCAGGAGGACCGCCTGCCGGTGGGACAGGTAATAATAGGCCAGCGCCGCGGCGCACTCGGCCGCCATGTCGGCATAGCCCAGCGCCGTCTCCGGGGCCTCCCCGCCGCAGGCGCTGTCATCCAGCAGGATGAGCACCCGCTGGTCCAGCGACATCTCGTACTGGCGGGTGTGGAGCTCCCCCGTGCGGATCGACAGTTTCCAATGGATCCGCTTGAGCGGGTCGCCGCTGCGGTAAAGGCGGGTATCCGAAAAGGAATCCCCCTGGTCGGCCGTCCTCGTATTCTTCTCCGAATACTCCATGCTGGCTGGCGGGAGGGGCGGCTGGCCGGGGATGGCGTACAGCTCCGGATAGACGAGCAGGGGGGCCAGCGGCGCGGGGCGCCGGGTCGCCGGGACGGGCAGGCAGAACAGCCCGAACACATCCCCGCAGGTCAGCCGGACGATCCCCGCCTCCCACGCCCCCCGGTGGGGGCAGAGCAGCGGGCAGCTCACCGTGCTCGGCCTTTTGCCCCACCGCAGGGCGGCGTATACGAGGCGGCCGCCGGCCGGCGAAGCCCACACGCACCGGACGACCGCGGGCAATACGAACAGGCCATCCAGCACCGCGCGGCCCTCCGCCATCCCTCCCCGCACCAGGGCGGCGGAGGAAACCGACTGCTTTACGCGCAGCGCAAAGGCGCCCGCCAAGGCCGAAGCCAAGGCGAACGCGAGCAGGAAGCCGGCCATAAAGGCGGCGACAAATATTTCGCTGACCCCGGTGGCGAAGCCCGCCAGCAGCAGCAGCGCAAACAGCAGCACAGCCGCGACGCCCCGCCCGGTCATTTGACCGCCGGAACCGGCACGGCGTGCAGGACCGCGTCAATCACCGCCTGCGGGGTCTGCTTATGCACGCCGGAGCGCAGCCGCATCACCAGGCGGTGGCAGAGGACGGCGGGGGCCATCTTCTGCACATCGTCCGGGAGCACATAGGCCCGGCCGGCCAGCAGCGCGCAGCCCTTGGCCGCCTGCATCAGCGCGATCGAGCCGCGGGGGCTCACCCCGACAAGCACGTCGCCGAGCCCGCGGGTCGCCTCCGCGATCGAAACAATGTATTCGGTCACCGGAGGCGCGCAGAACACCTCTTCCAGCTCCCGCTGCATCCGCAGCACGTCCTCGGCGCCGACAATCGCCCGCAGCCCCTCCGTCGGGCGGCCGGGACGGTGGTTTTCCAGAATCCGCATCTCCTCCTGATGCGAAGGGTACCCCATTGATACGCACATCAAAAAGCGGTCGAGCTGCGCTTCCGGGAGGGGGTAGGTCCCGGCCATCTCTATGGGGTTCTGGGTCGCCAGCACCATGAAGGGGGAGGGCGCGGGATAGGTCGTCCCGTCAATGGTGACCTGGTTTTCCTGCATGACCTCAAGCAGCGCCGACTGGGTTTTGGGGCTGGTGCGGTTGATCTCGTCCGCCAAAACGATCTGGTGCATCACGCCGCCGGGGTGCAGCTCCTGCTCCCCCGTCTTGACGTTGAACATCGTAAAGCCGGTGATGTCGGAGGGCAGCACGTCCGGGGTGAACTGGATGCGGTGGAACGAGCAGCCGAGCGAGGCCGCCAGCGCGGAAACCAGCGTGGTTTTCCCCGTGCCGGGGATATCCTCAATCAGGACGTGGCCGGCGCTGAGCATCGCAATCAGCAGCAGGTCGATGACCGAATCCTTGCCGACGATCACCCGGCGGACATTTTCGCGGATGGCGTTTAGCTGCGCCATGGTTTGCTGTTGCATTGGAAAGCCTCCCTGTGCCGCCCTGGCGGCGTATATTTCCCAAAGCCGCGCCGGCGTTCCCCCGCCCCCGCGGTATGCGGGATGCGCCGCCCGCCGCGGCGCGTCCCCGCTGCCGGCTTTTGCCGGCCTTGATGCCTGCGGATGGGTTCCCGCCCGATCCGGCAGGACCCGTTTTCCCCTGCGCTTTAACGCCGCGTTTGTCCCGGCTTTTCCGTCCCGGCCCTTCCCGTCTTTGGGAGGACGTTCCCGCCGCCCTTTATTCTCCGCCGGGCGCCTTCAGGGTCAGCGGAAGGCCGCAGGCCATCAGGCAGACCTCGTCGCAGCGGGCGGCGAGCCGCTGGTTCAGCCGTCCCAGGATGTCGGTGAACACCCGCCCCATCCGGTAGGGGGCGACCAGGCCGAGCCCCACCTCGTTGGTGACCAGGACCGCCCGGCGGTCCTGCCGCTCCAGCGCGTCCATCAGCTCGTCGAATTCCCGGCCGATCATGGCCTCAATCTCCTCCACCCGGTCGTTTGAAAGGGAATCGTACTCGGGCTCGGCGTCCAGCATCAGGTTGGTCACCATGTTGGAAACGCAGTCCAGCAGCACGTCCCCTTCGGGATGGGCTTCCAGCACCGCAGAAAGCTGGGAGCTGGCCTCCGCCGTGACCCAGTGGGCGGGCCGCGCCTGGCGGTGGCGCTGGATGCGGCGCTCCATCTCGGCGTCCAGGCAGCGGGCGGTGGCGATGTAAAGCACGCGTTCGCTGCCTGCCAGCCGCTGCTCGGCCGCCCGGCTCTTGCCGCTGCGTACCCCGCCGGTAATCAGGATGCGGTGGGCCATGGTTCATTCCTGCCTTTCCGAAAGCCTGCGCCGCGCCCTAAGGGGATTCCTGCGGCGCGGCCGTTGTTTCTAGTATACCGGCCCCGGCCGGGGTTGTCCACCCCTCGGGGGCACGGTTTCCGAAAAATTTAAGTTTTCCCCCGTTCTTTTGTCCGATTCAGCGGTTTCCGGCGGCAATCCTTCCGGAGCCGGGAGCGGGCAGCCGCCGGCTTTCCCGTGCCGGGTTTCCCTCCCCCTTTGGCTGCTTTCCCGCCTGCCCTTTCCACGCCTCCCCTCCCGAACCCCTCATTTTCGGCCTTTCTTCCCTTCTTATTTCTTTTCAGCCCTTTCCCATCCCGCCCCCGTTCCTTGCTGCCTTTCTCCACCACTTTTCCCGCCTTTCCCTTCCTTTTCGGCGGCCGCCGTGCTACAATAAAAGCCGGCGGCCGCGGAAGCCGAGCCGTCTGGGGCAGGGCGTGCCGCCCCATTTTCCAAAAGGAGGAAACCGCGATGTTTACGGGAATCACGCAGCAGGCCATGTGGCTACTGGCGGAAAACCGCTTTCACGACAGCAAAACATTTTACGAGGAGCATAAGCCGCAGATCCGGGAGGGGGTGCTGCTCCCCCTGCGGGAGCTGGTCGCGGAGCTGGCCGACACGGTGCTGGAAATCGACCCCCAGATCATCGTTGTCCCAACGCTCAACGGCACGATCAGCCGGGTGCGGCGGGACAACCGCTACACCCGCGACAAGGCGATGTACCGGGAAAATATGTGGCTCGCCTTTATGCGGGACAAAAAGGCGTTTGAATGCGCGCCCGGCTTTTTCATCGACTTTTCCCTGCAGGGCAGCACCTACGGCCTCGGGTATCGCTGGGCGCCGCCCCGCCTGATGCAGCAGCTGCGGCGCAGCATCGCCGAAAAGCCCGCGGCGTGGACCAAGGCGGCGAAGGCCGCGGAGGACGCCGGCTTCGCCGTTTCGGGCGACCGGTACGCCCGCCCCAAGGCAGTCGGGCTCCCCCCGCTTTTGGACGAGCTGGCCAACCGCAAATACCTGGGCTTTGAGAAATTCGAGCCCAACCCTGCCTTTTTCAGCAGCCATGCGCTGGTGGATGCCCTCCGGCAGGCGTTCCGCACCCTGGCGCCGGCCTACCGCCGGATGATGGAGGTCACCGAGCAGGAGCTGCTCAGCCGGGGGACGGAAGCCGACTAGGTTGTTTCTCTCCGTTTGCAGCGAAAGAAAAACATAAGGAAAGGGGCGTCTTTGACGCCCCTTTCCTTATGTTTTTGCGCGCTTTCCGGCGGACAGGCCCCCACCGGTCAGGAAATACGGATATTGACGCCGTTGACCTCAACGCCGCCCTCGGCGCGGATCAGGATATACTTCGCGCCGTTGATAACCTTGGTCTCAATCAGGTCGCTGCGCTCCGGGTTGACCTGGATGGTCACGTCCGGGGTGCGCACCTCAATCCGCCGGGTATCCACGATGTTGCGCGGCCGGACCTCCGTCTCCCCGCCGAACGCCTCGTCATACTGCTGCTCAAACGCCGCCACCCGCTCTTCGGATACGCCGCAGGCCTCAAGCACCCCCTTGACGGTGCGCTTGGAAACGGTCAGCGGCTCGGAATCCCCGCCGGCCTTGTGCTCTTCAATCATCCCGCACATCTGCTCGCGGACCGCCTGCACCACCTCGTAGCTGCATTCGTCCTCAAGCGCCCCGCCCAGGACGGATTGGAACGCCTGCTTCTGCTCCTCGGCAGGAGGGGGCACCGGCGTGCGGAACACCGCATCCACAAACGCCGGGTGGTTTTCCGCCGTGTCCCGCGTATAATACAGCGCGCTGTAGATATTGGCGCTGCGGTCGTCAAACGCCGGGAACAGGAAGCCCAGCTCCGGCGGGGATACCAGCCAGTCCGCCCGGGCGCTGCGGAACAGGTTCTCCGGCACGTCGTAGCACAGCGAGGGCTTGGCCGGCTTGACCGGGCAGAGGCTGCACAGGATGTAGGAAAACACCTCGCTGGAGGCATCGGCCTGTTCCTCCCCGTCCCGGGAGCGGTAGGGCACGTCGTAGGTGTCGTATGCCAGAAGGATCAGATACTGCCCCTCAATAGGCGTCGTCTCAATCACCTTCCGGTAAAGCGTTTCCACCGCCGCCGCATCCTCCAGCCGGGAGCCGCGCAGCGCCGTCAGCAGCCGATGCTCCTCGCTGTCCAGCACCTGCTTGGTGGAAAAAACGATATCAACCAGGTTTTTCCCCAGCGTCCCGGACAGGGTGCGCCGCAGGGTAGCCAGCATCTTTTCCGCTTCCTCCTGCGGCATCAGCGCGATGGACTGGTCGAATTGGGAGACGATCTCCCGCTGCTCGTTGACATAGCACCCGCGGACATGGGTGATATTGCTCTTATCCGGCCGGAACCGCCGGCGGATCTCTGCCACTTCTTTTTCGTTCATCTCGGTATGCCTTTCCTCTCGTCGTTCTTTCCCGCCGGGCAGCCGCCGGGCGGGCTCCGCCGCCGAAGGGGACAGGGCCCGGCCAGCGGCGCACGGGGGTATTATATCACAACCGGGCCGGATTGGGAACCGAAGGCCCAGCCCCGCAGGGGCTTCTATATTGTAATAGGAGAGGATGCAAACGACCTCCTTACCCATATTGAAACAGGGGCGCCGCCCCCGATGAATCAACCCTCGCTGCGGTAAGCGGGCCGCAAGCCATGAATATCCTCGTTCAGCGCTTCCTTTTGCCCTTATGCCCCCTTCACCCATTGGATGCCGGGCTGTGCTATGTATCCTTGGCAGAAAAATGCCCGTACCCTTCATCCAGCGGCGCCCGGTGTTCGGCGCACCGCCGATGGATCCCTATCGCCTTCCGCCTGCTGAGAGGAAGGACAAAACAAAAGGCCGCTTTCCATATCAAAATACATGGAAAACGGCCTTAATGGAAAAGGTGGACACTACAGATACCAATCCCGGCGCGCGCACCTTGCTTAGGAAACGAGCCCAGCCGCCGATGACATCCAGAATCCGGTGGACTTTTGCAGGAGAGCGTACAGCAACAGCAGGATGAATAAAAAACAAATATTGAGGAGGGTAAAGTGACGAAAGTACCGCTTTCGCTGCTGCGGGTATTCCTGTACCACCATTTTATAGGAAATCAGGCTTGCCATGGAAGCGATTAAGGTCCCCAAGCCCCCAAAATTGCAGCCGATGATTAAGCGCTGCCATTGGGAGGTAAATCCGGACAGCAATAACGCGGCCGGTACATTACTGATGACCTGGCTGACCAAAACCGAGACGATCTCAACGCGGCCTTCCAGAGCGGAAATCAGCAAATTTTGAATTCCTTCTATTTTGACGATATTTCCGACGAAAACGAAAAAAGCAAAAAAAGTTCCCAGCAGGGAGTAATCAATTGTCCTCAGAAGCCGGCGGTCCAAAAGCAGCAGGGAAACCGCCATGATGGCTGCGATAACAACAGGGGGCAGTATTTTTAAGACCCCCAAAAGGCACAGCAAAAATCCCGCCATATAGCCCAGCAGCGCTTTTTTGCTTCCTGCTTTGGCGGAT